>JBJHCR010000070.1:0-22548 GCA_050486105.1 Vulcanimicrobiota bacterium
CTTGAGGGCTCGGTACCTAGGCTCACAGAGTTCTACCGCTACGGTGTCGGGCCGAATGTCTCGGAGGACAGCTTCGACAAGTTCCACACTCTTGGCGGAGACGTGAGCGGTTCCGATCACATAGATCTTGCGTCCTTCTACTTCGTAGAGGTGAACGTTCTCTGGCAGGGTCGCATCAGTCATATCCGGCGCGATCTTAGTTCATTCCGATAGACCTGTAAAGGGAGTCCGTCATCAAGGGTTCTCTCGAGCGATTCGACGGCCAGGAACGAGTTCCATTGCGGACGGGAGGAGGAACAGAGGCTTTTCGAAATTATCCCACATGAAAGTTCAGAAAAAGACCATCAAGAGCCGACACCTTGGACGCTCCATGCCTATGGCCATTTACGGACACTTTGGGGTCCCTCTCTTGGCCTTTCCCACTGCAGCCGCCGACTTTGAAGAATTCGAAAGGCAAGGCATGCTGTCAGCCTTGTCGCCCTTCATTGAAGGAGGGGTTATCAAGTTGATCACCATAGACAGCATTAACGGAAGCAGTTGGAGTGACAAGACAGTGTCCATTCCTGAGGCGGCCCGTCGTCACCAGGCCTATGACTCCTACGTTGCTGAAGAAGTAGTTGGCGAGATCTTTGCCGACTGTCAGGGGCGGGTTCCCATAGCTACCATGGGAGCCTCATTTGGTGCTTTCCACGCCATGAACACCCTCTTCAAACATCCCGACCTGTTCCGTTATGCCTACGGCCTGAGTGGGATCTACGATATCTCCGAAATGTTCGGCGAGCATTTTGACCACAATTGTTATCTCAATAGCCCCAAGCACTATCTTCCCGAACTTAAGTCTAAACCGGCTTGGGATTACCTGGCCAATGCTCAAGTCACCTTGATTTGTGGACAGGGGCCTTGGGAGAGGGTTCATTGGACCACCTGGTTCTCAGACTATCTCGAAAAGATGGGAGTGCCCCATAAGTTGGAACTCTGGGGGCACGATGTGGCTCACGATTGGCCTTGGTGGTTTAAGCAGATGGATCTTTACTTGCGTAGGGATTTCGGAGCCCCTTAGAGGTGACCGAGAGAGAAACCGAGATCAAGCTGCTCCTCAGCCAGAGTGGAGCGGAGAAGTTGAGTTCTATTTTGGGAGAGCCAATCAGGGAAAAGACGTTGGTCAACCAATACTTTGTGGCTCAGGCTGCGGTGGAGCGAAGAGACTGGGTGTTGCGCCTTCGGTCTGAGGGCGACAAACGGACCTTGACCTTAAAGATCGGACGTGAGGTGGCCCCTGGTCTCTTCGATTCTATCGAAGTCTCTGAACAGGTGACCGAGACGGAGCCTGTCCACTGGGAGTCGACCTCCACACTCAGACGGTTTCGAGAGGAGATTTCAAATGCTCCAATTCGACTATTGGGTGAGACCAAAACTCTGCGGCGGGTTTGCAGGGCTCCCTTGGCAGGGGCTCGCTTCTGGGAAATTGACCAAACGCTCTATCCCGATGGCACCCTCTTTTGGGAACTCGAAATCGAGATCTGCAGCGACCAGGGGCAGCCCTCTGACGGGTCGAGCTTGCCTGAGATGATCAGAGAGTGGTTGGTGCAGCACGGCATTGAGAACTCCCCCAGTCGAAAGACCAAATATGCCCGGTTCTTGGACTCTTTGAAAGAGGCATCCTAGATCAGTCTAGGAGCCTCTGAGTCCCGCCAAGGCGGTCTTGCCTGCCAAGGCAAGCTTCTCCATCTTGCTGAGACGAGCTCTCTCTTGGAATACCTGAGGGCCCATTCGCTCGATCTTGCCGAGAAGAGCCCGGTAGATGCTGGTCATGGCCTCCAGCGAGGCCTGGCTTTCAGGGTGAACGTGCTCTTTCAGGTCCGCAGAGCGCTCGTAGAAACTCTTGGCTCGGTCTATTTGGAAGTCCAAGAAATTTCTGAGGTTGGGACTGGGAAGACCCTCAAGGAACTCAGTTTCACTGATTTCAAATCTGGCCAGGTCTTCAAGTGGGAGGTAGATCCTGCCGCGCTCTCCATCTTCGGCCACATCTCTCAAGATGTTAGTTAACTGAAACGCGATTCCTCGAGCTTCAGCCTTTTCCAATGCTTCCTGGCTGTGGTCAAAGCCAAAAATATGCAAACACACCAACCCCACGGTAGAGGCCACTTGATAGCAGTAGCGGTAGAGATCCTGGAAGGTCTGATAGCGGGTAACGTGGAGGTCGGAACTTGTTCCATCCACCAACTCTTCGAAATATTCAGCAGGGATCTCAAATTTTTCAACACTATCGCGAAACGCCGGCAAGACCAGCGGACCGTCTTCGTTCGCGACGTTGGAAGTTCGTATGGCTTGCTTCCAAGCGTTGAGGCGTAGGGTCCGGTTTTCTAGAGCTTCATTGTCGGAAAGGTCATCGCTTACCCTGAAAAAGGCATACACCGCACAAAGACTATCTCGGCGAGTTTGAGGGAGAAGTTGAATTCCGTAGTAGAAGTTTTTTGCTCTTTCACGGGTCAACTTTCGGCAGAAGTCGTAGGACTTCGCTAAAAGATTGGGCTCAGTCATGGAATCTTGATTCCCTTACGGCCGATCGGTTCCTGGGTTGCCTTTGCTCGATGGTCACCAAGCCAACTCAATCGATCAGCCCCAGGCGGACACCGCGCAGAGCTGCCTGGGTGCGGTCTTTGACGCCCATTTTTCCCATAATCGATTGCACATGCTTTTTGATAGTCACTTCCGCTAGGTTCAACTCCCTACAGATGGAACGATTCGTCATCCCTTTGGCCACCAAGCGGAGGACGTCGAGTTCCCTGGGAGTGAGCTCTACTATGGGTGGAAGCTCTCCTTCTACTTCAGGTTTGCCGAGATTGACGGCGGCTCGGGCTATGGCCCCGAAGGCCTTCTGAACCAAAGTCTCCGACAGCAGACACCCCCCCCTGACGGCACTGCGGATCGCGTCTCCAATGAGCTCTTGGGAGGAATCTTTGGTTAGGTAGCCATTCGCACCCCAGCGAAGGGCCTCGACCAAATAGAGATCGCTGTCGGACACGGTGATAAAAACGACCTTGATCGCGGGCAGCTTCTCTCGGAGACGCCGCATGGCCTCCAGGCCGTTGAGTTCTGGCAGTCGGACATCCATAAGGATGACGTCGGGTTCGACTTCGATGGCTGTATCGATGGCCTGTTGGCCGCTGCGGGCCTCCCCGATGACATCGATCCCTTCTAAAGATGAGATCATCCCTTGAAGACCCTGAAGTATGACGGGGTGGTCATCCACCACCAGAACTTTTATGGACATTGGTTTTCGCTTCCGAGGGATTCATTGGTGAGGCGCATCGGGATGCTTTTCGAAAGTGGTGATTTCACTTCAAGTCCTCCCGATCTGCCAAGTTTTCAGAGACTCTTTGGAGTCCGTGCCGAGATACCTTCTTGCCTGACGCTGCTCTGCAGGCCTATTTGGGCCTGACATCGTTTTCGGAGTAAGGCAGTGAGAGCAGCGGGCAAAGGGCGTCCTGAAGCAGGTTACCGGTGGTGCTACCAGAGAGCCAACGGGCCAGTCCGTGCCGGTGATGAGTGGCGATGACGATCAAGTCCACTCGGTGTTCGGAGACCACGGTTTTCAGTGTTTGCACCGGCGTTCCGACTCGGGTAAGAGTTTCGTGAGGGAGTTCGAGAGGCAAGGACTGACTCAAGGCATGGAGGTAGGATTCAGCCTCCTTGAGTGCGGCTTTGATCGGCTCGTCGGCGAGGTTGGCTGGAAGGGTGCCGAAGGCCGGCAGAGGCGGAGGGGGAACGCTCCTGTACATAATCAAAGTGGAACTCCAGCCCAGGGCCAGTTCGATGGCTACGGGAAGTGCTAACTCGGCAAAGGGACTTCCGTCCAAGCATATCAGCACTCTTTGGAACATGTTCAAGGCTTTTTCTTTGCGGCCCAAGCAACCTTCTTTACATCACTAATCTATGTGGTATATGTACGATTCTATCCTTTGGGATGCCCTATCCAGATGCCAGGGACTCCATTCATGTTTGAGATTTCTGGCCACCATTAACCAGGAACGAAGGAGGATTTCAAATGGAGCCACTCAATCGGGCTGCGGCCCTAGCGTGCTTTGGAGATGAAGCTATCTTCTCAGCAGCTGTCCAGGCTTTTCTGGAAGAGAACGATGCCATGATGATGACTTTACAGGAAGCGGTCGAAGCCAGAAACTTCGTTCGAATCAAGGATCGTGCTCACTGGATCAAGGGAGGGTTGGTATTTCTGCACGCTGGCCCTAGTTCCCAGGCAGCTAGGGACTTGGAATCCGCTGGGGCGGCCCAAGACCCCGAACGGGTGCAAGAGGCATTCAGCAGGCTTCAGCGGGAGGTGGGGCGTTTGAAGGCCGCTCTGAATGGAGCTCAACATCGTGAAGCCAGCTGAAAAGTAAGGCCTAGCTAGATTCGAGAAGGGGTTTTTTCGCGGGTGTGATGAATCCTACCTCAGCATCGTTTTAGGGGGCCCTGTTGGTGGACGCCGTTACTGCGCAAAATAGAAATCAAGCATTCCCGTCGGTACGAGGACAGAGAGCATTCGTAGTCGACGATACGAGGTCTTTGCGAGAGATGGTCTCGAAGTTTCTTCGAGGATTGGCCTTGGATGTACAGCAATTCGAAGACGGCCGCGATGTGGCCGCCGCAGCTGAAACCCTCCTTCCGGACCTCATAATCTTGGATTTTCTGCTGCCGGATATCGATGGTTTGTCGATTCTCTCGGATCTCAAGAGTCGAGGCACAACAAAGAATATTCCGGTAATAATGGTCAGCGGATACGGGGAGGAAGAGATGGTGACGAAGGCACTGGAGCTCGGTGCCGACGACTACATCTCCAAGCCTTTTTGCTTGAAACGCTTGAAAGCTCGGGTGAATTCCTGTCTTGCCTCTCGAAGGCTTATGCTGATGGAGCAAGAGGATCGAGTCCGTCTTGAGAGTACCAATCTTGTCCTGGAAGATCGCGTTACTCAAGCTCTAGAGCAGCTGAAATCATCTCATATGGCGATCGTCTTCGCCTTGTCGAAGCTAGCGGAGTCTCGAGACCCGGAGACCGGAGACCATCTCGAGCGCCTGCGGGAGTATTGTAAGGTTCTCGGTGAAGGACTCAGAAGCCGCGAACCCTACCAGGAGCTGATCACTGACGACTTCTTGGAGGAACTCTATGACGCAAGCCCACTGCACGACATTGGAAAGGTTGGGATTCCCGACTCGGTTTTGCTGAAGCCAGGCAAATTGACCGACGAAGAATTTGAAATCATGAAGTCTCACAGTGTCATCGGAGCCGAAACGCTGCGAGAAGTTCAACGTCGCTACCGAGACAATAAGATTGTGGCCATGGGGATCGAGATCGCCCGCTCTCATCATGAGAAATGGAATGGTCGGGGTTATCCGGACGGTCTCACCGGGGAAGAGATTCCTCTCTCGGCTAGAATTCTGGCTTTGGCTGATGTCTACGACGCCCTGACTTCGAAGAGAGTCTATAAACCGGCCTTCAGTCACGAGAAGGCCCGAGATATCATCATGGGGGATTCCGGCACTCACTTTGCTCCCGACGTGGTCGAGGTCTTCGTTGAGAATCAAGATAAGTTTGTAGCTATTCGAAGCGCCTATCAATAGAGGTCATAGGTCAAGTCAGCTATTCGCTGCTCTCGCTTCCAACATTTCCCTGGCGGTATACCGAGTGACCACGTCTGGCGACTTAAGACTTAAGGCCAAGGCTAGATTCAGTTCTTCGTCGCTGAGTTCGGTTGTCAAATATCCAGCTAGCCCCATTTCTCTGCAGAGTGCAACCTCGCCGCGCTGACCAGCGGACGTGGTGACAACCACTCGTGCATCCGACCTGGATTCCAGGATTTTTCTGGGCAAATCAAAGCCGTTGAGTTCAAGGTCGATGACAAAAAGGTCGTAGCCGTCGCTCGACTTTAGAGAGCTTAGGGCGTCATCGAGGCTTTCGCAAACCGTAAAAGAGTTGTCCGCGGCAAGTCTCTCTGAAAGCAATTTGGGACTCTTGTGGGCCAAAAATACTCTTGTTCCCTTGAGTTCCGGGAGATCGATCTGTACCTCTCTTTCGACTTCGGGAAGGTTTGCCGTGAACAGAAAGGTGCTTCCTACTCCATACGTCGATTTCAGCCAGAGTTTACCACCCATGATTTCCACCAATAGTCGGCAGATGGTCAGTCCCAGGCCGGTTCCCCCATAGACGGACTGCACCTGGTTGTCCGCTTGCTGGTAAGGTGCAAAGATTCGCTCTTGGGCCTCTTCTTTTATCCCGACTCCAGTGTCTTCGATGCTGAACTTTAGGAGTTTAGGGTCTTCGGAGTCTGTGGCGATATGCAAGCGCACGTGCCCTCGCTCTGTGAACTTCATAGCGTTGCTCAAGAGATTGGTCAGAACCTGTCTCAGACGACCTGGGTCGCCCACCACAAACTCTGGAGTGTCGGGGGCAATCCGGCAAGCGACCTCGAGCTGTTGCGGATTCTTGACCAAGATAGAAAAGCTGTCCGTCACCGAATGGGCAAGTTGGTGTAAGCTGAACTCCGAATTGACAAAGGCCAGTTGCCCAGCCCTCATCTTACTGTAGTCGAGGATGTCGTTGACTAGGCTCTTCAGGGCTCCCGCCGACTCTTCGATGAGGTGGAGATATCGTTCTGCTTTCTGGTTCCCTCGACAGTTTCTCTCGGCTAGTGATGCTGCCGTTGAGATCACCGAGAGCGGTGATCTCATGTCGTGGGATATCTGGGCCAAGAGGGCCTGGGATTGCTCGGCCTCTGAGTGCCCAGTCCAAGCTTTCAGCAGTTCGAGGGTCCTGGGATGACCAATGGAGTTAGGCGAAATCCAAAGGCAGCCTCCAGGGAGCCCTTTGGGGTCAGAGCATATGGCAACCAGTCGGTCAGCACGGATCCCCGAACCCTGAGCATAAGTGGCGACCTCGTCCCCATTTGCGGCTTCCACGAGAACATAACCGTTGGAGTCCACAGCGTTCTGGTCGACCTTCACGGCGTGGAGTTGCTCGAGGGAGAGGTCTGCTCCCATTCTTTCAGTTAAGGTGGTAAATTGGATTGGTTTCATGCTCAGCGACCGCGCAGTTCGGTTCAGGAGGTTCGGCTTTTAAATAGGCTTCAAAAGTTTGAGCAATACTCCTAGGAAACAGAAACACTTATTTGACATTCTTCAACCTTGTCTCTTTTTGAGTCGAAGGGGTGAATCGGTGCTTTTTCGAAGGCTTCCTCAGAGTGCAAAGATGTTCAACCCTGTAGATGACCGGCGAGAAGAATCCCCTGAGTACGCTCAAATTCTCGTTGTCGATGATGACGAAGGGGTTCAAGCTGTTATTCGGACTTGTCTTGAGAGGAGCGGCTACAGGGTCTCTTCTGCCAGAGATGGAGAAGAGGCCCTGTCTATGGCGAATTCCAGGGCCTTCGATTTGGTGATCTTGGACGTCTTATTGCCGAAGGTGGACGGATTGCTGGTGTGCACCGAACTGCGCAAGACTCAGACCCTTCCGGTGCTTATGCTGAGTGGCTTGAACGAAGATGTCGACAAAATCCTCGGTTTAGAAGTCGGCGCTGATGATTACTTGACAAAGCCCTTTAGCCCCAAAGAACTGCTGGCGCGAGTGAGGGCGCTCTTGCGCAGAGCCTATCGATTCACTAAAGAAGAAGACTCCTCCGAACCGCTGCGCGTGGGACCGTTCTCCATTGACAGAGCAGCCTTCAAGATCAGCTTGTCCGATGAGGTCCTTCCCCTCACCACTTTGGAGTTTAGGATTTTTGAATGCCTTCTTAGGAATGGAAAGAACGTGCTGTCTAGAGGCAGGCTGGTGGAGTTGGTTTGGGGGCACGAAGCTCCCGCTGATGAGCGAGTCGTCGACAGCCATATTCGCAATATTCGCAGAAAATTACCCGTACATAGTCAATACATAGAATCGGTTCGAGGGGTGGGATACCGAATCCAAGTTCATTGAATCTCCATTTTCTCTCCTTTGGATTTGCATTAAGCAGTGATATACTCTAGACAGCGCCCAAAGGTGGGGCAACCCGACTGCGAGGTTCGGAGTAGGGGAGGGAGTTGACGATGAATCCGTTTGATAAACCGGTTGCCAAAGCGCAGGGAGGAACAGTTATGAAGATTTTTTTGTGTGATGATCAGATTCGATTGAGGGAATTGATGAAGGACTGCCTGGAAGGCGTGTTCCCCTCGGTCTCTATAGAAGAGGGGTCTGACGGGAGCCAGGCCGTGGCTGCAGCCAGAGAGAACGTATACGACTTGATCTTGCTAGATGTTGATATGCCTAACATGACCGGCTTTGAGGCGCTTGAGCAGATTCGCAAAGAATCCTTAAATGAAAAGACTCCCATCGTTATGCTGACTGGGCGAACCACGGAAGAGGACCTACAGAAGGGGCTCACACTGGGGGCCGATTCCTACATCACCAAACCCTTCGACCTCGACCTCATCGAAGAGGAGATGAAGGAACTCTTCGGTTCGAAGACCTCTCGCTGAGCTTCTTTCAGGTCCAAAAGTCTAGCACATACAAAAAAGGAGCCGAGGACTATGGTCGTCTCGGCTCTTTTTTGAGTCGGTCTTCTTTGCCCAAGCAGATTGTTGAGCTAGATTTCCTCCTGCTCGCACCGTTAAGAACTGTTCAATTTAGGCTGTTGTTGAGAACGGTGAACGAGGTCATATCGAATTCTATAGTCTGACTTTGGTTGGCACAATAGGTCTTGAGGGTAGCCACCCGTCGTTCGCGGTCGATCTCCAGCCTCTGGCCCAGAGGACTCTTCTCGCTGCCCTCTTCAGGTTGGTCTCCAAGGACGTAAGCTCTCACTGAGCGCTGGCTGAGTTCCAAGTCGGGGGCCAGAAGCCAGCCGTTGCGAAGGATGTGCTTAGGTTGCAGCAGGTACTTGGTGAATCTTGGGGTGGTCACTTCGGTGAAGGCGCCCATAAGGTTCGCCTCCTTAAGTTTCTCGGAAAAGCTCGGTAGGAGGGACCCGTTGTCGAGGACGGCGGTTTCTCTACTCATGATGATTTGCTCCTAGCAATGGTGGTCTGCAGTTCGCCTGCTCAAAGTTCTAAGTAGGTCGAGACTTTTGGACCTTATTTCTGTTCCCTGGTATTTGAGGGTTATCTACTGTTTCCAACATGACTACACTCCCCTTAAATTAGTCTGAAAAAAGGGGGGCTTGGATCCCCAGGCGAACCGGAGTCGCCATGCACGAATCCCTAGGCAGCACCACCTCTTTGGTCACCGGGGGCACTGGGTTTGTAGGTGCGCATCTGGTGCAAGCCCTTCTCCGTCGTGGTGACAGAGTTCGAGTTCTCGCGAGACCTTCGAGCGATCGGAGTCTGTTGAGTGCGTTCCCAGTAGAGTGGTACGAGGGCGACCTCTTGCAAGTTGACAGCTTGAGGCAAGCCGTCTCGGGATGTCAACGAGTCTTCCACTGTGCTGCGGATTATCGCCTGTTCGCCAAAGATCCCAAACCCATGTACCTGGCGAACGTAGAAGGCACCAGAAACATGCTGGCGGTGAGTCGAGACGCAGGGGTTGGCCGAGTGGTGGTCACCTCTTCGGTGGCGGCCCTGGGATTACCGGAAGCAGGCTCGGTGTCCCATGAAGGTTCTCGGACCACCCTGGAGCGGGTGATCGGCCACTATAAGCGCTCCAAGTTTTTGGCCCAAGAAGTCGCGTTGGAAGCGGCTTCCAACGGACAGGACGTAGTGATAGTGAACCCATCCACCCCTATTGGACCTGGGGATATCAAGCCTACGGCGACTGGGAAGGTGATCGTTGATTTTCTCAACGGCAGAATGCCGGCGTTCGTGGACACCGGACTGAATTTGGTTCCGGTAGAGGATGTGGCCCTGGGTCACCTACTCGCAGAGCAAGGCGGTCTCACTGGTCGCCTCTATATCTTGGGTCATTTGAATTTTACCCTCAAGGAGATGCTAGAGGCCTTGGCGGCCATCACTGGACTTCCCGCTCCTCGGTTTCGGATCCCTTACTCCCTGGCCTGGGGTGTCGGTTGGCTGGACACCCTGGTTGAAGGTCATCTCCTTGGCCGAGAACCTAGAGTGCCCTTAGAGGCCGTCAGGATGGCCAAGAAGAAAATGTTTTTCTCAGCAGAGCGGGCTCGAAGGGAGTTAGGATTTCGACCTACCTCGGTGAGAGAGGCCCTCACTCGGGCTGTAAACTGGTTTGTCCAGCATCGGTATGCACCGGCTCCTCCATTGTGTCGGGAGGTCGTGCAGTCGTGAAAGTGGGCCTTTTGACAGCGGTTCCTGAAGAGATGGCGGCTGTTCGGAGAGGCTGGCCTCTGCAGAGCTATGGTAGCCTCGGCCGACGTCCGTTGTTTCTTGCTCCCGGCACGGTAGCGCTCTGCTCTGGGCTAGGGGCGGAGCGAATGAGAGCGGCGGTAGAGTTGCTCGAAAGAGCTTTTCGCCCAGATTTCTTCGTGCTGGCAGGCTTTGCTGTGGGTTTGCGGCAAGGATTGGCAGTCGGAGAGGTCGTGGTCGATGAACGGAGCGACCCGCAACTCCTTAATGAATTCGGTGGCTCGGGATTGTCCTTGCATTTCTCCCGGATAGCAGACGCGCCATTACTGTCGACCTCCGGTGCCAAGGAAGCCTTCGCTCAACGTCACCCGGCAAGTCTTGCGGCCGACATGGAAACCGAGGCTTTCTTGACGACGGTCGGTGGCGCCCCCTGTTTGGTGGTGAGGGCCATCAGCGACGACTTGCTCACCGATCTCCCCTGTGATTTCGAAGAGTGCCTCACCTCTGAGGGGTTTCCAGCACCCTGGCTGCTGGCTCGAAAGGTCCTCAGAGAGCCATCATTGGGATTCAAGTTGGCAAGTCTAGGTCGCGCTGCCTATCGTGCCGGAAACTCGCTCACTACGGTGATGGAGTTTGTCCGACTCGCACTGGCAGAACGCTTTCATCGAGGAACCCAGCAAGCTTGACCGCCTTCACAACAATCTTGGTACTCCTATTCTGTGCATCTTGTATGTATCAGGTTCTCGCCTTATTTCTGGCTTGGGCCTTTCGCAAGAACTCTCGCCTGAAGTCATTCGATGTCAGGCAAGCTGAAAACTTCTCTTTGGTGAAGCCGGTACAGGCGGTGAATGACGGAACTCTTGTCGGATTGAAGCGCCTCTTTGAGGACTTGGAGCAAAGCGGCTTGAGTTCCGAGGTCTACCTCTGCTCTCGGGAGGCGGCTCCCGTGGGCTTGGTCCAGGATTTTCCTGGAGTGACCTGGCTTCAAGTGGAGGCCTCCTCAGGTCAGAATGGCAAGGCATCAGTTTTGGCTCAGGCTGAGCCATTTTGGGAGGGAGAGATTTTCGTTGTCAGCGACGCCGACATGCTGGTGGAGCCAGGGTATGTGAACTCCGTCTTGAGAGAATTTCGGGATCCCCAGGTAGGGGTGGTGACTTGCCTTTATCGCTCCACCGAGTGTCCTTGGGGTCAGTGGGGCCATCTGTTCGAGGCTCTTTGCATCAATGATTTTGCGGCCTCGGTGTTGGTGGCCAGAAGGACCGAAGGGGTGTCTTTTGCCATGGGCTCGACCATGGCCATTCGCAGAAAAGCCCTTGAAGACATTGGGGGATTCAAGAGTCTAGAACCCTTCTTGGCCGACGACTACCAATTGGGGAATCGGGCTCACAAAGCGGGTTGGGAAGTCCGTTTGGCGGCGACGGTCTTGGAGACGGACTTCCCTGGCACCACGCTCTCTGAGGCTTTGGTCCATCAGTACCGCTGGCTGGTGACCAGTCGGGTGTGTCGCCCTTCTGGTCACGCTCTTTTCGTCCTCACCCAAGGACTTTTGTGGGCCTCCATTTTGGCCTTGATTTCTCCGGGCCTCGGCTGGAAGTTGCTCATGTTGTGGTTCGGCTTCAGATGCATCTCCGGCTATCTCACCGCGAGACAATTGGGCTCTCCAGTTGCTGCTTGCTCTTGGCAGAGTTTGTTTTTACCAGGGAAAGATCTTCTCTATCTGCTGCTTTGGCTTGCATCTCTTTTTGGCCAAACGGTCCAGTGGGGGGGGAGAACTCTGCGCATTGATAGTGCCGGTCGCATTATTGGGTCTCAAGCGGAGGTTCGGTAGAGACTCGGCTCAAATAGACTGTAGCCTTGCCCCAGGAAAAGGAACCTCGAAACTGATTCTCCAGTTGTAGACCCTCGTATCTTGGGCGCCAACCTACAGTGATCAAGGAGGCACCGGTTTTAGCTTCTTGAGCGATCTTCGCGGCCATGAGTTTTCGATTGCTCTCCCCCATGCAGGCTGCACAGGCGTAGATTAGGTCAAAATTTCTCAGGTCCATGACCCTCATGTCGGCGACCTCAAAGAAGACTCTATGGTCGCACTTCGTCCAGTTTGCTAGGCGTCTAGCCGTACTGATGAACGGAGCAACCAGATCGACCCCGGTAACCTCAGCATCGGTGAGGAAGTGAAACAAGAAGGCGGCGCGACCTCGCCCACATCCCAAGTCGAGGAGTCGTTCGCCCGCTCCGACAGGGCGAAGTTTCAGGACCTCTCGGACCACCCCCAAAGGAGTCTCACCGAACTTGAGCTCTTCGAATGGCACATCTGAGACGTTTCTGGAGCGCCAGATATCGAGGCTGATGCTCCTCAACAGATAGCATCCGTGAAACAGGGTGTTCCACCAGAGAAGACGAGACCAGGGGGTCCTTGGTTCTGTGAGGGATTCTGCTTCGGTGAGAGGCTCGGGCTCGTTGCTGGTCACAATGAAAAGAGGGACTCCTTGCGGAGACCCTCCTTCTGTCTGAGTGGCGGCAAACCTGTCCGGAGTCTTTATCCGGTGACGTGCCAAGTGGCCAGCTGAGCCATGCCCTTCAGGCTCCGAGAGGCAGCTTGGACCGCGCTGTGTTCGAAGCCGGAATGCATTTTGCAGTTGGCGCAGCGACGGTCTTGGCGGGTTTCCCAGTAATCCCAGTTGACTTCGTTCCAAAACGTGTCAAAGTCTTCGTAGAATTTGTCGCCGATCAGGTAGCAGGGTCCCTTCCAGCCGTTCGGAGTGAAGTTCACTGTCGACCAAGGGGAGCACTTCAGCTCGATTAGGCCGGCGGCGAAATCCAAGAAGGCCGGGGTGGCGGTCAATTTGTATTTTCTGGCCAGTTGGCGGATCCGACGGAACTTCTCGTGGATCTGGGATTGGGTCAGAAAGATGTCCCGCTCCACACTGGCATATTCGTATCCGGGAGAAATCAGAATTCCATCGACATTGAGCTCGGTGAGGTAGTCACAGAGTTGCTCGACTTCGGCCACATCGGTCTCTTTAAAAACCGTGGTGTTGGTGAGGGTGATGTACCCTCGGGCCTTGGACTCCTTGATCATCTCCACCGCCTTGTCGAAAACCCCTTCGCGGTTGCAGACGTAGTCGTGGGTGTCCTTCAAGCCGTCCAAGTGGACGTTCACGAAGAGTTGCTTGTGGGGAGGGATGCTGGGGAAAAGCTTTTTGTCGAGGAGAAGGGCGTTGGTGCACAAGATGATGTGTTTGCCCATCTCGATCAGCCCGCTCACCAACTCTGGCAGTTCTGGATAGAGAGTCGGCTCGCCTCCGCAGATGGCGACAGTAGGGACTTCAGTGACTCGGGCTGCTTCGAGACACTTCTCAAGAGGAAGTCGGTCCTTGAGTTTGCCGGTGTGTCGTTCCACTGAGCACCCAAGGCAAGCGAGGTTGCAGGTGTAGAGGGGTTCAAGCATCAGAACGGTAGGGTATCTCTTGCGACCTTTGCCCCGTTGCTGAACCATGTGTTTAGCGTTGGAAAGCGCGAAATCTATGGGGAATCTCATGTACTATGCTCCTGACGTCGAGCAGGGGGGTCTTCTAGAACCGGCTCACTGCTCGCACTTCCATGGCCAAGGCCACGGCTCTGTGTTACCCCGGGGTGCCGGGGACTTCCTTCTCTTAACCGAAATTCCCGAAATTGTCCACTTTCTTTCAAGGATTGACGCTTTCGAGAACAGGTGCTATTATCACCAGGCTTTGCCCGGATGGCGGAATTGGTAGACGCGCGGGTCTCAAAAACCCGTTCCCTCTGGGAGTGCCGGTTCGACTCCGGCTCCGGGCACATCTCTGTCTCTCAAGGCAGCAGCAACGGTCACCGCGTCTACCTACACCTCGCCTTCACGGGTTTTTCTGAGGTACCTTGCCTCTCACACGGCTAAATTAGGCCTTGGCTCCCTCTTTGAGTTTTAAAGACTCATTCAGAGTCCTTCGGGACGGAGAAGTTCTTCTGGCGCAAAAAACTCACAGGGTGTTTGTCGCTAAGGCTTTCAGAAGGGCTCTCGAAACTTCGATTCCTTTGTAGAAGTTTTCCAGGCGGAAGTGTTCATTCGGGGCGTGGAGGTTCTCGTCGTTGAGGCCAAAGCCTAAGAGGATGCCGGGCAGTCCCAGGATGTTCTCGAAGTCCACCACGATGGGGATAGACCCACCTTCACGAAGACGCACGGCTTCAACTCCGAAAACTTCCCGTACGGCTTGGGCTGCAGCGTCCAAGGCTGGGTGGTCGTGGGGGGTGAGCCACGGGTGGCCGCCGTGCATGGAGGTTACTCGGCACTCGATGGTGTCGGGACAGAGTTTGCGGATGTGCTTTTCGAGCAATTCGGCGATCTCTTTTGGGTCTTGGTGAGGCACCAGTCGGCAACTGACTTTGGCCATGGCGTGATTGGGTAGGACGGTCTTGGCTCCCTCTCCGGTGTAACCACAGAGGAGGCCATTGATCTCGAGAGTTGGTCGAGCCGTTCTCTGTTCTAAAGGGCTGTAGCCCTCTTCTCCTGAGAGGCCGGCCACCCCCAGGTTGGCCCTGAATTCTTCGGCGTTGAAAGGAAGACCGGCATACATGGACCGCTCTTCCGCACTGAGATCTTCGACTTTGTCATAAAACCCCGGCACCGTGATTCTGCCCTGCTCGTCCTTGAGTTGCGCCAAGATGCGGCAAAGTTCGAAGCCGGGATTAGGAACGGCACCCCCAAAAACCCCAGAGTGCAGGTCGCTGTCGGCCCCCTTGAGGTCGATTTGAAGATAAGCCAGACCTCTCAATCCGTAGATGATGCTCGGTTGTCCGGGGGCGTACATGGCGCTGTCGGAGACGATCAGCACATCGGCCTTGAGCAGTTCTCGGTTGTTCTTCAAGAAAGGTGCCAGGTTTGGGCTGCCGATTTCTTCCTCCCCTTCGATGATAAACTTGACATTGACCGGCAACGTCCCTTCATCTTCGAGCAGTGAAGCCACGGCTTTCAGATGACATAGAAATTGACCCTTGTCATCAGTGGCTCCTCGGGCAAAGATCTTGCCGTCGCGGATGGTGGGCTCGAAGGGGGGGGTGGTCCAAAGGTCCACCGGGTCTTCCGGTTGCACGTCATAGTGGCCGTAGATCAAGGCGGTCGGCAGGGCCGGGTCGACGAGGTACTCAGCAGTGACCACGGGATGTCCCGCCGTTGGGTGGATGGAAACCTTGCCAAGGCCGGATTCCGTCATTTGCCGCGCCACTTCCTCGGCGCAACGACGAACCTCGGTTTTTCGTTGAGGGTCGGTTGACACACTCGGGATAGAGAGCAAAGCCTTCAAGTCTTCGAGGTAGGCGGTTCTGCGGGATTCTGCAAGAGTAGGGGTCACGGGGTGCTCCTTGGAGGTTGGTCTCCGCTATGCTTAGGGTTTGGGAGCAGGAGATCCTCCCGTACCATTGACCGTTGACCGCAGTTATCGTTTGGAGGTTAGGCCGGGAGGCTCACCGGTGAATCCGGCGGCATTCTTGTGTCCTCCTCCGCCCAAACGCCGGGCCAAGGCGGCCACGTCAAAGTCGCCCACCGACCGCAACGACCAGTTGCAGTCGCCTTTTTGGTCGTAGTGAAAAGCCGCAGCGAAAGGCAGGTCGGGATGGATGGTGCAAAGCCTATTGGCGATCTCACTGCGAAATTCGGTGGCGTTGACGATGGGAACTTCGTACCCGAAGAGTTCTCCCAGTCTTGCTCGAGACACGGCCGCTTCGATCATCTGTTCTTGCAGTCTCAAGAGGGCTACCCCTTCAAGCTTGAGGTGTTCCACCTCGAGCTTGGCCCAAACCTCGAAGTCCATAGGGTAGGAGTGGAGAGCGATGGTCACCTCTTTACTTTGGGGCAAGTTCCAAAGCCAAAGGTCCTTGTCTTCAATGTAGGCGAGCAAATCTGGAAGGGGAGAATTTGGGTGCCAAAACTCCCAGGCCATTCTGGCGCCGGATTTATCCATGTCGAAGACGGCGAATGGGAGCCCATTGAGTTCATCGAGGGCGGTAACGTGGTGGTCTAGGACAATCAGATCTTCAACTTGCTCCTTGAGGGCGAGGATAGTCTGTCTCGGGTAGGAGAAGTCTACTATGGCAACCCTGGATTCAGGTGGAATGGAGGGGGGAGGATCGCCGTGCTGCACTGGGAGGTATACGCCAGAATTCCGAAGGATTTGCCAGGCGGCAAACGCTGCTCCAAACCCATCAGCGCAGTCAGCGTGGTAGAGAACATGGGTGACCTGCTGGGGCTTCATGGCAATTTTTTCTCCCACCTGGGAGGCGAGCCCTTGTTGGAGAGAGGAAACGCTTAAAGTCGTTGGACGTAGACTCGGGTGGCGAATTGCAGGCGCTGTCCGAATTCGTCAGCGTCGAGCTCGATGCGACTAGGGAAGCCCGGCATCGGATCTCTGAGGACCACCCGATGGATGACCGGCTGTCCCCACTGGTCCCGAGAAAAGTAGGCAGCAGTCATGACATAGGCGTGGCCGCTTGCGGCCCCTCGAGGACCGGCCAATCCCACGATAAGTGGCCACTTCTTGTCTAAGTCATTGACCACGCTGGCCGGGCTGAGGTCCTGGGCATTAGCGTGAATGGCGGACCTTCGTCCCCGACTGTCCGGGGCCCATCCCGTGAGGGCCGCCAGGATCTGTTCCCCGGTGGCGGGTCTGTCGACTCGAACTCCGAAAATTCGGTCCACGATTTGACCTTGATCTACGTAAAGTCCGTGATAGTTTAGGACCATCTGTATGCAGGCGGCCCAACACCAATTCTGCATTTGTTGCCGACCTGAACCTTCAGGGGCGGCAAAGTGAACGAACTCTTCACTGGGAACTCCGGCCACGTAAAAGCCGTTCCCCAAAGACATGGTATCGGCCTTAATTGCGCCTAGGCCAAAGATCAGGGCAAACAGGCAGACGACCGCGAGGCGGCGCCCCAATTTGAACAGAGTCAACACCGTAAAACTCCTTCCTTTAATCCTCTTTTCGCTAATTTGTCTAACCACCCTGGCACGGGACAGGTTCCCTTGGAGTTCGGGCTCGATTTTTAGGCTGAGAGGAATGTCTTTATCGGTGATGAATTTCATTCAAGATGAGAATGGTACTTCAGAAAGTTCGGAGGCTCTTCGATTCCTCGCTATCTCGAGGGTCCGAAAAGGGTCGAGAGCGGCGTCGGCTCAAGCGACTTCCGTGTCATCAGGTCTTTGACTGCTCTGATGGAAAGCATTCCTTTCGAGTCACGGTGGTCGATGTGAGCTTTGGGGGATTCAAAGTTTTGGCTCCTCGGTGTCTGGGTCCCAGGGGGGGGTTCCTCCATCTCAGAAGGGTCGCCGCTGATTTCCGTCGCCACATGAGCAGTGCCTACACCACCGGCATTATGGTGAAGGTCGCCTGGTCGAAACCCTCCTCACAGGATTCCAGGCTGTACGAGGCTGGGCTAACCTTGGCGGAAGTCCCAGGCTCCATGACCTTGGGTTGGTATCGAGAATTGTTGACTGAACTTGGGCTAGATGAGGCAACAATTTTTTCCCGACGGTCGCACCGAAGGTTTCGCTGTCGCTTGCCGGCAGTCCTGAGTTTCGAGGGTGGTGAGGCTCCCAGGGAGATCTCGGGAACCTTGCTGGACTTAAGTTCCGGAGGTGCTCTATTGGCTACTCCTCAGACAGCCAGAATCGGGTGTGAAGTCATCCTTTCGGCAACCTGGGGCGCCGAGACCTTGGTGGCCCCCGGTAAGGTTGTCGGGGTGCGCAAGTCCGAAGAAGTGGGTTCGCCGGAAGAGCTTTGGTGGCATAGCCTGACTTTTGATGAAGGGTTAGAGCCCAACGCTGGCCATCTCTTGTCAAAATGGCTAGGCGAGTTTTCTCGGAATGACTGAGTTGCCTCTCTCGGGGCTTCTACGGGTTGCCCGGCGAGTGGCAGTTTATGTCCATCCTCTGGAGATCGAGTCGGGTGTGACCGTCGAGGTCGATGCTCGTGAAGGGTTCCCTGCGGCCAGCGTGATCAAGGTTGGCATCATGTCTCGGCTCTTGGAAAGCGTCGAAGCTGGGGAGCACCGCTTGAGTGATGAGATCGTTCTACGGCCGGAGGACTTGGTGGGAGGGGCTGGGGTACTGCATGAGTTGTCGGCTGGTCGCAGCTATAACTTGGGTGAATTGTGTCGGCTTATGATGGTCGTCAGCGACAATTCAGCCTCCAATGCTCTTTTGAGATTGTTTGGCTTGGAAGCGATCAACACCTATTTCCAAGCTCGAGGCTACCAGGCGAGCTTTGGCCGATACTTCATGGAAGCGGCCACACCAAGTCGAGACAACCTCATGACGGCCGAGGCGGCCGGGCTCATGTTGAAGGATCTCTATCTCGGCCGATATCTGTCTCCCATGCTTCAAGATTTTGCCTTAGGATGTCTCCGGCGTCAGCAGTATCGAGAAAAGATTCCCTTGCTGCTGCCCGAGACGCTCACCGTTGGTCACAAGACCGGAGAACTGCTTGGGGTGCGTCACGACGCGGCGGTGGTGGAAGCGGAGGCTCCTTACATTTTGGTGGTTCTCACCGCAGACGGAGGACCACCTTGGGAGGTCGACCGAGCCATCGCCGAGTACTCCTTGGCTATCTACCGTGAACGGACTTCTCGGGCGGTCGATACAGTTTAAATTTTCTGTCCAAGTCCCATCGTTTGAGGGAAAGAAGGTTCCATGGAATTTCGTAGTGGCTTTATCGCTCTCGTTGGAAAGCCGAATGTCGGCAAATCGACCTTGGTCAACAGCCTTGTTGGGAGCAAGGTGGCGATCACCTCGAAGAAGCCTCAGACTACCAGGCAGCGCATGTTGGGGATCGTCCACGGCCCGGGATATCAAGCGGTCCTGGTGGACACTCCGGGGATGATGGTTCCCAAGAATCGTCTTCATCAGAAGATGGTGAAGGCGGCCGAGCAAGAGGCGCGAGATGCCGATCTCGTACTCTGGCTCACCGAGGCGACCCACTTGCCCACCGACGAAGACCGAGCAGTGGCCAAAAAGCTGTCTACTTCTCTGGGTCGTGAGACCCCCGTCTGGCTGATCCACAATAAGACCGACCGGTCGAAGGGCGAAGAGATCTATTCGGCTTATGCAGAACTCTGCCCTCAGGCGAATCGAAGTTATCGAATTTCAGCCCTCAATGGCCAAGGAGTGGCTGAGTTGAAGACGTCTTTGTCCGAGATCTTGCCGGAAGGCCCTCCCTATTTCCCCGAGGACCAGATCCGCGAACAGAATGAAAGACTTTGGCTCGCAGAAGTAATCCGAGAGCAGGTTTTGCAGGTCACCAGACAAGAGATTCCCCACGCTGTTGCCGTCTCGGTAGAGGAGTTTAGGGCCGGCGAAGGGGATGGTGACGGGCTCTATGCCAGAGCAATACTGTACGTCGAGCGCTCTAGCCAAAAAGGGATCCTCATCGGCAAGAACGGTCAGTTGTTGAAGCGCATTGGAAGCGAGACGCGCAAGGAACTCGAGGCCGTTTGGGGACGCTCTTTGTATCTCGATCTTTGGGTCAAGGTCAAAGAGGACTGGCGGGATCGCGACGATTGGTTGCGCATCTTTGGCTATGCTTAATTTCTCTTGGCTGTCGCTCGAAAGGAAGTCCTTATTTGGGACGCGAACGCCCCGAATCTTAGGATCTGACGCTTAGGTCAATGGGAAAGGCACAGAAATGATAACAACCTACGAAGCACTTGGAATGATTGAAACGAAAGGCCTGGTTGCCATGATTGAGGCAGCGGACGCCATGGTGAAAGCCGCCAACGTCAAGCTGATCGGTTATGAGAAGATCGGAGCCGCCTATGTCACCGCGATGGTGCGGGGCGATGTGGCAGCCGTGCGAGCAGCCACCGATGCCGGAGCGACAGCTGCTCGACGCGTCGGTGAATTGATCGCGGTTCACGTGATCCCTCGTCCCCACAAAGATCTCGAAGATGTCTTGCCTATCGCACCACCGCGCGAAAAGGCTGGCAAGTAGCACGGTTAGGTCTTGGCCTCGGAACTCGATAGTTTAGTCGAGGCGATCACCGAACTGGTTCTGGATGAGCTTCGCCGTGAAGCCCTTCCAAAAGAGGCTGCGGAGCCACCGTCAGAGTCACTCCGGCCGAAAGCCCAGGAGCCAAATAGGGCAAAGCTCTTGCTCGCTCCAGGCAGCGATCCCGTGGATCCGGCCTGGTGGAAGGTTCTCTCGGAGGCGCAAACGTGTCGCCCTGTGGTGTACGTTTGGAATGGCTTTAGGCAGGACCATCTCCCGGCTGAGGTAAGGGGAGAACGGAAATGGCCTCTCGAGGCTAGGACCTCGAGATGGTCTGAGATCGTTTCAGGCTATGAGGGAGTGTGTCTCCTTGGAATCGATCTGCCTCTTTTGGGCTCCCTGAGCCAACTTGGGGCGGGCGGCCTCCCTCCGGCCTGTTTGGCCATCAGCGCGGTGGCCTCTGGTCTGCCGGTCTTTTTGGATGGTGGGGTCAGGGAGCGGTGGCTGCGCCACAGTTCACGCTTGCCATCCTCTTTTGTTCGACAATTGGAGGAAGCCTGGAGAACGGTGGCCTCCTACGGTGTGATGACTGGTGGAAAGCAAGAGTTCGAAGGGTTTCTTCGGAGTCTGAGCGGACCTGCGCAGACCTCGGCGACCCCGACTCGGGTGGGCTCGAGGGATGTGGTCACGGTGGAGGATGTCGAGGCGGCTCGGCGGATTGGTGTTGGCAAGATGTCGGTGAGCTTTGGGGCGATCGTTACTCCTCTGGCTCGGCAGCGAGCTGAGGAGTGGGGTATGGAGGTAGAGTTTTTGTGACTCTAGGTAGAGTGATCGGAACCGTAGTGTGCACTCAGAAGACACCAACCCTCGAGGGTGTAACCTTGCAGTTGGTGCAACCTTTGTCACCCTTGGATATCAAGGATGACGGGCGTCCTCTGGTGGCCATCGACGCTATAGGGGCGGGGCGAAACGAAGTGGTGCTCCTGGCTGCCGGGTCTTCGGCTCGGCAGACTGCTGTGACCCAGAACACCCCTTGCGATGCAGTCATTATGGCCATTGTCGACTGCGTGGAAGTCGATGGCACAGAGGTTTTTAGGAAAGGGGCGGAGGTCTAAATGGACATCGATCGATCGTTGATTAAGCGTATTGTCGAGGAAGTTGTTCGCCAGCAACTGGCTGGATCGGGCGAAGGCCAAGGTCGTCTTAGGGAGCAGGTGCCCGTCGACGTCGGTCGAGATGGGATTTTCGAAAACTGCGACGACGCTGTCTCCGCTGCCCAAGAGGCCTACCGGGCTTGGCAGCAGATCTCTATTGAGGTCAAGGAGCGCTGCATCGAAGAGATGAGGGTGGTCTCTCGGGCCCAGGCCAAGAATATGGCGGATCTCGCTGCTGCAGAGACCGGTCTAGGTCGGGCTGAAGACAAGGTCAAAAAGAACCTCTTGCAAGCCAATAAGACACCGGGGCTTGAAGACCTCAAACCAGGGGTGTTCACCGGTGACCGCGGTATGTCCCTGGTAGAGCGAGCTCCCTTCGGAGTCCTCGTTTCGGTGACCCCGACGACCAACCCGGTGGCCACCATCATCAATAACAGTATCTCCATGGTCGCTGCAGGGAATGCGGTGGTCTTCAATCCCCATCCCCGGGCCAAAGGTTGCAGCACAAAAATGATTCAGTTGCTGAATCGCGCGGTGGTCAAGGGGGGTGGACCAAACAACTTGATGACCTCGGTGGCTGAGCCCAGCGTCTCAACCTCTCAGCAGTTGATGCAGCACAGAGGAGTGCGCTGCCTGGTGGTGACGGGTGGCCCGGGGGTCGTCCTTCAAGCGATGAAGAGCGGCAAGAAAACCATCGCTGCCGGACCTGGGAACCCTCCGGTGGTGGTCGATGCGACCGCCGAAATCAAGGCGGCGGCTAGAGCTATCGTGGCCGGCTCCTCTTTCGACAACAATGTCATGTGCACTTGCGAAAAGGAAGTTCTGGCCGTCGAGTCCATTTTTCGAGACCTGAAGGAGAACCTGGTGGCTCAAGGCTGCTTCGAGTTGAACTCTCGACAACTCGATGAGTTGACTAGAGTCGTTTTCCAACGTCCGGTGGTGGGAGACACCATTACGAATATCGTGATCGACAACGAACTGATGGAGCAGGCCACCGGACTGAACTTTGCCTACCGCGGCCGTCAGGCCCCGTATCGCGGTTTCGGCGACTACCTGGCTTCGAACACCGAAGACAGCATCATGTTCGCCATGTCCAAATCGGGCGGCAGCACCAGCCTGGAGAGGTA
>JBJHCR010000071.1:0-22527 GCA_050486105.1 Vulcanimicrobiota bacterium
TAGAGCCTGCCGAAGGAGCTCTCCTAGTTCGTCGAAACTGGTCACAATTGGTCAATACGACATCGGCGCGAAAAATCATGCTAACGCTATCCATGTACGGCAGGACAACAAAGCACAGCAGGTTCGCCTGAGAGAAATCGAAGTTTCCCAAGACCCGGCGGATCCACGGCGATGGGCGGAACTCGCCAAGATCCGTTTGGCTTCGGGCGACCTAGAGGGCGCAATGCTTGCTGCTCGAGAGGTGTTGCCCGATACTGCCGATTACAGTGCGGTCCACGGCCTGCTGTCCTACCATAAGGGAGAGCACAAGCGGGCGCTTCCCCTACTTCGACGTGCCGCCCAAAAGAACCCCATCGATGCGCAGGTTCTACGCGCCCTGGGGGATGTGTTGGAGAAACAGTCTCTAACTGACGAAGCCACTTCAGTTAGACGCTGGGAGGACGAAGTTTCCGTCTCTTCTCGAGGGCTACCAGCCGTAGAGCAAGCCCCTCCAGGAGCCCTGAAGGTCATCCCATGACAAATCTCGTCCTGCGTCTCAAACCGCTTCCCACTTGGCTGCTCAGCCTTTGCCTGTCCGCCCCTGGAGTGGCTGGTCTACTCGCCCTGACCAGTTCGTCCCAAGAGCGCAAGAGAACGATTCGCATCGTCGCAGCATCGGTTCTCGGGTTATCTATTTTGGGCCTAACAATTCTCCTGTTTGGAGGAGTCAGCTGGCGTAAGGTGACCTTAAGCGTCCTTTGCTGGAACGGCTTGGTGGGAGCTTTGCTCGCAATTTTTGTCGGACGCGCCCCAAGCTCGGAGAAATTCGAAGCCTCGCATGAAACCCCCGAGCATACGGGCACTTTTCGTTCGGCCATCACCGGCCTATTCGTGGGTTTAGGTTTCAGCCTGGCCCTCGGGCCGGGACTGGCCATGATCTGCCAGGCTCTCTTGAGCTGGCTCCTGGACGGAATAACCCCGAATACCATGGGAGAACTCGAAACCGTAGGTGTAACGGCCCTCCTCATAGTCTCGTTCACGATCCTGGGAGCACTAGTGGGATTGCTTTCCGGTCGCAAAGGAGAGCGTCCTCGGTTAGCCGACGTCGGGTGCATCACGGCGCTGTTAGGGCTGAGTGTCGGGGTTCACTATCTGTTGCTGGGAATACTGATCCTGGCACCTCTATGGTTTTTCACTCCTGTCAGCCAAGCAGCCACCCAAAATCAAGCAACGTTCTCGGCGCTCATGCCGTTCGCGATCATCCCGCTCGCCCTACCTACCTACCTCTTTCTCGCCCCTGGTCGGACTTGGCCAACCCTAGGGGCCCGCTTGCTGGTTTCAGCCTGGCTGGTGTCCATGTTCTACTTCAACCTGGTCATCATTTTCGGCCTCTACACCCACCTCGCCTTTGGATTGGGAAAGGCCCTAGAAAAAGATGCTCAGCTTGAGCGAGCCACGATGTATTATCAGCGAGCATTGGACTGGAGCAGAAGTCCTGAGCTTGATGCCTATTTGCAATATCGGTTAGCCTTAATTCATCGAAAGAAAGGTGAGAACGACCAGGCAAAAGCCGGATTCTCCCGGGTTCTTGCTCAGCACGCAGCGGTCCCGGAACTCGTGGAACGGGCAAGCGCCTTCCTAGACGGCCTGCAAGAGCTACCGGATGAACAGCGGGTCGTTATCCCTGGGATCGAAACCCGAACAGCCTTTCGTGGGTCCTACTGCGCCCCTAACAGCCTTGCGCTGGTGATGAACTTTTGGAACTATCCGGTCTCGGCCAAAGAGATGGGCGCAGCCATTGCCAGCACCTCCTACGGAACGCGTTCACTCGACGAGGTTTGGTTCGCTCGTCAAGCAGGATTTGAAGTCAAGATCTTCTCTCATAGAGACCTAGAAGACCTCTACCGCATCCTCGACGCGGGCTTCCCGGTTCTGTGTTACGTTCCAGGACATGTGTTGGCCGTGTTCGGCTACGATCGAGCCTTAGGCTCCCTAATAACCTATGACACGGCAGACCTCGACCTGTGGAAAGAGACTTCAATCGATGACTTTCTGCCAGAATGGCAGGCTCTCAATTGCACCCTATCGCTCGTCGCGCCCTCGTCGGCTCCCTGGGAAGACCTTCCATTTGACTCTCTGGAATCTCAAGAGACTCTGAGTCTTGCGTCTCTGCAATATCTGCTTTCCAGACGCCGACAAAACGGATTCTTCAGTTGGCTTGATCTGCGCTACGTGCTTCAGCTGAACCCGGACCACCTTGAAGCTAGGTTGAGATTACTCGAGGAAGACCCCAGTTTCGCCGAGGAGACTCGAAACGACGGGAGTTTTGAGCTGGCGTTAGTGCTAGCAGAGAATCGAAAGGTCGGCGACCAAGTCGATCTGTATTTCACGCACCGAATCGCCTCGCTCACAGCTAGCTTTATGGGACCTGAGAAGGCCCTTGAACTTATGACAAAGAGCAGCGAGAGTGGCATCCCACCTGAGCTTTCCGAGCTTGCCGGTGAGCTCTACATGGAACTCAACAATTATGAGCAAGCGGCTCGTCAGTTTCGCCTGGACACCTCGAACCTAGACCTCATCAATGCCTACCGCCTCGGGAAGGCCCTACAAATCTTGGGAAGTCCGGAGCAGGCGATAGACACTTGGGTTGAACTCTTAGCCTGTGGGAATTGCGACACTTATGACTGCCAGAACCCAGAAGACCACGACTTCGCCGCCCGCCGTGCTGCCGAAGAGATTGTCTTGGCTGCTCGACAAGGGGCTCAGCTCGATGATAGGGCGGTCGACGCTCTGAACTATGTGTCCACCTGGACCTACACCCTCGACCCTGAATGGGATCTCCTGTTGCGAACTCGCACCCTCCAGCGCGCTGAAGCCGTCAAAGGAGGGGCGAAGTCGGAACTCCAAGCGAAAGCACTAAGAATATCAGGCCGCATCGCCCTCTGGCTCGGTCTCGACGACGCTCGTTTGGACGACGCGCTTAGGCCGTAAGAAGGACTGCGTGGCGAGATCGACGCCTTGACATCTTACCTCTATCATACTCATCCTACAACTGTACCGCCAATTGAGTTCTTCTCGACCCCCTTTGGATCATGCCATAGTTCACAATCGTCAACCCACTTAAGCCCCAAGTATCCGGAACTACAAAGATTTCTTGTGGGCAACGAGATGGTCAAAATTCGTTGAGTTGCGACCTTACCCGTGACTATCACCTCCGAACTTCCTGCTCGAGAGAAGGCCCGACCCCTACTGTTGGGCTCAAGTGTAATAGTGGTTCTGAAAACTGGTTAACGCTCGTCGGATGGCCGAGAGTTTCTTTCTCGCCTCCGCGTGTCCTCTGTCATGGACCAACACCTCTGTCAGTTGGGCACTGGCTCTCAAGAGAGAAAAGGCGGCGTTCAAACTCTCCGAATCGGATCCTCGAAGCCGTTCGCAATCAGCAACCACGGCGCCAACAATTTCCTCCCAGTTCGGAATGGATTTCTTGGCGGGAACAGCGACTGGGGTGGCGGGAGGGCCGTCGAGACTGGTCCAGATTTTTCCGCTCCTCCGGGCAGCCTGGTACTCTGCGTTGACGTTTCTCTTCATTCCGCCACCGAAGTAGATGTTGAAATTCTCAACAAATCCGTCGACAATGACTACGTCACCGAACGGTAGCAGGTGGGCCTTGACCATAACCGGAGCCGGTCCCTGACAAAGAGCCTCCACTGGAGAGGTGATTCCCAAAACCAGAAAATGCCGATACGGCTCATTACACTCGGCCAACACCGCTCCCTTTTTGAGCAGCTTGGCGATGATGAAGTGCCCTCCGAGACCCTCCTTCCATCGGCTCAACTTGGCTTGATCGGCTACTTCGAGCTGGTGAGGGTTCTCCTCAAGATATTGGTCATGGATCTCAGGATGCTCACGGACCGCTTGAACCACCGCAAAGGTATCCCTCGCCACATCCTCGCCGGAGCCAGAAGCAGCAGTTCCCTTTACTGATAATCGCTTGCGGCAATAGTCGAGAAAAGGGTTCCGAAGGCGAAAATAGTCCTCCCGTGCTTCGTCATTCAAGACCATGTCCAAGCCTTCAAAATCCCCAATCGAAGTCCTGCGACAGATCGCTACGGCAAGCCTAAAGGACATCTGAGAAGCAACGGTCCGACGCCAACTGTCGTTCCCCGGCACGTTGCCTCACTCAGGTCGAGCAGGCTACCGGGGGTCCTCTGGAGCCACAGGGTTCTCTCCACCTGAAAGCAGTCTCCGTGCAAAGAGAGGCACTCGCGGGAGCTATTGGGAAAGATTTTCTCACGAGAAAAGCGGGGGCGGAGCTTGTAACTGTCGCACAACAGGTATCATGGCCTGACATTTTCTCCCCTGGGCCTTGGTGGCCACCGACTGGACGCCTCCGACGAAGAGAGGTGCGTCTTACATCGTCTTTCTGACCGGTGTGCCTTTAGGTTTACTGCACACACTGCCCCAGTCAAAGTTCAGAGGGAAGACTGGTAAGGAATGCTCTGACTTGGTTCGAGTCTACCTGCAGCTTGTTCAGCAATTGAGAAGCCCGTGTATCCCTATCCTCCAACATTGCCAGCAAGAGATGACCGGTTCCCACTTTGCGTGGAAGGTGCTGCCCGCAAACAGAGGGGACTTCCTCTCCATTTCCGTTGGCGATGTCGAAGGCCCGCTCCATTAACGGTGTGACCGAATCGATTCCAAAATCCTTGATTCCCTTCAAAGTCCTTCCCAACTTTTCGGTATCCAATTTCTGTTGTTGCAAGGCTGTGGCAGCGTGGCACGGGGAGGCTAGCAATCCTCTTAAAGCGGATAGGCTACCGAACCAAGCCGATCCTCTACGCAGTGCGCTTTGGAGGGCATTCGACTGAAAGCGATAGAATTCGTTGTCGCGCGGTCGGTAGATTCCCTCGTCGACAAGAACCCACCATGAATTCAGGACCCCTTCGACCAGTTCCTCGATCTCGGGATACGAAACCCCCTCATCCGTCCCACAGAGATCGTTCGCTAGGTCGCGGAATCGGGTCTCGAACGCGGTAGGGCATCGTTCGTCGGAGGATGAGGCAAAACTTGACCAATAGGCATCCTTGGGGTCACCAGCAAGGATGGCTTGGAACTGCTCCGAGGTGACCACTCCCCTGAAGACTCCTGCCTCCTCGACCGTCACCGCCTGGAGCGCGCGAACCAAAGCCAAACCCACGCCCTCATGTTCAATAATTCGGTCCGATTTCATTGCTGTACCTTCCACATCGATGCGGGATTTCTTCCATGGGAATGCCCCGCTTTGTGTCGTACTTGGCTTGGTGCAAAGGTCAGAGGCAGGCGATCACAGGTCTGGTCCTGAGGGCGCGGCGGCGGCGCCCGGCATTCAAACCGATCGAGCTACGGCCTTCGACTACGCCGGCTCCTTGGATACCTCAACTCGACTCTATTGTGCCGAGTGGTAACGAAGCCGTAGTTGAGGTGATTAGGCTCAGCGACATCCGGAGAGTGGACGAACTCCCAACAACTTCTGAGTCGATTGAAGAGCGCCTAGCTTACCTGAAGCCGAACCGTCCGCCGGGCCAACGAAGTCAATCGTTGGGCGACAGGGTCAGTCCTCCCGAGCAAGAAGTCCTGGGCCATGCCACTACCAACCTTTGACCAGTTCATCGAACCGATTCTGCGCCACCTCGCGGAGCATCCCGGCGGCTTGCCTGCACGAGAGGTCCACGAAGCGGCTGCAGACCGACTGGGGCCGACGGATTCTCAGTGGGAGGATACTATTCCAAGTGGGCAGGCCGTTTACAAAAATCGATCTGGCTGGGCCAATGATAGGCTGAAGCGCGACGGTCTCCCTTCAAGTCCCAGTCGCGGTTCTTGGTGCCTGCCGGACAAGGGTGTCTTCCTCACGACCTCTTCTTTTAGCAGAGATGCATTAGAGTTCTCCACGAACATCGAGCGGGTTGTGCTGGTGGACGGTCGTCGCTTGGCCGAACTGATGGTCGAGCACGTGGCGGGTGTCAATCTCAATGTAACTTTCGCCCGAGCTTGACGGTAACTATTTTGAGGAGAGTTGAGGTCCAGCCAATGAACGATGATCAGTATCGAGCAACAGTTAAGACCGTGGCTTGGACGCTGTGGGAGATTCGCGTACTTCTTGGGCCGGGCCGGTATTCGAATCTACCTCCAAACGTTGTCATTGCAGCCAGGCTCGCATACGCATTACACAATGAGGCCCTTTCTCTTTTTGATGAAGGCTACAAGGGACGTGACGCCGACGGCATGCTCAAGTGTATTACCGCGATCGATGAGGACCTGGGTGAGCAGCTGCACCTTCGCCTCCAGAGAGTTCTTGGTGGCGGAGGCTCCGATGGATGACTGAGCAGGCAGCGTCAGAAGGCGGTCTGAATTGGGCCTTGCCGACTGAAGGACGCTTCAGGTACGAATACACCCACCACCGTATCGTTACCACCGCGGTCGGGTTGACGAAGACAGAAGGCGTAGGAGATCGACTCGCGGAATTCATTTTCGCGGTGGAGTCGCCGGGGGACTCTGTTCGTGTCACGATGACGAACATTCGCGATACCGGCCATTCCTCGGATACCCGGATCGAAGGCCCAGTTAACCAAAAGGTCTACCCCGTCGTTGTCTTCAACCGAAGTGGCCGAATCCTTGAGAGTTCATCTCCTGAGACGTTTCCTCTGACGTTTTCGCCCGAGCTTACGGGGTTGACGCAAGGCAGTCCGCGAAAATCTGATTTCAAGGCGTCGTTCAAATCTGGATTTGGTCGATGCGTCGCCCAGGGCACGGTCACAACAGCGTGGGAGAGCACAGAGGCCCTGAATGGTAGCCTTTGTGCAGTGATAGTGACGACCTTCGACCTCCAGAGTGTGCCCGGTGAGCGTTTCTGGAGTCCTGAGCCACCCTGGTTTCGCGGGCGCACGGTTGCTCACTTTGATCTGGAGGTCGGTCGTCTAGCCCTGTTGGCGAGCTCGTCACAACTCGAACAGACCATAGGCTGGAAGCGCCTCCACCAAAACCTTCAAATGAGCGTCCGGTATCTTGACGGGTAGTTCAGTCACGCGGCTGGGACTAGGGTCTGACCGGTCCAATCCAGCCGTCCGAATCCTGTTCTCCTGGTTCAAAGCCCTCGAGCATTCGAAAGCGCCAAATAATTTCTTTGATAGAGTCGTTCCAGACCGCATCCATGCTGCACCAGCCATCTTGCTCTAGGGCGCCCCAGTTGCCGGCGTGCCCGTGGTCACAGTAAACCACTGAGCGCTCGTTCTTAGGGAAATAGGCGACTGTCCAGCAGGGGAGATACAATTCGCTCGGTGGAGTGTCAAGCGCCGCATAGTCCCATTCCCGTACGTGAAAATGCGGAATTTCGAGCAAATATGGAGACACGAAATCGCGCTGTTCCGTGCTCCATCCACTAAGCTCAAAGTCCAACAACGCTCGCACGCTGTCCGAATCCCGTAAAGGCTTCTTGAAGAGTCCCATATCCCGCATAAGGTCGGTCTGTCGGACGTGCTCCAGACGGCATAGGCGCTGGTCGAATTCTTCGAGCGAATCCTCACTATTATGGTCATTCGACGTCGGCTCAGTCATAAAAGGTGGTCCGTCCGGCTGTAATGCGCTCGCAACAAGGGATGCGCAACCACTTGTCGTCGGTGAACCGAAATGCCCACATAATCCAGGCCATGTTACTCTCTAGGTTCTCCGGGATCGGAGCGAACTTTTTGCTCCCTTGCCTGCCGCTCCAATAGAGCCATGAACTCCTCATCCGGCTGTAAGTCGCAATCCTTCTCGATGAACATAGTCAGCCAGCCTCCGTAGGCTCGCTCCCAGTACAAGGCCCGGTCGAGGTATGCAACCAGCTCCGGCTGGCTGAGGTCAGTCTCCCGACTGATAAGAAAGTCGAACCGCCGGTGACTCGAGGGGGTCCGCTCTTTCAAGAGATATTCGCTCCCGCCAATATGCTCGAGGCGAAGGGTGTCTCCAAAGTCCAGTTCGTCCGCCTTGAAGCCGCCAGCGTTCTCAAGCCGAAAGAGTCCGTTCTCGAGTTCGGTAACTTCGAGCGGCGACATCGAGCATCCATCTGCCGTGACGATTTTGATTTTCATCAGAGGATTCCCAGAATAGTTGCTTCAAAAAGTTCGCACACTACTCGCACGCCATGGCACTTCGAGGCCCGATTTCGCAAGCCCCCCCCACCCAACAAAAGAACCCCGCCATAGCGAGGTTTCCCTTTCTGCCAGGATGGTCCACGGCGTGCGACCTTTCGGGTATGAACCGCAAGGTCGGAAACCGTTACGCTGTCGTTCTAATCAATGCGAGTTATGCCTGAGGCTGTTTGAGAGAGTCCGGTTGAGGTTGGGAGAGAGTGAAAGATCTTGCGCTTGTTGGGTTCCAACGCGGCCTACTCCTCTGGTTCGTTGGGCCGAGTTTGATGAGATTGGCGGATTTGACCCACCGAACTCACTCGGTCAGGCGCGAGGGAGGAATGGCTTTGCTGTCCACTTCCGCCACCCAGTCCGCAGACCCACAAAAGCCTCAGCAGGAAAACCTAAGATAAGCCTTCCCGGGAGCGCCAGGAAAAGGTCCTTACTGCAAGCGCCAGAACAGTGTGCCGATGTTAAGGCTAGCCCTCTGCCCCGTTCTTGCCCTCCTCCTCACTTGCTCCGTCTGGGCTCAACCTGAAAGCCGTGCCTTCCTCCAGGTCTGGGATTTGGTACGGGAACATTTCTATGATCCGAACCTCAGCGACCTTGACCTCGAAGAGGTGAAAGCCGAGTACCTACCCCTGCTGGCCGAGAAGCCCGAGTCATTTGTTGAGCTGATCAATCTCTCCTTAGCGAAATTGAATGCCTCCCACACCGAGTTCCTCACTGACAACGATCCCAGGTACTTCGAGTTGTTGGATGTGTTCTGCTATGGCCCTAGCGCGCAGGCCATTCGCCGGCGCTTCGGCGGGCAACTCCCTCATTACAGCGGAATTCTGGCGCGCTACGATGGTCCTCGAGTGACCGCGCTGGTCCCGGGGGGAGCAGCTGCTCAACGGAAAAATCACCCCCCGTGAAATTCGAGATCCCGACGGACTAGAAAGTCGCCGGAGGGCGGTGGGACTTCCTTCGATGGAAGAGTACCTCCAGAGTTTTCCTCCCGTTGGAGACTTGTTACCCTGACCTCTTGGTGCTACTATTCCCAAACAATTTCTTGGGGAGCGGTTTTATGAAAGTTCAAGTTCTTGCCCTGTTTTGGGTGGCCCTACTGGCCTTGTCAGGATGTGGAGGGGGTGGGGGTTCTTCCGTCGGTCAGGATGTTCCCCAGGCGGCAGGGCCGACGGGTTTTGCCACCCTGGAGATCAGGCAGCAGATCCAAGCCCAATTGGTTCCAAGTCAAGTCGACACGGTGAGGATCACCGGGTTTCAGAGTGCTTTTGTCGAGGGGGTCTACGACGCCTTCGCCGGCGGAACACCCTACCCGCCCCGCGAGTTGCCGCTGCAACCGGTCTATGTTCTTGAAGACGTGCCGGTCAGTGTGGACAACATCCGCATCGAGTACCTGGACGCTGGAGAGGTCATCGGGCTCTATTTTCAAGAGGTGGAGCTCAGCCCGGGCCAGGTCTTCGAAATCGTCGACCCGGCCATCGGTACGAAACCGGAAGACATGAACGCATTTAGTGTCGTAGCTCTCAATGGAGACGTCGCATTTAGCCCTCCTGGAGAGTTACCGACCTCCTTCACTGGTGAACACAGGGGCTTTGGTATGGAGGCGATCAAGGCTGACAGTATCGATCTCTACGAGTACTTTACCGCGCCGCGAGACGACAACTTTCCCTATTTTTACTCAGACTTGCTCAGGAGGTTTATGGTCTGGTCGAGCTCGAATACGGAAGTCGCCACCGTCTCAAACGGCAGCCTGTTCAACAGTACCAACCAATCCGGCTCAGTAAAACCCCACAGTCCAGGGACAGTGACCATCACCGGCCAGTTCTTTAATCTCAGCGCGTCGGTCGACGTCCGATTCATCGGACCTGCACCAGTTCCGGAAGTCTCAATTAGTAGGTGGGACCTTGATCCTCCGGAGTTGGATGATTGGTCTCCTGAGGGGGTACAGAGAATTCGAGTCTATGGCTGGTTTTTCGACATCAACTCGAGCCCCCCTCAATGGGAGCGGGACGTCACCGCAGAACTTTTCTACCGGCCCTCGGACAACCCTGGAGTGGCCGACTGGGACCCTACTCCAGGGCGAGAAGGACACATTGTAAGGGGTACTCAGATTGGTGAGGTGCTCCTTTGGGTTCGATATCCAACTATGTACGAGTGGATTGCGGTGCCTGTGAGCAATACTTAAGAGTCATTTGACCAACTCACCTCTGCGTTTTGTTCCTTCACGGCTCTTGAGGCATTCTAACCGTAGCGCTTGAAGATTAGATGCCCACCATGCTTTACGCCGCAGCGCAAGCTACTCGTATGCAACTTCAGACTGGAGCAGAGCTTCTTGAGAATTCCGACTGTCCTCTGCCTCCGAGTCTGGACGGAGGCAGGGTTGTCACCGAAGGGTGTCCCGTGAGAGGAAAAGGGGCCAAAACGGGCAAGGTGGCCTCCGAAAAATTAAGGGAGGTTCAGATGAAACGTTGGTTGTGTCTCGCACTTTTTGCCATACTTTGCTCTTTCGGGTCGGAGCCCGCTCTAGCTAAAGACGGAAAGTCGACCCAGGTGACGGCCGGAGTTGCCTACCAATTCCTCGCCCGCTGGGACGTTGATCGGCTCAACCGGATCCTAACTCAGGACACACCCAAATTTGCCGGTGTTGAGGTGTCGTACACTCCGGCAATCCACGCGGTGCGCCTTTACCGGGTGACTTACCCCTCGGTCATCCCGGAAAAGGGCAACCAGCCCATCCAGGCCTCAGGACTTCTGGCTGTGCCAGAGATTTCCGCGACCTCTTTGCCGCTGCTCTCTTACCAGCACGGTACGGTTTACGGCCGCACCGAGGTGCCTTCCTTTCCCGAAGAATCCCCCGAGACCCAACTGATGATAGCGCAGTTCGCGGGGCAAGGGTATCTGCTGATCGGAGCCGACTATTTCGGCCTGGGGCTATCCACCGAACCGGAAGGCTACATGGTCAAGGGGAGTCATCAGCAAGCGACCTACGACCTTTTGATGGCCAGCCTGGCGGTCCTGGCCGACCTGAACCTCTCCAGCGACAGCCTGTTTTTGGGGGGCTGGTCCCAAGGGGGCTTTGTCACTATGGCCCTGCTCGAGAAGCTGGAAGCGGTCGGCGTCACGGTGCACGGGGCCGCCACAGCCAGCGCACCCCTAGACCTCTTTGCTCTGATGGAGGGGTTTCTGGTCTTCCCGCGGCCCAATGATGCAGAATGGCTCAACAGCATCATGATCCTCTCCTCGTTTGCCTACGAGAACTACTACGGGGTGCCGGGTTTGGCTCGTTCCTTGCTGTCCGACGACTCTTATGAAATTGCCCGAAAAGCCTACTATCGTGAACCCTATCAAGCCTCGGAGATTCCGACGGACCTGCGCCAGTTGATCCGCGCGGAGTACTTCGACCCTCAGTTCTTTGCCAACTCTGCTTTCGGCAAGTTGATTCGAGCGACCCATGCCTACCGCTGGGTCGTTCAATCGCCGGTCCGCAACTACTACGGAGAGTCCGACGAGGCCATCACTCCAGGGGTTGGACGCATCGCCATGACCTACGCTCAAGCCATAGGCTCAGGAAACCCTAAAGTCGAAGCGATCTCCACCGGGCCGACCACCCACCGTGGCACCTTTGCCACCGCCGTCCCACAATGGAAGGCCTGGTTCGACAAATTGCGGTCAGAAAGCGGGGCTCGCTAGAAGCTCTCGAGAAAAGCTCCGCCGGCGAGACCTGGATCTGGCTGGCAGCTACGGCGTCGCTGCGCGCCCTTCTCATCTAGTCAGTTGGGCCGAGTTTGAAGAGATTAGCGGAGTTGACCCACCGGGGACACACCTATCGCTTAGACGTCTTGACCCTCTCTTGGAGCGGCTTGGAAGAGTAAGAAAGCCTCCTCAGGCAACTGGTACTCTGGAGCCCCGATGCGAGAAAACAGCGAGGCGTAGCGTTGCGATAAGAGTTCTCGATACGGAGGCTTTAGCTGGAACTTGACTTGACCACGCACCGAGTCCAAGTGGAACCTTTCGACATAAAATGCGTGACGCAGTAAAGCCACCCGGACTGTATCCTCCTCTTGAATAAGTAAGTACGAGAAGTCTTTGCTGCTCCTGAGATCTTCTAGGTGGCTGTTCCAGTTGTTCTGGGAAGGCACTTTGTTCTGCGCCCTCCTTGTTTCTCGCCACTCGTGGTGATAGTCTGCTAGCGGGAGTATAGGGCAAAGAAGCACTCGAGTGGCGGCTTTTGACACCATGTCGCAGGCTTGCGTAAGTATGATTGCATCTATCTGAAGGGTATCAATCTCGGGAACACCGCCTACCGACTCCACAATGACGTGGGTCGGACAATCCGGAACAAAATCTCCTTGATCTAACTGAGCGTCGCTCGTCTTCTCAGCGAACCAAGAGGCCCCACCGGTCATTCGTCAGAGCTTGTCACTATGGTGAAACGAGGTCTCCTTGCGGAACCATCGGGCGTCGACCGCAATCGGGCTCGTTGTCTGTTGCTACCCCTAGGTACAACAGAACCCCCGGCCGGAGTGGGCAGATCGTCTAAAGTGTCACTCGAAGCGTCAGGGGCAAGAGCACGTAGGACCTCTAATAATCTCACGAGATCCGAAAGTTCCGTTTCTGGGAGAACTTCGATAGCGCCCTGCAAAAGTGAAATTATCTCAGCAAGAGCCGTAAACTCTGCTTGACCCATTTTCGAAAGCCGACATTCAAGCGTATTCGGAATCGATGCTGTGGAATCCCGAGGTCCTGTAACTATACGCTCGGCGTGGGCTAGGATATGCTCAAACGAAACCTCAGTCGCGCAGGAGTCATCGTCTTCAGTCCAATGGCTCCATTGCTTCACGGAGTTCCTCGGTGATGGCCCATCGGAAGAGATCTCCCATGATTTGGTTGTATCGATCAAGGAGCTGTTTAAAGTCATCAGGCATCACCTTTCCGTTTGCAAAGAAATCCGCGCAGAGCATATAACCTGCTATTCTTTTCTTGTTTTCTTTACGATGCACGAGTCCATAGTTCAATTTCAACAAACTCTGACTCTCGTCCTTCAGTGCCAAGGTCGTTTCCGACATCGAAGCCCTCACCTGCTGTGAAAGACCCGGGTCCTGTACTAAACCAAGAAAGCGCTTCTTGATTAGTTTTGACCAATCTGGATTTTCGCCAAGTCCAAGGACCATAGGATCTATTATGTTGCGATAGAGTAGCCCCACTCGGATATAGTGGGCTGGGTCGTATTCTGTCCGAAAAGCATTTTCGACGCGGTAAAACTCCGTGCTAAAGGATTCCCAGTCACGATAATCAGTCTCGATCAAAGACAGAGAGTCTCGGGAAAGCTTGATGTGTCGTGCTTGGGTTTCGGAAGTCGAAAAGAGGTGAACCGGCGAGAGTCCCATTTGTGCCTGAAGTTTGCTAAAGACGGCCTTAGGAATTTCGGTCCCCTGAACAACAGGAACTTCCTTGGCGTATTCCGTGTAGGTCTTTCGAACCGACTCCTGAAAGCCAATGGGTTCGCTGGAGACCCTCAGTATTGGAGGAAACCTCAGCTGACATATCACTTCGGCAAGAGGGTTCTTCTTGAAGACCACCCGGTCTGAGTGCGGAAACATCTTTGGAAAGTTAACACTTCACAGGGAATCTTCCTTCCATACTTCGTGCCGGTACCTAGTCAGTTGGGCCGAGCTTGAAGAGAGGGCCAGAGGATGAATGGCTTTGCTGTCCACGTCCGCCACCCAGTCCGCGAACCCACATAGCCCATTCCTGCGATATCGGTCGAGTAGGTTAGCCAAAGTCATTGGTGGATTGTGTAACCTACCGAGGATCTCGACAATCGCCACAAAGACCACGTCGGGCTGCAGAGCGTCGATGTCCATGAGGAACTCGTCGGGATGCTTAGCTTCAAGGCCGTAGGTAGCCAAGACATCCTCAGTTGGAGGGTGCGTTCATTCCACTTGATGAGACGAAAGGCTTCGAGTGCGTGCTGGAAGACCACTTCACCGGAGAGAAGTGGGGAGGCCATTGTTACAGGGGCATCGACGAAGAGACCGCCGACTTCATCGACGGCCTGCTCAGCCGCTCCCACATTGCCAGGCTTATTAGAGTCGACAGAGACCGGCTGGCCGAGTGTGAGGAGGCGTGGATCTGCGTGCTCGTTGGACAGGAGCCATCTGAATTTCAGCCAACTTGGAGCACCGGTGAACGCGGTGTCCTGACTTGGAACAACAGCGATTAACAGGCGAACACGGTAAACCGAGCTATTTGGTAGAAGGATCTAGTCTCGCCATCCCTCGTTCCAGGCGCTGAGTGCCTCTGAAAAGCTATCGGCTTGAGCTTTGACTCTCTCCACCAAAGCTTGCCAGCGGTTGTCCTGGACTACCTGGCCGTGTGAATGATCACTACGAACCTCAGGACATGCAGCGATAGCTGTAAACGGAAGGTCCTTCTCCGGGTTACCACTGAGACGCAACCGGGCGTCTATCACCACCGATTCCATAGTGACCCCGTCAATCACCGGAATAATGCTTGAAAGCGAGTCCCTCTGAGGAGGTGTATAGCGATGAAGTTCCATGTGTCCTGTCTCACTTTGAAAGCCCCCTCCGGCAAGGTAACCTTGGCTGGCCGTTTGACGTCGCGGGATTGCTACTTGTGCAGACAAAGGAACCTTTCCAAGATTATGTGGCACCCATACTAGGTCCCCGAAATCCGTCCGACTCGGAGAAAAGTGTCTTGAATCGACATGCAACAACATAGGGGAGTGGAGAAAACCGTCCTCAGCCTGAACGACCGGTTTTCCACTGATTGTCACATTAATCGGGCAAACGGAACAGGCTTGCCGGACCTCACGGATTTCGGGATGTCCAAAGAGGGAGTAGGTGAACAACGGGCGGTCTCGACTGAGAACGAGAGAGTATGTCCATTTCTGCTCGGTGGTCTCCCTCCAGCTCACCTTCCCCGTCAATAGGTCCAAGGCACAACAGCGTCCGTCAACATTGGAAAAAAATTTCAGGGATCTCAGACCCAGGCGAACTGGCCCACACCTAAGTCCACTGTTCAACGCGCCGAAAAAAGCGGACCCTAAATGAGTAGGTGAAAGCAGCCATTGTTCAGGATCCTGCAGAATACGGAACTCTGACTCTAGAGCTTCCAAGCTCAGCTCCTGGCTGTCATAGCGAAACGTCAGAGAGATCGACTCATCCAAGTCCTCACCTTCATCACAGATGCGCACTTCCCGGGCTCCGGTGCTGACTGCGTGCTGGATCAACTTCACCGCCCATAGGCCCTGACGCGAGAAAGAAAACCTCTTCAGTTTGGAACTCGCACGAGACCAATCTATTGTGAACCGACTGGATGAATCCCATCTGCCGCTCCCCCGGCACTCACTTATGAAGTCCTCTGTGCTCACGGACTCAGGCTAAACCAAGGAACTCTCTGAATCAAGGCTTCTCACTCTGAGGAGGCCTCCAACAGAACTCGCTGTTTGCGGTCCCGGTTACGCTTGCCTGGCATGGCGTCTTTGCTCATGTGCGGATGAGTTGCCAGCTAGAGCGCTCGCCGACTTCAAGCGCGGACCCGCGCTTTCCGAAAATGATCTGCAGGCCCTCCGCAGTCGCATCCTCGAGATTTTTCCCCGTGAGCATCTGGAAGAGTACTTCAAACAAGTCCAGCGCTCTGGGCCCTTGAGCCACATCGCTGATGACAACCAATACAGCGAGATGGTCGGCCTCGGAATGGTGGAAACTTCCCCCGCTGCCGCAGCTGCCGACCTACTGGCCATGGAAAAGGCACGGTAGTTCCTTCTGGACTGACCGAGCTTGGAGGCTATACCGGATAGAAGACTCCCCACAGGAACTTGGACAGAGCCGACCTCTGGTCACTAGAACCTTGCTGACGCTCTTGACCCTCAAAATCTTGTGGCTGTTTTGTGGCTGTTACGGGGCTCCTCGAGGCTCCTTTAGGGGTACCCAGAGCGCTCCCCCAGGATCGAAGAAAGCCCTCATAACCACGGGCTTTCAGGCTTGTTTTCTATGGAGACGGGATGGTCCACGGCCTGCGGCCTTTCAGATTTGAACCGACGATCAAAAAAAACCGTGATTACAGGTGCGTAGGGGTTTGAAACCCGACCACGGCCGGTAGTTCGTCACACCAACGGCGAGGACCCTGAGCTTACCCCAGCTGTCCCGAAGTTTTCTCTGACCAACCATCGACACGACATCATACTCATTCTGGAGAGTTGCTGGATCTTCATTGCTAGCCCTCTCTTTCGCGCGCCATGATCTTGAACTAAATCAGCCCATAGTAGGTCTGAAGAGATCTCCGGCGAAATATATCGTTTCCGAAACTGGAAGATCTCGTCTGCCAATTCAACAGTATTTTCTTGAGCGTCATTCTAAGCCGTGTAGCCCGAGGGAACCGCCCCCCCCTGGCAGATTCTGGCACCCTTGCAATTCTTTTAGCGAAGATGCCAGAAGCACACCGTTGAACTTCTACGCATATAAGCTTATAATCCTGAGGGGGGGGTGGACCGACGCGAATTCCTAAAGATGATGAAGGCCGATGGCTGGGCCTTTGTGCGGCACGGTGGAAAGCATGATGTCTATGTTCGCGGCTCTCACACCTTTACCGTTCCAAGGCATTCGCCGGTGAGTTCTGGGATCGTAAGAGGGTACAAAAAACTGATGAAGGAAATTTCCAGAATATGATTCGATTTGCAGCAAGATATTACGAAGAAGATGGCGGATGGATTGCCGAGGTCCCTGCATTGGGTTCCGGTGCGGTGACTCAGGGCGGGACTTTAGAGGAGGCCCGGGAGATGGCCTCGGAAATGGTCTCTTTGCTCCTCGAATCCCTTGTTTGGGACCACGGTCGTGAAGGCAAACACCTTCCCGCGAACGATACCGAGTTGCCCAAGGGCTATGAGTGGATCTGTCCCGATCCGAAAACCCTTGCGGCCATATCTATTCGTGGGATGCGCAAGGCTGCAGGATTAACCATGGCTGAAGCCTCCGAGCGTCTGGGAGTGGCCCTAGGCACCTATCAACGCTGGGAGTCTCCTCGCCAGTGCAACGCCCGCATCGACACCTTAGACAGAATAGCCCGCACCTTCGGGCGCCGGATGGAAATGTCTTTCCCGGTCGCTCAATAGGCCTTGAAGTCTGCAGAGGCCGGGCTGGCTGGCTTCGATGAAGGCTTCAGTGGCCGTGTTGGACTTCACTCCTTGCCGCAATCAGAATTCTTCTATCGGACAGTGTGTGAGATGACCGACCTCGGCCCTGATCCGTAATACCACAATCTTCGATATTTTGAATTTACCGAAGACCAAGCAGCGAAGCTAATAATAGAAAGGAGTGACAACAAGTGATGTTCAGAACGAAGCGAAATATCAACGGGTTGCGAGCCAAGGCCGATCTTGAAGATAATCAACCGATCAGCGTTGGCGGCCTTATGCACCGGCTTCAGGATGACACCAATAAAGACGAATTGTATGACAGTGTGAAACAGCATGCATTCGCGAAGTTCGTGGAGCTATCGAGGAGACGGCTTCAACTTTCAATAGAAGAGTTGGCGAGCATGGCCGATGTCGACCCAGCTGAACTTACTCAGATTGAGCTAGGGTTACTCGAGGCCCCTGAGCCAAGAACGGTTTATCAGTTGGCCAAGATCCTGAAGGTCAAACGAGAGAAACTAATGGAGTTATCGGGGCTGATGCTGGCCAGAGACAGTCACATTGGAGGGGCCGCGGTGAGATTCGCTGCAAGGAGTGAGTCGATGGCGAATCTCTCCAAGGAAGAGGAGCAGGCTCTTCGAGAGTTTGTAGCCCAACTATCCAGAGATTAGGGAGGGAAAGCTCTTGGAGAGCAACCTTTTTTATCGCCCAAGACCGCGGCGGATATTGATAGTAGGGTCGCCAGGATCCTAATGGATCTTGGCGACCCTACTATCAATATCACTAGACCAAGTCCGCGACCTGCTCAGGCTCGACAGATCTTTCTACAGCCTCGATAACCCCGGGATTGTGTCCGAAGTCATCCACAGTCTTAAGGTGGCCGGTCGACAAGTTCTCCGACGACCTACCCTACTCTTCGAAGCTATAAAGAAGTGTGACCTGAAGGCCCCGTTCATTCAGGACCGCAAAATCATCCTTCTCGACGCCAGCCTCCCCCCTCCGAAACAAAGATGGAACGAAGCTCACGAGGTCGCGCACTCCATCATTCCTTGGCATGACGATCTGGCACACGGCGACCAGTCCTTGACGTTGAGTCGTTCCTGTCATCTGAGGGTTGAGGGTCCAAGGTTCCCTGCCCTATGACGGCCTTGGCTCAGGCCCGTTTCTTGGCCCCTGGTTCCAGTCTAGACTATTTTAGGCTAGATCAGACACTGCCGTGCCCTATCCCCCCAACTCAACACGGCACTCCCAGCGAACGCAGCACCCGGAGCAACGGCTTCGTTCTGCTCGAGAGTCGGCGTCCACCTAGCCAGGTTCTCGTACTGCCGGCGAGCAAACTTCGAGGATGCGGGGATCACGTTGTCATCTCCGCCTCGCTCGAAGAGTGGTCCGAAGGTCGCCTCAGCCGCAGCGTTCCTGGCCTGAATTTCCCTTTGCTCATTGATCAGCCCATTCTCAGCAACTTCGTGGACGACGAAGGAAGGGTACTTGGCCCTTTCGGGATCCCGGTCCTCGAGTTCGACGCTTACCAGGGCGAAGCGCAGGATGGCCCCTTCCGGGTCCTCGACGGAGGTTTTGCCATCGGTGAACCGCTCGTACCATTCCATAAGCTTCTGAACGTTTTTTCCCATTCTTCAGTGACATCATCCCCATTCTCAACAGAGCTAGCACGAGGGGAGGCATCGCGGAACCAAAGAAAAGGCAAAAACACGTCGCTGAACACTTGAAGTTTCGCTCCTTTGAGTCCACCGCTGTAGGATTGGAGTTTCGCCCTTGCACTCGCCCCTTCATCTGGCCTGAAGACTAGGTGACCTTTGATCCAGTTCCTTAGAACGAACTTGATGCGATACTCCGCCTTGTCCAGAGGCTCTTTGTAACTGTTGCAACTCAGCACGGCACAAAGAGCGAACGTAGTGTCTGGAGTAGCGCCATCTTCTCCTTCAGCGAGGGCTCCCAAGTCGCCAGATGCTGATACCGTCGCTTTGCGAATCGAGGGGCGGCATCAATGACTTTGCCATCACCTAACCCAAAAGGCCCGATCATCTCGAGGGCACTCCGCAGGGACTGCTCCTCACGTTCCTGGTTGACGGTACCCTGGCCGCCAATCTCGTGCAGCCCAAACCATAGTTGTCCTAGCCGGACGGGCTCACGTTCCTCAAGTTCGACGGTACATTGGGCGAATCGTACCAAGGTCCCCTCTGGCTCCTGCAACAACTCCCGACCAGCTATGAAGCGCTCGTACCAGGCCCACGGAACCCGGCGCCAGTTATCTTCTTGAAATCGGAATGCCCAAACTGTCCACGCCATGTCGACCTCCTGAACTTGGCGATCTGTGCTGGAAGGTTTGCACACCACCTGCACACTTGGCCCATTCGAGGCTCGAATCTGGAGACCCCTCCAGACAAGGAAGAAGCCCGTTTTCACGGGCTTTCTTGCTGGAGCCGGGATGGACCACGGCCTGCGGCCTTTCGGATTTGAACCGCAAGGTCGGAGACCGTTACGCAGTCGACCTACTCATTATGAGTGGGTTCAGGAGCTGTTTGGGACAGTTGGGTTGAGGTTGGGAGAGGGCGAAAAACCGCGCGATTGTTGGGTTCCAACGCGGCCTACTCCTCTGGTAGGTTGGGCCGAGTTGGTGAAGATTGGCTGAGTTGACACACCGGGGACACACCGAGGGATCTCACAATGGGACGTAGACCGATGCTGAACCTGGACCACGAAAATCTACCTAGGTGCACCGGACCTTGGGCCTGAGACATCGCCTTCTTCGCAGGTACCTAACGGAGTGCTCTCCAGCCAACTTCTAGACAGGGATCAACTGCTCAACAAAGATCTCTCTCGCCCGTGCGAGTTCCGTTTCCAGTTCGCAGACCTGGACGGGGGTTTCCAGAATAATCGGAATTGAATCCGGTATCAGCTCCGCTACGTCTTGAAAAGACTCAATGGCAGCCTTGCAAAGCCTTTCGTGTCCACAGAAAGAATTGACATCACTGAGGTGAATTTCTGCCAGACGTTCTCCATGCACCCTAAGAATTTTGCGGGTTTCAAGCATGGAAGTGTCGATTTGCCTACTGTGCCCAAGATCTAGGCAAAGTCGAGCGTTTGGAAGCCTAGAAAAGACATCAGATAGCTCATCCGCAGTACGCCCGATCGGTTTACGCTTATCCATGTTCTCAATCAGCACCCGCTCGCCCAGTTCTGCCCAAGACTGCCAGTTCGAAATAATATCCGGATGCACTACCACTGGGACACCCGTCTCGAAACGATGAAAGCTCTCGCAAAGCTGCTCTTCGCTAAGAAGACTCAGTCGGCTTGGAGCGTGCAAGGACACGTGTTGAAATCGGGTAAGCTCTAAGGTGTGAAATGCTTCCAAAAGTGGGAACCATTCGTCCTCGCGTAAAGCTGAAAGCTCAATAGCTCCGAGGCCGAACCCTTCCATCATGTCCAGGGCCTTCCTAAAATCCCCCTTAGCCAAACTCCCTGTCGAGAACCCAAACTGCCTCATCAAAAAACACCATACTCCTTCGTGAAACTGGAAAGCTCGTCATGGGCTTCAAAGAACACCTGGATCAGGAGGTCTTGGAGGGCTCGCCCAATCTCCTTGAACTCAGAGAACTCTTCATCGTTTCTCGCTGCCTCTGGAGAAATTTTCGACAAGCGGTCCCTAACGTCCTCATTGTTGAGTTTTTTCAAGTATTTATCGTACAGCGTGAGAAGTTCAGCCACTTGAGTATTCAGTCCCAAGAGACTCAGCTGTTCAATAATGGTGTCCGTCGGGGTCTGATCCATCAATCTATCAAGGTTTTCAAGAGTGCGAGCGTGACTGGGCTCAGTTTCATCCGGGGGAACAAACTTTTCGGCGCAACCAAACATCATCAACAAGCCAGAGGCAAAGAGCCACTTTCGGGACATCCTGAGCTTCACATTCCTCAATGCCCATTGGCTCTCTTCAGTCCAGCGCTTCATGCCATAGTCAACGCAAAGAGTACGCCAGAATCTCACAATATCGTTGAGTAAGAATCTCGGAGTCTTCATCTGAGCTTCTTGATTCTGGAAATTGAAGTCGTCTTGGAGATAGCGAGCAATCACAGCTCTAAGGGTCCGCCGTCTAACATCTTTCTTCAAGCCGATCGACTCCAAAGCAAGCAAAATCCGACGGGTTGTGTTGATGTTGGTGTCCGCCTGCCCTCCCAAAAGATGGACGAGATCATGACTGAATGTCAGGGTTCCAAAGATCCCTGAAGTCCCCGGATCTACAAGATTTTTTTCTTCAAACTCCAAGTTGCTCAGGTGAGACTGTATGGCTTGGGCTGTCTTGTAGTGCTCGGGACTCGTGGCTCCGTCGATGAGCAAGGTCCAATCGACATCACTGCCAGATGTCCATTCAAGCCGAGCAAGCGAACCAAAAAGGATGACATTCACATCGCCGTCCTGATAAGCTTCTAACTCCGACTGGAGCAACTCGAAAACCTCTCTTGCCCTCCTTCTGGCCCTCGTGATCTCTGGCCAGGGACGAGCTTGCTCCTTACAGAATTTCTCGTATGTAGAATCCCTTTCCACGGAGAACCCTTCGCATAACTGACCCTTTCGTCCCCCGCTTAACACCCATCGAGATCGATAAGAAGAAGGCCCCTCCGTGGGCCCGGTGGTGCTACTCCTCAAAATCCATCGAGGGTAAAGAACGCCAGTACTGGCTTCTGACGGGGTCTCGCGGAACACCATACAAACCGCCCTCGAGGACATCTCCCAGCAATCGTCGAGCCTCCGCGGCCCAAGGCGGTCTCATCGCCGTTTTCTCTAACCACTCTACCGCCTGCCTTGGTTCTGCGGGTCCGCCCTCGCCCAGCAGCAGTAAAAACCCAATCTCATACATGGCCTGGGCATCTCCTTGGAGCGCGGCCTGCATATACCAGTGTCGGCTTCTTTCTAGTTCGGGCGTTGCCAAAGTCGCATAGTAAATTCCCAAGGCAGTCTGGGCATCTGCAAAGCCCTCCTCGGCTCGGCTATGAACCTCGAAAAGCGGACTCCCGTGAAGTTCCTGGTACGCCCTCAGATGGCCGCCCCGACAAGCGGTCCACAGCCACTTCTGCCGAAGCTTGGAGCTACTGCAAGACTGGCTCAGCAAGCACTGGGCTTCGGTATCTCCTGCAGTAGCTCGCCTCAGCAGCTCCAACTGCCCCTTCTTTAAGTCCTCGTCCATTGTGAAGATGGTGCGTCCCTCTTTGATAGCAAACTCCAGCT
>JBJHCR010000072.1:0-22494 GCA_050486105.1 Vulcanimicrobiota bacterium
AGATTTTCTCTCTCCGGAAGTGTTTTTTTGAGCCTAGTACCCGTGAGTACTTAAGCAAAAAGGCGCTTTCGGAGAGGGGAAATAAGCGAGTGCAGCGCCGTGAAGGTTGAATGTCAACAGGCCCTAGTGTCCTCCTTTAGAGGACGACCTCTCCGAAGCTCTCGGAGAGTGGCTTGGAGCTTCGAAGAGCCCCGGAAAATTCATGGGGAATCCGCTCCATGAGAGTCTGATAAATGCGTTGGGAAGCCCTTGCTCGAATCTGAGTGTTGAGGCAGTACCCTGAGTGCGTACCGCTCGCCAGGTCCCCCCCTTCCGAGACAACGAGATATCGGCAACCTCCACCACAAACAGAATTGGCTACGCACGAGTCACAGCCGAGGATGCCGCGACTCGAAAGTCTGACATACTGCTCTCTGCGAGACGAGTGCTCAGGGGTCTCGACTCGTCCGAGCCAATCTTGAGGGCGATAGAGATATCGATGACAGGGCATGACTGCGCCGTCCGGGTCGATAGCCATAAGTGAAGTTCCCACCTCACAAGGACGTGCGGGACGCGAACCACCGAGATCAGCCCGATAGAGAGCCCGGAGCTGCTGCCAGGTGACCTCCAAAGGGAGAAAGCTCCCTCGAAGGGCTTCAGCGATAAACCAGTTGGCTAGATCTTGAAAAGCCTGCTCAAGCTGGTCTTCGTATCCGCGCCAGTCCGACTCATGGACTGCGCACAAGGCCACGGAAGGAGCACCTAGCTCAAGCACCTTCTCGACATTGGAGCGCAGCGATAGGGCCTCCGGGTGATAAGTCATGCGAGCGACCACCCGAGGAGACCATTGGACCAAACGTTTGAGATTTCTTCTTACGGCCCGATAGGGGGAACCTCCACCCAGAAAGGGCCGAAATTTCATGGCGCTCTCTCCTCCGTCGACACTAAGAAGTAAAGAAACTCGGTGATCAGAGATGACCCTCTCCGCCTCGGAATTGGCCAAGGTCGCGTTCGTCGTGGCGGCAAATTCCACGGACTTGCGCTGTTCCTTGGCTGCCTCCGAGGCGTAGCGGGCGGTTTCATCCATCAGACCGAGGTGAAGAAAGGGCTCTCCCCCGAAGAAGTTGAGGTTGATAGCACGTTCGACCCCGGAGATGTTGCGATGAAAGGCAAAATCCACAGCCTTACGAGCCGTATCTCTCGTCATGGTTCGAGGAGTCTTTTTTACAAAGCAATAGGTACATCGGAGATTGCAGTCTTCAGTGAGATATAAGATGAGAGTCTTGAGGGGAGAGTAGCGAGCTTGAGCTACCGGGAGTTCTTGCACTGGAGGCGTCCTTTCTTTTCAGCTGCGGCAAGGGCGTTTTGAAGAGCTCGATAAGCCAAGTGAGCGCAGAATTCTCTTCGAGGAGGAAGCCCGCCAAGGCCCGCAATAATGTCCAGAGCGGTGATTTGACTGGCCGCCTCGGCCGATCTGCCTTCTACGGTTTCACAGAGCCAATCGGCAGCGGCGATGGCCGCCACGCAATTGAAGGTCTGGTAACGCGCTTTCGAGATGAGTGCGTCCCCGCAGGAAACTCCGAGAAGGACAAATCGCCCCGTCTGCAATTCCCCCCCTAGACCGAGACCACAAGGATGGGGTTCGAGCCCCTCAAAGGGACGGGTTCTAAACCGTTCGAAAGCCTCTGAGGAGAAGCGATTCACAGGGTTAGGTGATATCGAAGATGCGAACGCCGGCACAGGCAATTCGGCTCGCACGAGTGAAGACCTGAAATGTGCCGTCCAAATCCGAGAGGATCCGGGCAACCTCCCAGTCACCGTTCGAGTTTGGTCCGCCCACCGTGTCGGAGAGCGGATCACTGGCCGGAAGCCCGTCAACTTCTACCCCGTCCGTGAGGTAGCAGCCGAAGGTGGGTTTGTTACCTCCCGACGGAGAAAGATTCGCTACCAGAAGGTAGCGATGTCCGGTGACCGCCTGAAAATCCTCTAGTTGCACTGTCGTGACTGTCGTCGACGTGTTGCGCGGTCGGAAATCTGCGTAAACAAGGTTGTCGTGTATTTCGAAAAATCTCACCTGAACGGTACTCACAAAACTCGCATCTACAGAAATCGTATGTGTTCCCGAGAGATTGGGAAGCTTCTTGTAGACAATGGCATCTTCAAAGTTCGCACGAGCTGCGAGGAGTTCAGGAGATTCGGGAAACGCATAGTTGCTGGTGCCGTCAGAGAGATTGACGCGAACTTGGCCTGTGGATGTTGCTGAAATGGCGATCTCCATCAAATAGCTTTTTGCTACATCGAAAGTGAAGCTAGGCAACCCCAAAGTGGTGACCGTGGTGGTCGCATTTTCCTTGGTCGGCTCTGAATAGACGAGAACATTCTCGACCTTAGGAATCGGAGCAACCGTGGGGTTGAGCACGGGAGAGAGGAGCTGGAATTCGTTTCCGTCGTAGATAGCCGAAATCAGCTGTCCGGAGACGATATCTCCCGAAGCAAGAGATGTGGACCCCCCTTTCAGAAGAGCCTTGGTCCCCAATCCGTTGACATTTATGGTGGCCGGTCCGGTTACGGTGTGGTCGGATTTAAAATGCACCAAGAGTCCACCGGTGTAGGCTAAGGGTGCGGGGACTAAGTCCACCTCAAAGGCGTTCACTGAGCCGGTGGCTTCGGCATACCAGGTTCGGCCGGTTTCGAGGTTTTGAATTGGTTCGATGAATTGCTCGACATGGGAATCTTCAATGATATCCCCGGGATTAAAACTTAGGAAGGGAGTAGACATTCTCCATTCCTCCTTTCAAAAAGTTGGATTTGGTGTGTATAGAATCTGCGGCTCGAGATCTAGTCGGGCGCCCGCAGACGGCGTATTTCCTCAAGCAGGCGTACCTGCTCGAATTCAAATTGTTTGAGTCGGTTATTGGCCAGTTCGCCCTTCCGTTGGCTTTCAGCCCAGAGCGCTTGTAGCTCAGAAATGGTGTCGTCGCGTTGTTTGAGTTCTTGTCGAAGCTCGGTCGCCGCCACCACGGCTTCTTTACGAACGGCCTCGAGGGTCTTTAAGTTCTGATGAGTCGAGCGAAGCAGGACCGCACAAACGGATCCGAGTGTGCCACGTGCGGCCCAACTCCCGAGGTCCAGAAGACTAGGCTCTGCCACGCGCTAGAGCCTCGAGTTTGCGGAGGGCTTGCTCACCGGTGGCCGCTCGAATCCAGCCTTGAAACTGAGTTTCCTTGCCGACTCGCAGCCGGTGCGCACGAATAGCGATTCTGTCCGCAGCGTTCTGAGGCTCCGGCGAAGTCTCCACACATCGGGGAAGCCAGCGAATAGTCAGATCCAGGCGATCTGAACGGCCGGCAACAAGGTCGCTCCACGCGGATAGCCAACGTTCTCGGTCGTCGGGATGGACCCTGGCGTTCCAAATGTCCTCCATGCTGCCTTCCTCCGTCTTGAGATCGAGCATTTTACGACAGCAAGGGTTACAACAGAACGTTCGCCCGTCGTGCGTTGCCCTCCAACTTGGAAGGGTTGCTAACTCAAGACCGGACCAAAGCTGGTTCCGAGACTTCGGCTCTATATCTAGAGTCAGTTCTTCTATCGCTGGGTTCATAGCGAGCCCCCTCCGCTGTTGGAAGGCTTCGAGAGACCCGAAGGAGTTATTTCTCCAAACGGGTTCTGGAGCTTGGTAGGGGATTCGAGTGGCCGCAGGACCCGAACGGAAGCTTCGATGGCCACATCTAGTAGGCTGTCGGGGGCCAATATGCCCAAGTTGTTGAGAAGGTCTCTCAGAAGAGTCAGAGCCATGGATTTCTTCTTTTCGCTCGAACCAGGCTCTGTTTGTTCTAAGGACAGCACTACCTGTTGGGCGACGCCTAAGACGATCTGTAGTTGCTCTGCGGTTAGCTTCTTCTTACGAAGAGAGTCGAGAAAACTCCACATGGTTTATCCTTTCATTAGGGGCGTACCAAGGGTTTGCCTTGATTCGCTCCCGGTGAGAATAGTTAAGGGTCAAGATCCGCTCCAGCGAGCCCGATATCCGCGGAGATCGACGTGCACGAATCCAGAGTTGGGATAATAGCCCACCCCTCCTCGCGAACCGATGACGGAGTCACTGTTCTCAAAAAGATTGGCAGTGCTGATCCCGTCTGCGTAAAAGTCGGCGGCCAAACCATCAACGTGGGAACTGTTGGAGACCCCGCCAACCTCTCGGTTATAGTCAGCAGGGCGGTATCCCGAAGTGACGTGGAGAGGCTCCCCTACCCGAGCGCGAATCTCTTCTAATGCTTCAACAAGTCCTGGTGCAATGCGAATGAAGTCGTAGGTGTTCGGAGCGGGTCGAAACTCGGACAGTTTGAAGTGATCAGAGAGCCGAGCATCGGGAAAAGCCCTGATGAGCGGTGCTGCGGCAGTAGGGTCCACCGCTTTATAGATCGGGCCGGCTTGCTCTTCCGGATGTACAGAAGCGGTCCAGCCGCTCGGGAAACGCAATCCTGGAGGGAGGTCCGTGCTCTCACGATGCCCGACATATAGCTTTTTCTGCTCGTCGTCAATGGTGTAAAGCAGCTTCAATCGGGTCGCCAAGCTCACGAAAGCCTCGAGGCTTTCGTGAGCGATGGGAATGGGATGCTGCCAATTCTTCGGGGGACAGATCACCAGCCATGTGGGCGAGGCCACGGAGTCCGAGAGCGACCTGGTCACGTTAGGTCGCCTTGGACTTGGGCTGACGGAACCAATGCATAGACCGCGTCCTCTTTCGTGAGGGCTTCAAGCATGATGGAACTGGCCCCGAGAGCAGCTTCGAGAAGCGGTTGCGCTAGATGGATATCCAGCTCTTCGAGTTGCTCTCTCAGGAGATCCAGGGCCCTCTTTCTCTGAAGCTCTGGATGGGATTCCTGCGGTGCGGGAGAGGATTTCATAAGTAGCGCCACTAGGCCACTGAGCCGTTGAAGAGTCAGCAGATGTTCGTGGCTTGGAGCCTGGACTCCATTGGAAGCCTTGGTAACAGGCATGGGGTTCTCCTTTGTCTTGCGATTCGAGCCGGCCGACTCGGTGTCGACTCGAGCTCCTTGGTGCCCATGGCACCAATGCAGTTTATGGCAAGATCTGAGAGAAGAAATGCAAGTTGTGTTGGCCGAGAAGGTCCGTATAGAGGCAAACACAATGGATCATGGAGGGGGCTTCGAAGGAGACTACTCCCGACCCTAAGGTTTTTTTTAAAATCTTTAGCTCGGTTCCCACTCGCGAAGGTAGGTGGACCCAGTAAGAACGAGGCCCAGATCCATGACAAGTCCGACCCGGTTCGAATCAAGAACCAAGTTGGGGGGAGGTGGTGAAGGACTTCAACCTTCGGGCGAAATCCTGGTGGCTCGATGGCAAAACCTGAACAACAGCAGCCTCTTCTAAATCTGAGGCGTCCGAATACCAGATTCGAGCGCTTCCGGAGCCTGGAGGCTGAAGGCTCGGACCGATCGGAGAGCTTCCATTCGAGCCCTACAACTTGCTAAGCGTAGAGGGGATGGTTGGAATAACTTTGGTTCTCCGGTGAGTAACGCACTCCGAACCTCAGTTTGCCCCACTGCAGAAGGCCGCTTGCCACAATCGGATCTTGAGCAGCCCGAGCTATCGCAGCACCCAATTCGAGAAGCTCCTTTGGTGGTAAGGGCTCGGAGCCAGGGGGACAAGGGATGGTCAAACGGTCGGCCTTACACTTAATCCAATCCTGAACGTTATTCTTCGCGAGAAGCGTTGTCCACCGTCGAACCGTGAGAAAGGAAGGCCCATCCATCTCGCACGGAAGGCAGAAAAGGTCGATGTCTGGTTCGGCGGCAAACTCCTCGTGAGTACTGGTCACCACATAGGAAAAGTAGTGAAGATAACGACAGAGAAAGCTTGGTAGCACGGAAAAAGTGCAACACCCACGTCCACATCGATATCGCTGAATCGGAATGATGAACAGCCATGTGCCGCTACCGCACTTTGGGCGTCTGAGGTACCTTCCCCATTTCTGCGGCCCGGCCATACCGCAATGAGGGCAGTGCGAAGGCCGGGAACCCAACCCCAAGAGCAGTTCGAGCAAATAGCGCACTATCTCGGGCACGATCTGCCATAGGCGGATCGGTGGCCTAAGTTCGGACATTGGTACCCCTCCCTTGAGATACTCATAGAGTGATTTCCCTCTACATAGAGATCGTCCTTTTCGGGTCCCGAACAGATCCGTGCTTGGCGAGAGAGGTGTATCCTGGGACTGCCGGTGGGGTCGGCTCTGCCCTCGGCTTGCACATTCTCTAGGATGCATGCTCGCGGGCGAACGCTTCGGTTCCCAACAACTGGGACTTGCAATCTTGGCTCGAAGCGCTATAATGGGCAACTGATGCGAAAAACGGGCTGGCCACGCATAGGGGTCAGGCTCATAGGAGGATCTCAAGTGATCTGGATGGACCTTACACGATTTGCACACAAAAAAGGGATGGGCTCCACCAAGAACGGGCGCGACTCGAACGCGAAGCGCTTGGGTGTGAAGAGATTTGGCGGGCAGAGCGTCCTTGCCGGCAACATTTTGGTGCGGCAGCGCGGCAATAAGTTCTACCCTGGCGAGAATGTTGGCTGCGGTGTGGATTACACGCTGTTCGCCACGTCTAGCGGCGTCGTGAAGTTTGAGAAGAAGGACAACAAAACCCTCGTCTCAGTCGTCGCCGAAGGCTAGGGCCCTAGTTTTAGGCCCCCCTGGGGGCCATTAGTGCAGAATCCGTCAACGAGAGTGCCCTTTTTCGGTACTCTCGTTTATTTTTGGGAAAAGTCATGTTTAAAGACCAAGTCAACATCTTCGTGAAAGCCGGCGACGGGGGCCGAGGCGCTCGTTCGTTTCGGCGCGAGAAATATGTCCCTCAAGGTGGCCCCGATGGCGGCGACGGAGGCGATGGGGGCTCGATACTCATCGAGGCCGACGAGAATCTCCACACCTTGCTGGAGTACAACCGCAAAGCCCATTTCAAAGCTGAGCGCGGTGGACACGGGGGCGGGGCTCGAAAGAACGGAAGCAAGGCTGACGAATTGGTTCTCCGAGTTCCTGTGGGCACCCGAGTCAGTCTTCGCGACTCTGGCATGGTGATCGCCGATTTCACCGAGCACGGTGAGCGCTGCGTGGTGGCCCGAGGGGGGCGCGGCGGCCGGGGAAACATGCATTTTGCCACTCCCGAGCGGCGAGCCCCGAGGTTTTACGAACTCGGTGAACCGGGAGAAGAGCACTGGCTGCATTTGGACCTGCGCATGCTGGCCGAGGTTGGTCTCATTGGCTTTCCGAACGCCGGCAAGTCCACCCTCTTGAGCAAGGTCAGCAACGCCGACCCGAAGATCGGAGCCTACCCCTTCACCACCCTCAATCCGGTTCTCGGCATGGTCCAATTGACCCCAACCCGAAGTGCGGTTTTCGCCGACCTCCCGGGCCTGATCGAAGGAGCGGCCGAAGGAGTCGGACTAGGGCATCGCTTTCTGAGGCATGTGGCCCGAACTCGCCTCTTGGTCCATGTGCTGGACTTGAGCGCGGTGGAGACCGACGACCCCTTGGCCAACTACGGGGTGATCAGGAAAGAGCTCACCGACTACGACCTTCGACTTGCTCTGAAACCCGAGTTGGTCGTGGTCAATAAAGTCGACCTTCCGGGTTACGAAGAGAACCTTGAAAGCCTGAGACGAGCCGTGCAATCCTCAGGCCGGACGGTGATCGAGATCTCGGCAGAACGAGAGTTGGGCCTCGAACTTCTCAAAACGGAAATTTACGAAGCCCTCAAGGCCGCCCCCAAACCCGAGCCGGTGGAAGTCCACCCTCTCCCGGAACGGCGAAGTCTGGAATTTCAGATTCGACGCGAAGGAGACATCTTTCGAGTCGAAGGCCAAAAAGTCGAGATCCAAGTGGCCATGACCGATCTCGAAGAAGAGGATGCCTTGCGATTCTTGCAGCGACGCCTAGAGGGCTGGGGGGTCCAAGAAGCGTTGTTGGAGGCTGGGGCTAAGCCTGGAGATCCGGTGGCAATCGGAAATGTGGTTTTTGATTTCACCCCCAGAACGGCCTACCTTTCGGTGGAAGACGAAGACCTTGAGCCGGACTTAAGGGCATCTCAGGTTGATCGGCTGAAACGCAAGAAGGAATTGCGTTCCATACGACAGCAGAGTGAAGCTCTAGCTCCCACTCGAAGCCGAAGCCGAAAAAAGGGGAAGAAATACAAGAGCCAACCCTAGAGGGTGATTCAGCCCTTTTTCCTGAGCTGCAGATTTCTCCGCTCCTCCTGGAGCCACTGCGTTCTGGGAGCCGCCCACGAACAAATGGGACAGGAGCTCAGGTCGTGATAGAGCGCCGGGCAGTGCTCTCGACCGAACATGATGATTTGGATATGCACCCTGTTCCAGCATTCTTGAGGGAAGACTGTCTTTAAGTCTTTCTCGGTCTGCACCACGTTCTTACCATTGCTCAATCGCCAGCGGTACGCCAGTCGATGAATGTGGGTATCCACCGGGAAAGCCGGAATCCCGAATGCTTGAGCCACCACCACTGAAGCTGTCTTATGACCAACTCCCGGCAAGCGTTCCAGCGCATCGAGATCCGCCGGAACCATTCCGCCGTGCTCTCGAACGAGAATCTCCGAAAGTCTTGAGATGTTCTGAGCCTTAGTCTTAGATAACCCGATCTGGCGAATGAGTTCCTGAATCTCTTCCACCGGCACTCGGCTCATGGCTTCGGGACCGGAAGCCCTGTGGAAGAGGGCGGGGGTCACCTCATTCACCTTCTTGTCGGTGGTCTGAGCGCTCAGCAGCACCGCCACCAGCAGCGTGAAGGGGTCGCGGTGGTCCAAGGGTATGGGCACTTCCGGGTAAAACTCGTCGAGCAACACTCGGATTCTTTGGGCTTTTTCCGCTCTTGTCACCTGGAGGGAGAAGGGGTCAGTTCCTGCTTGGTCTGCTGCCGAAGAACCACCAACTCCCGAGGGAGGGTGAACTGCACATCCTCTTCGATCACGTCAAGATCGCAGAACTCGATGGTGAAGTTCTGCTCCAGCCAACGGACCACGTCTTGAACCAAGTGCTCCGGAGCGCTGGCCCCAGCGGTTATCCCTAAACGCTTGGTACCCTCGAAGAGTTCCGAACTCAACTGCGAACTGTCGTTGATGAGGTGGGCCCTACAGCCGCGGCTCTGAGCCACCTCCACCAGCCGATTGCTGTTGGATGAGGTGGGTGAGCCGATGACCAGAATGACATCGCATTTATCGGTCATTTCTTTGACTGCCGCTTGTCGGTTGGTGGTGGCATAGCAGATATCGTCTTTGGGAGGGGCATCGATATGCGGGAAACGCTTCTTCAAGGCATCGATCACCGCCTGGGTGTCGTCGATAGACAGGGTGGTTTGGGTCAGGTACACCAGCTTCTCGGTGTCCTTGAAGTCCAGCTTGGACACATCTTCTGGAGATTCCACCAGGACCATAGAATCCGGAGCCTCTCCCATGGTGCCTTCGACCTCCACGTGGTTTCGATGACCGATGAGAATGATGGTGTAGCCCTTCTTGGCATAGCGGATGGCTTCCAGATGAACCTTGGTCACCAGTGGGCAGGTGGCATCGATCACCTGGAGATTTCGCTCTTTGGCTTGCTCTCTGATGGCCGGCGAAACCCCATGGGCTGAGAAAATGGTGACCGAACCTTCCGGAATCTCGGTCACGTCGTCAAGGAACACCGCCCCTTTGCCGCGCAAGTCGTTGACCACGTGATCGTTATGGACGATCTCGTGACGCACATAAACCGGGGGGCCGAAAATATCCAAGGCGATCTCCACCACATCGATAGCCCGATCCACTCCGGCACAGAACCCCCTTGGTTTGGCGAGGTACACTTTCATTGTCTTCTCCATGATTGCTCTTTGTGCTAGCGAGAGAACACTCGTGGCTCTCTCGAGTCTAGCAACCATCCTCTCGTTTGTGTTGTCCCCGAAGCTCGATAGCGAGCCCTTGGCCTTTGCCCGAACCTATCTAGGCTCAAACCAGGATAGAACCCCGGAAGGTCCCAAAAACTTCCGAGAGAATCCGCTTTGCCGCCAACCTGAGAGAACCTCCAGGAAGAAGACTCAAACAGGGCAAATACTCTCAGGGTGAACCGCTTCAGACCTCGATTATCTTTCAGCCTCGCAACGGTCCTGGCTCTAATCCTCCTCACCGGGTGGGCCTGGGCCCAAGTGCAAACCCCTCTGGTCACCATCAACGGCAAGTTTCGCTTGGTTGAGTTGGCTCGAAACCAGCGAGCTACGCTGGCCTATGATCTCCGCCCCATCGGAGGGCAGCATCTGGCGGTGGCCATTCTCCCTCACGACGCCCCACCGAATTCCGAGCCGGTGAAGAGCTGGCTCTTTAACGGAGCCTACGGAAACGTTCGAATCTCGTTCGACGATCTGCCGATTTCGGTCTACACCGTCTTGGCTTTTGCCAGCGACGCCCAGGGGGACCCGGTGGCCGGACACGCCCCTCTCATTCACGTGGAGTACGGTGGCTGGCGAGCCTGGGAGAGCTTCCAGCCACCGGTCGAAAAAGCCACCGAAACCCCGCCGAGCTTCGAGGACGTCGAGGTGGCCGTGAGTCGGCGCAACCAGGATGTGGGTATCTCCGTGGTTCCCATGGCCTCTGTGGTTCGCCCGGGAGAAGAGGTGATCTTGAGAGCGGATTTTCGCAATCTGGAGCCCGAAAAATTGGCCTGGACCTTAGATGGGGAGGGTCAACTCGAGGCCGTCGATGTCAACATCTACCGCTACCGGGCCCCAGCGGATCAAAAGGGGGCCAAGATGTTCAGGGTCCAAATCCAGAGCGTTTCTGACCCCGACCTTCGGGGAGGAGCCAGCATCCTGGTCACCGACTTCAGCCCCGACGACATCATGCGCTAGAAGGCCAAGGCCTCCGATTGCTCAAGTGCTCGCCTTTAGGTTCTGAATGTCAAGGGTGGGAGGCCCTCTGTACCCAGTGGGGTGCAGAACCTTAAGGGGCTCGTTCTTGCTAAGGCTCAACGTCTTTTCGTCTTGGCTAGCAGTCGCAAGATCTCCAGATACAGCCAAATGAGGGTCACCATCAAGCCAAAAGCAGCGTACCACTCCATATACTGGGGTAGCCGATTCTCACAACCGGTTTCGATAAAGTCAAAATCCAAAACCAAGTTTAGGGCCGCGATGATGACCACAAAAACGCTGAACCCTATTCCTACTGCGCCTGCCTCATGGATCATGGGAACGGGACGCCCGAGGAAGCCGGCAAGAATGCTGAAGAGATAAACCAGACAGATGCCACCGGTGGCCGCCACCACCCCCAATTTGAAGTTCTCGGTGGGGTGAATTAAGCCCGAGCGATACGCCGCCAGCAGGGAGAACAAGGTCCCGAAGGTGAGAACCACGGCTTGCAGCACAATGCCCTCGAAGGCTTGCTCGTAGATGGCCGAGATGCCCCCTAGAAACAGCCCCTCCAAAACCGCGTACATGGGGGCGGTGAAGGGTGACCAGACTTTCTTGAATATGGTGACCAAGGCCACCACAAAGCCACCTATGGCTCCCCCATAGGTCAGAGTCATGGCAAGCTGAGGGTCCATACCGAGCATCCCCCAAGTGAAGGCCGCGCTTGCCGCCACCAAGCAGAGAAGGAAAAATGTTCGATGAACAGTGCCCTCCAAGGTCATGACTCGGTCCGTATCGCTCACCGAATAACGGCCGGGAGCGAAAGTCGATTGGGATAGCGTAGGGTTGCCTGAACGAAACCCGGGGTTGCTTGATCGACGGTAACTTCTAGTACTCATGTTTCCTATGATAGAGAAAAGCTGATCTCTTGTGAAGATCTGAGGCAAAAATCTTGAATTGACCAGACCCGAGAGAGGCCCTCTCTCCCCAGAGCAGGAATGTCCCCAGAGCAGTTCAAGGGAGGCTTACATGTACAAGAAGATTTTAGTGCCGCTGGACGGCTCGGAGTTAGCTGAACAAGCCATCGAGACCGCTGCCAGCATAGCCCGCCGCAACGACGGGGAACTCATTTTGGTTCGCGCTGTGGAACTCACGGTGCTCCCCCCGGCCGCCTGGAGCTACATTGACGTGGACGAAGTTCACAAAGAAGAGCGAGCCGCCTATCAACAGTACCTTGACGACAAGAAAATTGAAGGCCTCCCCTGTCGAACTCTGCTGGTGGAAGGGCAAGGCGTAGGGGCTGACGGGCTTCTGAGTGCCGCCGAAGCCGAAGACGTCGACTTGATAGTCATGACCAGTCACGGGCGCACCGGTCTCAATCGCTGGTTGTTTGGCAGCGTAGCCGAGCGAGTGGTTCGCCACGCTCCCTGCCCGGTGTTGACCATAGGTCCGAAGACCCTGGCCAAGCAGGGGGCAAAATCGGAACTCCCTGAAGCAGATTAGACCCAACTAAGCGGCCCTCTAGCCGCGCTGCCCCATGCTCGACCCGCTTCACATCACTTTCTTAATTCTGGCCGTCACCATCATCGGTTTCGTCAGCGATCGTCTTCCCCTCGATCTGGTAGGCCTTCTTTCGGTGCTGGCCCTGTACCTCACGGGGATTCTGACCCTGGAAGAAACCCTGGCAGGATTCTCCGACCCTCTGGTGCTGCTCATTGGCGGCTTGTTTGTCCTGGGAGGAGCTATGCTGCACACCGGGATGGCCGACCGGGTTGGAGCTTGGCTCACTCGCCAATCCGGAGACAGTTATCCCCGCTTCATCACCCTGGTAGTGCTCTTGTCGGCCCTTCTGTCGGCGGTCATCAGCAGCACGGGAACGGTTGCCGTGCTTCTCCCTGCCGTGATCGCCGCAGCCCAAAGCAGCAAACGCTCGGTCAGTCAGTGCTTGCTGCCTCTGGCCTTCGGAGCTCTGGTGGGAGGAACCTTGACCCTTATCGGCACCACCCCAAACCTCATTGTCAGCGCCAGCCTGAGCGACGCCGGGCTAGAGCCCTTCGGCTTCTTCTCCTTCACTCCCATAGGGATAGCGCTGCTGGTTTTTGTGGCCTTTTTCTTTGCTCAGTTCGGTCAAAAATGGCTCCCTGGAGGGGACGAAAAGATCGATTCTTCTGAGATCATCACCGTGGAAGCCCTGGCGGAATCCTACCGCCTAGACCACCATTTTCAGGAGGTTTTCTTGCCCCGAGATCACGAGTTGGTCGGGCGGAGCCCTAAGGAACTGAGATTGGCCCAAGAGCACTCAGTGACCCTTTTGGGGTGGTTTCCGGGAGAGCAGAAAGCTTTTTGTCACGCCACCGCCAGTGGACCTCTGGCGGGCAACTCCACTCTCTTACTGCAGGCCGAAGAGGAGGCAGCAGACCAGTTTTGCCATCGCTACTCGCTGCGAGGCCAAGCGAGCGATGATCGATCCTTGCGTCAAGCCACAGAGCGTTCCGGTGTGGTCGAACTTCTGCTGATTCCTCGCTCGCGCCTCATCGGCCGCACCCTCAAGGACTTGCAGTTCACCGAACGCTATCAACTAAGAGTCCTGGGACTCAAGCGTAGGGGGAAAGTTGTGGAGGGCCCACTCTCAGAGCTGGAACTGCACTTCGGAGACTCTCTCTTGGTGGGAGGACCTTGGTCCACCCTGGAGGCGGTGGCCAACGAGCGCGACAATTTTGTAGCCGTGGGGATTCCCGAAGAATTTAAGCGGGCAACCAAGAACCAGGGAGCTCAGAATCGTACCTTAGCGATCTTGGCAGGACTGTTGCTCCTATTGAACCTCGAATCCGTCCCCCCGGCGATATCCGCTCTATTGGCCGCAGCCGCCTTGGTCACCACCAAGTGTCTTTCCTCACGACAAGCCTATCGTTCCATCAACTGGGAAAGCCTGATCCTCATCGCCACCCTGCTCCCCATGGCCACCGCCCTTCGAAAAACCGGGGGAGTGGATCTCATGGCCGACCTCTTCTTGAAGGTCACTGCAGACCTTCCGAGCGCCGCGGCCTTGATGGCCTTCTTCCTGGTGACCGCCCTGCTCAGTCAGGTTCTCTCGAACACCGCCACTACAGTGATTATCGCCCCGGTTGCCCTGACCACCGCAACGGCCCTGGCCATATCCCCACGACCACTGCTGATGGCCGTGGCTATCGGGGCCTCTTGCGCATTCTTGAGCCCGGTGGCTTCCCCGGTCAACACCATGGTGGTGGTGCCGGGCAAATACCGCTTCCTAGACTTCTTGAAAGTTGGCACACCGCTCCTTTTGGGCGCGGCTCTGCTCGCAAGTCTGCTCATTCCTCTGTTCTTTCCCTACCGCTGACCGCACAACTTGCGGCCTAAAACTCTATCTCCTCTGAAACTGCATAAGCAGTTCAAGATGATGGGTCTGAGGAAAAAAATCGAAGGCTTGGACTCGCAGCAGACGATAGCGTTGCAAGAGGTCGTCGAGTTCATCCCTGAGTCGCTCGGGATTGCAGGAGACATAGAAAAGTTCCTGAGCCGCCTCCCTTTCTACCAGAGCCTTTAGCAGCTTGGGATGGCATCCTGACCTAGGAGGGTCTAGAATCAGGAGTTCGCAATCCAGGTGCTCTATCCAATCCTCGGATGAGCACACCTCGAAGCGAGCATCCCTTCCGTTGAGCTGAGCATTGAGCCTGGCATCTCGCACCGCTTCTTCCACCAACTCGACTCCCAAGAGTTGATCGCCTGGCTGGGCTAGGTACAGACCAATGGAACCGATGCCGCAGAACAGATCGAGAACTCGGCCGCCTTCCGGGACCTGCCGCCATGACGCCATCGTTTCCAGCATGCGTTCGTAGGCTGGGGGATTGATCTGAAAAAAGGAGCGCCAATCGAGCTTGAAAGTCAGCCCTCCCAGGCGCTCCTCCAAGAACGTCAAACCGAAGAGATGAAGCTGGGAGTCCGGCACCACAGCCCCGGAAACCGCAGACTGGTGAACCAAGATGGCTCCATCCACTCCAGCATGTCGGAACAAGTCTATCAACTCGACTCGGTCTGCCTCATTTAGGACGAGTCCTGAATCCACCACCAAGACCGCCAGACTTCGCCCATCGGTGGAACTCTGGCGAAACACCAGATAGCGCAGGTCTCCTTGCTGGGTTCTCGGGTTCCAGCCCTTGAGGCCCTTGCTGCCGGCCCAGCCTTTCAAAGAACCGAGCAACTTGGGCGGAAGGGGGGTCAACCAGCATCGATCGAGCTCCACCAACCGGTCGAAACGCCCCCTTCGGTGAAATCCTAGCTGGAGGTCGTTCCCCAAGCCGGCCAAGAAAGTCAGTTCGACTTTAGTCCGATAGAAGAAAGGCCTAGGGGATGGAACGGGGGGGTGAAATTCTGCCTCTGGGCATCGAGTCTTCAGGGCCTGATAGACGGGAGAAGCCTTGAGTTCCAGGGCTTGGTTCTCTGTCAGATGCTGCAAAGTGCACCCTCCGCAGACTCCAAAATGAGAGCATCTCGGCAGGCGACGCTGGGAATTGGGCTCTTCCACACGTAGGAGATCTCCAAGCTCTTCACCCCGACGGGTTCGTCGACCGCGACGCACGGTTACTACCTCCCCCGGTGCCGCCCCATAGAACACCAATCGTGACTGACCCTCTCCGAGAGGGATAAAGGACCTCCCCTTGCGGTCAGGACCCTCGGCCACTCCCGAGAGCGGGGATCTAGGAGTCCTATTTTTGTTCTTTCTGGCCACGCTAGCCGGTTGCTCAAAGGCAAGAGAAACTCCTGGGGAAGGATCCACCGATAGGGAGCGAATCGCTGAACATGGCTAGCGTATATGAACTCAAAGGACAATTCCAAAAAATTCTACGACCGTTGACCGCTCGGCTGGCGAAAAATGGAGTGACGGCCAATGCGGTGACCCTCGCCGCTCTTGCTTTGTCGGCGGTCATCGGTGCTCTCTGTTGGCTGATTTCCGATCCCCGCATCTTGATCTTGCTTCCTCTGGGCCTATTCTTGCGCATGGCCCTGAACGCCATCGACGGAATGTTGGCCCGAGAGCACGGCCAAAAATCCGTACTGGGCGGATTTCTCAACGAGTTGGGAGATGTTCTTAGCGATGTTTTCCTTTATCTTCCCCTGGCGTTTCGACCTGAGTTCCCTACTCAGGCCACCCTGCTATTGGTGTTCCTGGCCATCCTCTCCGAATTCACCGGCGTCGTCGCTGTCAGTCAGGGGGCGAGTCGCCGCTATGACGGACCCATGGGGAAGAGTGACCGCGCCGCCCTGTTCGGGGTCATCGGCTTGGGACTGAGTCGCGGCTTCAGCCCATTTCTGTGGGTCCCGGTCTTGCTCTGGCTGTCGGTAGCCCTATCGTTTGTCACTATTGCTCGAAGAATCGGGCGCAGCCTTGAGGAGGTCCAAGCGTGAACGTTCTACCCAGCTACGATGCCATCGACAACCCCGTGGTCATGTGGGCCCTGGCCTGCCTCTTCCTAATCTTGATCGCCGCCACCGTGATCGTGAACTACTTACATTCACGTGGAGGGTCTGGAGAGTTCGACGAGGTGGTCCAACGACTCAGAACTTGGTGGATCATCATTCTTCTCCTCTCCAGTGCCATCTTGGTCTCCTCGGAAGTCTCCCTCATCTTTTTTGCGCTGATCTCGTTTCTGGGACTGAAAGAGTTTCTGACCCTTGCTCCCACTCGAAAAGTAGACAGGAACGTGCTTTTTTACATCTATCTTTCCATCCCGGTTCAGTATTTGTGGGCGGCCTTGGAATGGTACGGCATGTTCATCATTTTCGTTCCGGTCTATCTTTTCTTGTTCGTCCCATTGAGAATGGTATTCTCGGGGGAAACTCAGAACTTCCTGAAGGCAGCCGGAATCCTCCACTGGGGCGTGATGACCACCGTATTCTCTATATCGCACCTGGGCTTTCTCCTTATGCTTCCCGCCCACACCAACCCTTATAGTTCGGGACCGGCCTTGGTTCTATACCTCATCATCCTGACCCAACTCAACGATGTAGCTCAATTCATCTGGGGCAAGACTTTCGGTTCCAGGCGGGTCGTGCCGAGCGTCAGTCCTAATAAGACTTGGGAGGGCCTGATCGGGGGGGTCCTCACTACCACCATCTTGGCCACAGCGCTCAGCCCTTGGATGACCTCACTGACCTTAGTTCAAGGGATGATCGCCGGCCTAGGAATAGGGATCTTCGGCTTCGTGGGAGATGTCTGTGTCTCTGCCGTGAAGCGAGACTTAGGCATTAAGGACACTTCCCAGATGCTACCCGGACATGGAGGAGTCTTGGACCGAGTGGACAGTCTCACTTACACCGCGCCCCTGTTCTTCCACTACGTTTTTTATCTGTGCTACTAGGAGCTGATCAATGCTTGTAAGATTCTGCCGATTTCTTTGGTTCGACCTCTTTGTCCGGCCGATCGTCTTCTTTTACTTGGGCGTCAACATCAGAAGGAGACACCTGCTCCCGAGGAGCGGTCCCACCATCCTGGTGGCCAACCACAACTCTCATTTGGACACCATGGTCCTCATGCTCGCTTGCCCTCGCTCTCTCTTTCGAGACCTGCGCCCGGTGGCCGCCGCAGATTACTTTCTAAAAGGTCGGCTGCGATCTTGGTTTTCAACCCACGTACTTCGCATCATCCCCATCTGGCGCAGAAAAGAAGATCGCGGCGAGAACTCCGATCCCTTGGCCCCCATCGACCAAGCCTTAGACGAGGGAGCTGCCGTCATCTTCTTTCCCGAGGGCTCTCGAGGTGAGCCCGAGCAGATGACCCAATTCAAGCGAGGCATCGCCATCCTGGCTGAACGCCATCCCGATGTTCCGGTGGTGCCCGTCTTCCTCCAAGGTTTGGGGCGAGCACTCCCCAAGGGAGAAGGACTTCTGGTCCCCTTCCTGTGCGACATGTACGTGGGAGAGCATCTGTACTGGGGGGGCAACGAAGAAGAATTCATGGCTCGCCTACTGAGACGCTTCGAAGCTCTTTCCCGAGAGGGCTATCGTCCCCAATGGGAGTGAGCCCTTGCGTCTAGCCGCCGCAGTCTTGCTGAGCTGCGGCGATCAGGTCTGGCTCGGCCGCCGCGGACGCTCACGCTTCTTGCCTGGCTTCTGGGTTTTCCCTGGAGGGGCCGGCGAGCGAGGAGAGTCGGCAGAAGAGACCGCCCGGCGAGAGGTCCTGGAAGAGAGCGGCTTGGACCTTGGAGGTCGGGATCTGGCGCCTTTTGCCAGGGCCATCACTCCCCCTTACTCGCCCATGCGCTTCGACGCCTACATTTTTCACTGTGAACTGGAGCAGCCCGAGCCCCTGAAACTCGACGACAACGAGCTTGTGGAGGGACGCTGGGACACTGTTGAGGTTTTCCTCCAGGACCACCGACACGGCCGAATACAACTGGCCCCTCCAACCCTGAATCAATTAGAACTCTGGCAAGCGTGCCGGGAGGGCCGACAGCCTTGGCCATCGAGAGAAGAGGCCTTTCGGCTACCTTCAGAAGACTCCCAAATCGTGCTGCCCATGGCCCCACAGATCACCTTGCTGCCAGCCCGATCTCCGGCCATGCCTCCGGCTGCTTGGACCAATATCGCCATCTTGGGAGAACGCAATCTCTACGTCGTGGATCCTGGGGGAGTCGATCCTCAACCTTTGCAAGAAGAACTGCTGAAGAGGCAAGAAGGTGGGGCGGAACTCAAGGGTGTCCTACTGACCCACCACCACCCGGACCACATCGCCGGATATCTGTCGGGAGGGTTTGAAAAGGTGCCGCTCTACGCCCACTCCATCACCGCGGCCCTTCTGCCCCGAAGATTTCCTGCGGCCAAACACCTGGGAGATGGAACGCGTCTGAGCCTGGAAGAAGGCTTGTCGGTACTCGCCCACCATACTCCAGGCCACGCTCCCGGTCACCTGTGCTTTGAAATCCCGGAACGCTCGACTCTCATAGCTGGAGATCTGATCAGCAGCCTCTCGTCGATTGTGATCCCCAGCGACAATGGAGACCTCGACGACTATCTGCAATCTCTCTCGCGAATGCGCGCTCTCGACTGCAACCTAATCCTGTGCTCGCACGGTCCACCCTATGGACGCGGAAGCGATCCTTTCGGAGAGGCGCTCGCTCACCGGTTCCGCCGGGAAGAGCAAGTTCTGAATGTTCTTCATTCAAGCGCGACCGGGGTGACGCTTGAAGACATCACCAAAACTTTGTACCGGGGCCTCAGCGCAGAGCTCTTTCCTGCAGCTCGAGCTAACGTTGGCCACCACCTCAAGAGATTGCTCAAGAATGGACAAGCTCGCCTCGAATCGGAGCGTTGGAAGCCGGTCGGAGCCTGACCTAAGAGGCCCTCGGCAGACCCTAATTCTTGGCTGCACCGATTCCGAAGGGCGCGTGGGTCCCGTACTCGGTCAGGCGGTTCCAGAACTTGCCGAAGAGGCCCTCTAGTTTGTAGGGGTCCAAGACCTGACCCCCGGCTTCAAAAGTCACCACTCGACCCAGTAGGCAAGATTTAGGCAAAGCTTCCTTGCGGTCGAACCCCTCGTAGGCGGTGAGAAGGTAGGTATCGTTCTTGGCCAACTTGAGTTTAAGAAAACGTCTGAGAACCACTTGCTTGTCCATGCTGACACAAATAATGTCCCCCATTTTCAGCTTGCCGATGGGAAGGCTCTTAACATTCACCTTCGCTCCGGAAGGGATAATCTTTGGCAAGTGGCTGGTTGAGATGCGAAAATCCTTCTCTTTTGCGGTGGAAGAAACGGCAGCGGCGGCCCGGAGATCACCTGCCATTTGAGCCTGCATATGACTGTAGTCTTTACTCATCTTGTGAACCTCATACCCTTTAGTATACGGGCAGGTACCCTAGGCAAACAACAGGACTTTCCACCTAACCTGTGGCAGAAGGAGTCCCTCCACTCTCCTCGACTTCGGGATAGAGGAAGGGAATCAGCGACCTCGGGACGCACCCTTAGGCACCGGAGATCGACGAATCGTCGTTAGAAGACCAAGCTGAAACCCGGCGAGCCACAGACGTTACTATGTCCGATGATAACGACTGGAGGGTTGTCTCTGGTCATCTGGGGCCCATCATCTTCGACTAGGTCACAGCCGACCATAAATTTCATACTGCGGAGGTTCAGGTGTCCGAAGGAAAAATCGTTACTCTCACCCGCCATATCCTTGAAGAGCAGGCAAAGCATCCTGAATCTCGTGGGGCTTTTTCCTCTATCCTGTATGACCTGACCTTGGCTATTAAGATCATCTCGCGGGAAGTGAATAAAGCTGGATTAGTCAACATCCTTGGCTCCACCAACGACAGCAACGTTCACGGAGAACGGGTCATGAAGCTCGACCGCTTCGCCGACGACCGGATCTTCAAGGCTATGGATCACGGCGGCCACCTCTGCTGCATGGCCAGCGAAGAGTGCGAAAACCTGATCAAAATCCCTGCACGTTTCGAAAAAGGTGACTACGTCCTGGTTTTTGATCCTCTGGATGGCTCGTCCAACATCGACAAGAACGTTTCTATCGGAACGATCTTTGCGCTCTTCCGCCGAGTCACCGAAGGAGGAGGGGACGGAACCCTGGCTGACGCCTTGCAACCTGGAATCAAGCAGGTTGCCGCCGGCTACGCCATATTTGGCTCTTCCACCATGCTGGTGTATACCGCAGGCAACGGAGTTCACGGCTTTACTCTGGACCCATCCGTAGGTGAGTTTCTCTTGTCTCACGAGAATATCACTTGCCCCAACAAGGGCAAGACCTACAGCGCAAATGAGGGCTATTTCAACTTTTGGGATGAAGGGACCAGGAAATTCGTTTCCTATCTCAAGGAGATCGATTCCGGGACCGACCGCCCCTATTCCCATCGCTATATCGGCTCGTTGGTGGCGGACTTCCACCGCAATCTCCTCACCGGGGGGATCTTTCTCTACCCCACCGACTGGAGAGACCCGGACGATCCCAAGCCCAAGATCAGATTGCTTTACGAAGCCGCACCCTTGGCCTTCATCGCCGAACAAGCAGGAGGGCTAGCGACTACGGGAGATGAGCGTATCATGGAGATCACTCCGACCTCCCTTCACCAGCGGGTGCCCATCATCGTGGGAAGCCGCTGGGAAGTCGAAAAATACATCGAATTCTATCAGAAATACAAAGGTTGAGGTGAACGTGACCGGAGAGCCGAAAGTCTACATTCTCGATACCAGCGTCTTGCTGCACCGCCCGGAAGCCATCTTCAGCTTTGGTATCAACCAGGTCGTGATCCCCATCGTGGTTCTCGATGAGCTCGATGATTTCAAACGGGGCTCACTGGAGATCAATCGGAACGCCCGGCGAGTGATCGGGTTATTCGATGATCTGCGAAGCCGTGGCCCTATTTTCCAAGGTATCGTTTTGGACAACGGGGGCACGCTTAAAGTCGACACCGAAGTCCGTAAGAAATCAGAGAAGCTTCTTCCTGAAGGCTTTCAAAACAGTGCCGACAACCACATCTTGGCTACCGGGGTGAGAATCAAGGACCAGACCAAAGAGCAAAAGGTTGTTCTGGTCTCCAAGGACATCAATATGCGAGTCAAGGCTGAGGCCTTAGGCCTGCTCGCTGAAGACTATCGGGCCGACCAATTGGTGGAACCCTCGGAACTCTATACCGGTCACACCGAGGTCACCGTGCCTCAAGAGTTCATCGATAGAGTTTATCGGGAAAAGTCCCTGGTGATGAACGGCTCCTTCCCTACCGAACAGAAGTTTTACCCCAACCAGTTCCTCATGCTGGTCAGCCAAGAGTCCCCCTCCATCACCGCCTTGGGCCGATTTGATGGGCAGCAATTGGAGTTGCTCCGAGACCCTCGCCACGACATTTGGGGGATTAGGCCCTTGAATCGTGAGCAAAGGTACGCCCTGGACATCCTTCTTGACGACGACATTCCCTTGGTTACTCTGGCGGGCAAAGCCGGGACCGGAAAAACCATTCTAGCCATCGCAGCCGGCCTGCAGAAGGTGGTCAACGACAAGACTTACCGGCGACTTTCCATCTACAGACCGGTAGTGCCCATGGGGCGTGATATCGGCTATCTTCCAGGTTCAGAGCAAGAGAAACTCGGCCCTTGGATGCAACCGATCTTCGACAACTTGGAGTACCTCCTCAACGAGGGAGACCGCAAGTCCAAAGGCGGCAGCAAACTCGACTACCTCATCGACAGCAACGTCTTGGACATCCGCGCTCTCACCTACATTCGAGGGCGCAGCCTGCCTCACCAATTCATCATCGTCGACGAGAGTCAGAACCTCACTCCCCACGAAGTCAAGACCATCATCACTCGAGCAGGGCACGGAACCAAGCTTATCCTTACGGGTGATCCCTATCAAATTGATTCCCCCTACCTGGACTCCACCTCCAATGGTCTAACCCACGTGGTTGAGCGTTTTCGTGGAGAAAAGATGGCAGCTCACGTCACCCTACTCAAGGGCGAACGCTCACCTTTGGCCGAGTTGGCCTCAACCATCATGGAACAGTGACCTAAGGATCTCCGAAAAAAGACTGGTTTTTTGTTGAGATTCCACCAGGAAATCCGTATACTAGTGGTATGACTCAAAGACTTCGCC
>JBJHCR010000073.1:0-22182 GCA_050486105.1 Vulcanimicrobiota bacterium
GATGCCGGCCTCGATCTCCTCTCGCTCATGCTCATCGGAGAACAGGTGTCACGCCTGGCCTCCTTTTCCGTGACCTATGGTGCTCATACCGGAATCGGAACCGCGCCACTGCTGTATTTTGGGACGGACGCTCAAAAGGAAAAGTACTTACCAAAGCTGGTCACTGGAGAGCTGATCTCATCTTACGCTCTCACCGAGAATCATAGTGGCTCCGATGCCCTAGCGGCACGAACCAAAGCCACTCTCTCTGAGGATGGGAAGCACTACATCCTGAATGGGTCCAAAATGTGGATCACCAACGGAGGCTTTGCCGACCTGTCCATGGTGTTTGCCAAAGTGGACGGAGAAAAATTCACTTGTTTCGCCGTGGAAACCGCCTGGGAAGGCTTCTCGCCCGCTGCGGAAGAGAAGAAAATGGGTCTGAACGGGTCATCGACTACAGCGTTGAACCTCGACAATGTGAAGGTTCCGGTGGAGAATGTCATCGGAGAGATAGGTAAGGGTCACAAGATTGCCCTGAATACCCTGAATCTCGGTCGTTTCAAGTTGGGTGCCTGGTGCATCGCTCAGGCTAAGTTCGCCTTGAACGATGCCATTTCATATGCGAAGGAACGGACTCAGTTCGGAAAGATTTTGGTGGACTTTGGGGCCATACAGCAGAAGCTCGGGCAAATGGTGGCCGAGTGTTGGGTCGGGGACGCCATGAACTATCGCACCGCAGGCATGATCGATGCCCGTATCAAGGCAGTGGCTACCGGAGACGTTCAAGGTCGCGCTGCGGCTATGGAAGAGTTCGTAATCGAATGTTCAATCTTGAAGGTGAAGTGTTCGGAGCAGCTCTCCTTTGTGGTGGATGAGGCGGTTCAGATCTTCGGGGGGTACGGATACAGTCGCGAGTATCCCGCCGAACGGGCCTATCGAGATGCCAGGATCAATCGAATTTTCGAAGGGACTAACGAGATCAACAGACTGACCATCACCGGAATGCTGCTCAAGCGCGCCATGGCGGGGCGATTGCCGCTGATGCAGGCCTTGATGGAGCTGCAAGGGGAACTTGCCGAAGGCAGGTTCACCGAACCCGCAGAGGGGATCTTGGCAGGTCCCATCTCTTTAGCTCGGGCCAGTCGAAAAGCCACCTTGCTGGCTGCCGGGATGGCAGTGAATGTGATCGGTGGAGATTCACCAGACCAGAAGCACCAAGAGCAGATGATGGCTGTCGCCGACATGGTGATGGAGGTCTTTGCTCAGGATAGTGCCGTCCTCCGCTGCCAGAAGCTGATGGCAGAGAGGGGTGAGGAGAAAACCAGCTTAGAACGAGATGTGGTAGAAGTCTTTGCCCAGCAGTCCGTTGAGCGGATCCGCAGTCGAGCTCGTACACTGTTGGCTGACGTTCTCAGCGATCCCAAGGAATTGGGAAAGAATCTCAAGGTGGTAGACGCCCTGTTGTGTTCCTCCCTGCCGGTTCCCACGGCTCAGCCACTGCGTCGTCTTGCCGCTCAGGCGGTGAAGGCCGGACGCTATCCCTTCTAGTTAAGATGCAGTGGTCGAAATTAGAGGCTCCGAAAGGAGCCTTTTTTCTTGGGTCTAGATGAATTCTGTCCGGTGCTGGGCAAAGTTCGAGCGATAGTGAAGAGCGCGCTCTATATATCGCTCGGCCCCGATAGCTATTCGAGATTGCTCCTCGGGCCTGAGTCGTCTGATTTTTCGTGCCGGGACCCCCAGATAGAGATAACCGGTTTCCAGAACAGTGTTTTCCGGCACTAGGGCTCCCGCACCAACGATACAGTCGGAGGCGACTTGAACTCCATTAAGAATGATGGCCCCCATGCCCACCAGAACTCGATCTCCGAGGGCGCAACCGTGGAGGATTGCTCGATGACCAATCACGCAAAGCTCTCCGACACGGCAAGGATAACCCGGATCGGTATGGACGACCACCCCGTCTTGAAGGTTGGAGCCCATGCCCACGGTGATGGGTTCGTTGTCTCCCCTCAAGACCGCCTGGAACCAGACCGAAGTCTTGTGGGCCAAGGATACCTGCCCGATAAGGTCAGCGCTCGGAGCAACAAAGCTTGCCAGAGAAATGTTGGGCGTATGCTCGGCCAGAGAAAGAATCACCTCTTGAACTTTTGTCAAAAAAATAGCTTTCCTGCAGGTTAGGGCTAAGGCAGCGAGAATTCGACTTGGTGAAGATTTTTGGCAAAATAGCACTGTGTTGGATTGTGGTTTTCGCTCTGGCTGGATGCCAGCAGGGCGGGCAGGTGATAGGTGGAGAGCCCAAGACCTATCCTTTGGGGGACCTGAAAGTTCAATTTGTTCCTCCTCCGGCTCCCTGGGTGGAATCCCAAGAAGTGGTAGGTGAAGACCAGGCCGACCTCGGGCAACCGGCAGAACGTGTTCTCGGAATCGTGTTTCGAAAGCCAGATCTAGACGGGATTATTTCTGTGTCCTCAGGGGAGCAGAATAGCAACGAGGCCGGAGAACTGATGGACCTGGAAAACGACCAGGAGATGCTCAATGCCATTGCTTTGTGGGTGGTCAAGAGAGATGGGAACTTTCTAACCCAAGAGTACATTAAGGTTCTCGATGTCAATGCTTTCCATATGATCTTTGAATTTGGGGACGGAGCTTCCAAGGAAAAAGGTCGACAAGTGCACTTTACTCTCAATGGTCGACACTACACTCTGTCCATGCTGGTGCCGGCTAAGGACTACAATAGCGAGGTTGGGCACTTCAAGAACTTGTTGGAGAGCTTTAGATTGGCAGAATAGCCGTCAATCTCGTCTCAACTCAACAGATTAAACCGCCGCATCAAGTGGGTTAAACTCGCACAAACCGGCCTGAAACTCGACCTCAGGGGTGGGAGCCCGCTCCTTCCTGGGAAGAACGCCGACACGTCAAGACGCATTGGCATAACCATAAGGAAAAAGGCTTGGTGGGCCAGCACCAAGCCTTTTTCCTTATGAAGCTTTCTCCGCTCTGAACGGGAGCAGGAGAAAGAGGCGCAATTACGCGTTGGCTTCGACCATGCGCTCTTGGATGTAAGCCACCGCATCCTTCATGTTCGTGATCTTCTCGGTGTCTTCGTCCGGAATCTCAAGCTCAAACTCTGTTTCGAAGGCCATCACCATCTCCACGTTATCCAGGGAGTCGGCGCCCAAGTCTTCAACGAAGTGAGCGGTCGGGGTGACTTGCTCTTCTTCTACGTTGAGTTGCTCTACGATAATTTTTTTCACTCGTTCTTGAATATCAGACATAGTTTCCTCCGGGAGGTCACAACATTCCACCGTCGACGTTGAATACCTGCCCTGTTATATAATCGCTGTTTGGGTGAGCCAAAAAGCCCACCATTCTTGCAATATCTTCCGGTTTGCCCATTCGCCCAAGAGGTATCTGGGCCAAGATGCTCTCTTTGATTTTCTCGGGGAGAGCATCGGTCATGTCGGTCTCGATGTAACCAGGCGCAACCGCATTGACGGTGATATTTCTCGGTCCTAATTCCCTCGCTATGGATTTCGTAAACCCGATGAGTCCAGCTTTGCTGGCGGCGTAATTCGCCTGCCCGGCATTACCTCGAGTACCGATCACCGAAGTGATGTTGATGATCCGACCACTTCTGGCCTTGAGCATGGGTTTAGCTGCGGCTCGCGTCAGTTGGAAGGCTGCTCTGAGGTTCAGGTTGAGAACCTCGTCCCAGTGTTCGTCCTTCATGCGGAGCAACACCGTATCTCGGGTCAGGCCGGCGTTGTTGACCAGTATCCCGAGGTCGCTGAATTGAGGGGTCTTGACCACGAGCTCTAGGCCCTCTGCGGTAGACAGGTCCGCAGTTATAGCCAGAGCCTCGCCCCCAGCAGCAGTGACGTCGGCGACGACCTCTTCAAGTTGAGCTTGAGAGCGAGCCACCAGGAGAGTTTTGGCCCCACTCTGGGCAAGAGTTAGGGCGATAGCTTTCCCTATCCCCCGACCTGCACCGGTCACCAGGGCCGTGAGTCCGTTTAGGGGCTGATTTTGAGTTGCACTCATGATGTTGGCACCTTTGGTTTGAAGTCTCCGGTTCCTCCCCATTTGAGGACCAGGGAGCCCCAGGCCAGGCCTCCACCGAACCCGACCAGAACAATCCTACTGCCGTCCTTAATCTTTCCCGCGTCCAGGGCTTCGGACAGAGCTATGGGGATGGAGGCGCAAGAGGTGTTTCCATAGCGATCCAGGTTCACGAACACCCTATCGAGGTCTACGCCCAAGCGCTTGGCAGCCGCTTCGATGATGCGAATGTTGGCTTGGTGAGGGATGAAGAGATCGATCTCTTCCGGCTTCAGGCCGGCTTGTTCGGCAACCCTTGCAGCCGACCCACCCATGGCCGAGACGGCAAAACGAAAGACCTCTCGTCCATTCATCTGTAGGGTGAAGTTTTCGTCGAAGCCTCGGCCATTGAGGTTCGGAACGCACCCTGCACCAGCCGGGATCATCAAAGAATCTCCGCCATCTCCGTTTGCCCCGAGTTCTTGAGCAAGTAACCCGTAGCCAGGAGCCACTGAGCCGACCAGGGCGGCCCCTGCGCCGTCCCCAAAGAGAACGCAGGTGCCCCGGTCGGTCCAGTTCATGACCCGACTCATGACGTCCGAGCCTATGATCAAAACGTAGCGAGCCAGACCCGAGGCCACGTAGCTCAATCCCGTAGACAGAGCGTAGGCAAAGCCCGAGCAAGCGATCGAGACATCGAAAGCTCCGGCATTCGTGGCTCCGAGTTCTCCCTGGACTCGACAGGCGACAGCGGGAAGAATGCTGTCGGGTGTCATAGTGGCAACCACAATGAGATCCAGGTCTTTCGGATCGAAGTTCGCTTTCTCCAGAACTCTTCGACCAGCTTCGACGGCGAGGCTGGCAGTCGTTTCATGCTCTGCGGCGATGCGACGCTCTCGTATGCCGGTCCGACTGGCAATCCACTCATCAGTTGTGTCCAGTCGGGTTTCCAGTTCTTTATTGGTGAGAATCCTCGACGGAGCGTAGTGGGCGACCGCCAGCACCCCGACACCGTTATGCACGCTTTATTCTTCTTCTTTGTCTGACCAGATCTGTCGCCCTTTGTAAGTGTAACAGGACCGACAGACCCGATGGGGCAGAGTCGGAGCGCTGCAATTTGAGCAAGGGATGACGTTGGGGGCCTTGAGAGCCAGATGAGATCTTCGCCGTCTGGTTCTCGAGCGAGACATTTTGTATTTCGGTTCAGCCATTTTGGTGTTCCTCCTAGTTGAGATTCGGGCCGGATGTGTAACGTTGTTCGAGGTCTTGCAGCTTGGTCCAACGAGGGTCGATGTCGTTGAGTTTGCATTCGCATTCAGAGGTGTTGAGGTCTGTTCCACACTGATCGCAGAGACCCCGACACTCCCCTTGCCGGCAGATCGGCTGAAGTGGAACGGCGGCCAAAAAGTTTTGTCGAAGCATTTCGTCTAAGACGATCCGGTCCTCCTGATAGGTGAGAATCTCGAAAGCCTCCAGCCCTTCGGCATCCGCCTCAGGGCTGTCAGAGGGCACGAAGCCCTCTTCGAGCTCGATCTCGATCCGTTCTGGGTATTCTTCGTCGCAGCGAGCGCAACGGATCATTAAGTCGGCTTCCGCGCTGCCTTGTACGAGCATGCGGGTTCCGGCGTTCGTGATCCGAACCTTCACCGTGATGGGTCCTTTGGTCTCAAAGTCCGGGCAGTCGAGCTTCTCTTGGGCGCTGAATTCTTTCCAGAGCCCAGGACTGTTCTCTATGTCTATGATGGGCACGTGCACTGGTCTTTGAGTCCCCTTTTGCCGTCTCTGTCCCAGGTTTTGAGGTCCAGGTAGAGTCGACGCAGAGCGACAGTATAATAAGCGTCCGAGGGACTGTCAATCAGGGACGGAGGTCAAGTGGCCAGCGCAAGGTTTTGCTTCTGCCTAATCGGTCCTGGACCGTGCATTCTAGCCAGATCGTTCCCGCACCATCGGCTTCGACTTCGAAGGTGGTACGACCGATTCGCCTCTGTACGCTCGTTAGGGAAGCCCCCGAGGAGGCGGTCAGCCTAATGCTGCGGGGATCCAATAGCCCGCTTGGTGATTCGGTGTCGACCCAACCACGAATGGGAGTATCGGTAAGGGACGCTCGGTGGGGTCCGAATCCCACGATACTTGGACCGGCAGAAGATAAAGTTATGCGCTGCCCTCTCCAAAATGTTGGCCGAGGTTCGCTCCCCACTCGGACCATCAACGGGAGTTCCACCAAGTCGAGGTCTCTCCAACCCGTGAGACTGACTCCCTGAGGAACTCCATCAGAACTTAGAGAAAACGGCAACTCGTGGGTCAGGCCAGGAACAAAAAGGAAAACCGACTTGCCTTGGGGAGAAATTCTGTTCCATTCGTCGGAGGGAATCTCTACAACGATGGTGTCATCGGGGGTGTAGGCGGGCCGCTCGTTGCTAGAGACCTTCAGGCGGATGGCTCTCTGCTCCTCGTTGGCAGAGGTATAGGCATCCGCCCATCCAATCAACCCCGTTTCGGGCTGGTAGCGCGCGACTACGGTCAGGGAGCGTTGTTGGGCCTCCAGGCTCAAGTGCCAGGGGCAAATGCGTTGGCCATTCAGGCTGAAGACGGAACTGTCATCGTAGCTCAGGAGTTGACCTCGACCTCCTAGGTCCACGGACATTTGACCGTAGCGAAGGTCGACCAGTCCCCCTTGCAGGCACCCGCCAATCAAGCCTTGAGCGGAAATCTTGTCGGTCGGGGCTCTGAGTTCGACCGGGCTGCTCGTCGGCCACAGGTAGGGATGGCCCAGAGCCGGAGGTTGGTCTAGTCCAAAGGAGGCCAGCAGCAAGGCACCTAGGGCTATGGACCGCGTCCGCTTCATTAGCCCACTGGTGTGGGTTCTTCGACGGGGAGTTCAGCAGGGTCGGGGGCCTCTCGCTGTCCCCCTAAGCGCTTTGCCGCGGCGATGAAGTCGCGAAACAGAGGATGCGCTCGGTAGGGTCGAGAGAGAAACTCGGGATGGTATTGACATGCGAGGAACCATGGGTGGTCTGCCAACTCCACCACCTCCACCAAGTTGCGGTCAGGATTGACACCACTGATCACCAGTCCTGCCGATTGGAGTTCGTCTCGGTATAGGTTGCTCACTTCAAATCGATGGCGATGTCGCTCCGAGATCTCGTGAGTTCCGTAAGCTGCGAAAGCCTTGGTTCCCTCTTTGAGTTCACAAGGGTAGGCTCCCAAGCGCATGCTTCCACCCATCTGGCTCAGAGCACGCTGGTCCGGCATGTGGGTGATCACCGGTTTCTCCGTGGAAGGCTCAACTTCCGTGCTGTGGGCCTTGGTCCAACCGCAGACGTTGCGAGCAAACTCCACCACCGCCCATTGGAGTCCATAGCAGATCCCGAAATAGGGGATCTTCTCCGTTCGAGCATAGCGGATGGCCTCGATTTTACCCTCGTGTCCCCTCCCTCCGAATCCTCCGGGAACCAGGATGCCGTCGGCGGAAGACAACAAATGATGGCTGTTTTCAGGAGTCACTTCGGTGGAGTCGTGACGTACGATTTCGACCTTGACATCATTAGCGGCAGCAGCGTGTTCTAGGGCTTCGGCTATGGAGAGATAGGCGTCCTTGATCTCTACGTACTTGCCCACTAAGGCGATTCGTACCGATTTCTTGGGCCGCTTCATTCTCTCCACCAGGTCGTTCCAAGCCGAGAGATCTGCCTCTCGTTGGGGCAGACCAAGCTTGTCTAAGACCAGTTGTCCGAGGCCTTGTCTCTCCAACTCCATGGGCACCTGGTAAATGCTCGGTACATCCTGACAGGCGAAGACGGCTTCGGTCTTGACGTCACTGTAGAGCGCAATTTTCTTCAGATGCTCCTGGCCAAGCTCCTTTTCTGTGCGGCAGACGATAATGTCCGGAGCGATTCCTATAGCGCGAAGCTCTTTAACCGAATGCTGAGTGGGTTTTGTTTTCAGTTCGCCTGCCGCTCCAAGATGGGGGACTAAGGTGACATGTATATAGAGGGCGTGACCTGGCTCGACGTCATATTTGACCTGTCGAATGGCTTCTAGGAACGGAAGGCCTTCGATGTCGCCTACGGTTCCCCCAACCTCCACGATAGCCACTTCGTTGCTGCCACGGCGAGACACGGAAAAGATTTTGTCTTTGATCTGATCGGTTATGTGGGGAATGACCCTCACAGTGTCCCCTAGGTAGTCTCCTCGTCGCTCCTTTTCTATCACCGCGCCATAAACTTTGCCGGTCGTGACGTTGTTTTCGGAGGGGAGGTGAGCATCGGTGTAGCGTTCGTAATGACCTAGGTCGAGGTCCGTTTCCGCTCCATCATCGGTGACGTAAACTTCACCATGTTGATACGGATTCATGGTGCCGGCGTCGACGTTGATATAAGGGTCGAGTTTCTGCACAGTGACCTCAAAGCCCCTGTTTTTCAGCAAGGCACCGAGGGATGAAGCCACGATCCCTTTTCCCAAAGAGCTGACGACACCGCCGGTGACGAATATGTAGCGAACATTCTTAGCCATGTCTGAGACAAATCACCTTGGTCTGAGCTGGGAGAAGCGCGAGTTCCACGTCGACGGCCATAGTGGCGGCATCCTCCACGTTGCCCATTTTTTCCACGAAGGCTTCCAAGGGATACTGGCATAAAGGACTTTCCCCGAGCTCTTCCGTCTGATAATGCATGGGGAAGACGATCCTGGGGTCGACTTGGCTGACCAATAGAGAGGCTTCCGTGGGGTCGAGCGTCTCTTTGCCGCCGCAGGGAACGAAGACCACATCGACTTTTCCTAGGGTTTCGAGTTGCTCGTCGGTGAGGAGATGACCAATATCACCAAAATGCGCGAAATGAACACCTTCCCAAAACCAATGCCAGATAGTGTTTGGACCGCGCAGGCGCCCTTCCTGATTGTCGTGGAAGGAGGGCATACCATAAAAGGTGAGTTTCTCTCCCGTCCGTTCGATATTCAACTCACTCTCCGTGGGGAACCCGTGGGATCGTTTGACTAACATGGGATCATTGCTGAATCGATAGTAGGCATTGTGATCGTGATGCTCGTGGGACACCAAGACCACGTCGGGTTCCAGGGGAGGCAACTGGTAAGGGATGCGCTGGGAATAGGGGTCGATGATTACAGAACTCCCTTTGCTTGAGGCGATCCAAAACGAAGAGTGACCGATGTAGCGTACGTTCAATTTAGGCTCCTAGAAAGTCGAGGTCTTCGGTTGCTCCGGAAAAACGAAGCTGAATACCCCGATTTGCTTGTGAAGTTCGCCGTTTGACGCCCAGGGCTCATTCCCTTTGGTGTTCCATTTTATGACAGCAAGAAGGTAGAAAGATGAGGGTCCACCAGTTTGGGGGCTCGCACCGGAGCCATGTGTCCTCCTTCTACACAGACGGTGGCGCACTGGGGGATCTGTCGTTTCAGGATCTCTTTCATAGCCAGCGTTTCAGGAGGGGAAACGGTGCCGTGGACGATGAGAGTTGGGGCCTGAATGCCCCGATACTCGGTGTGCGGAGTGGGATCGGTGACCGCCTCCCGAACTTCGGCGAAGAGCTTCGAGCTTTGCTCCTGGAGCGGGCGACGGGCGTTGGCCGAGAAGTTGGCCCAAGTGCCGGGGCCGTTCCAGTAGTCGATGAAGCGCTCCATCCAATGGTCCTGTCCGGCTAGAGACTCATTGAGCAGAAGACCTTCGGGGTCGAAGCGCTCCACGATGCGGTGGATGGACCGTTGGGAAAAGCTAGCCAATCCTCCCCAGATCACCGGTTCGTAGAGGGCTAGGCGAAGTACTTTGTCGGGTCGGGCTAAGGCGGTCTTGAGGGCCAAGAATCCACCGTAGGAGTGGCCTGCTAGGGAGACTTCTTCGCCGCTCTCGTCGATGAGGGCCAGAATCTGCTCCAGATCTTCCTGGTGTCGGTAACGGAGCCCGTTGGGTGAGGAGGGGCTTTGCCCCCAATTCAGCAGATCCGGAGCCCAGAAGCGAAACCTGTCTTCGCCCAGGTTCGCCAGGTGACGCCACTGCAACCCAGTCATCCCTGAACTCTGCAGAGCGATAACCAGCGGGCCTTGCTGCCCCCAGCGGTGCACATGAAGTCGACATTCCACACCGCAAGTTAGCAAGCGTTGAGTTCCTCGTCAACCACAGTTCACTCGGTTTCGGTCGCCAGATTCTTTAGGGGAATTTGGCTTAGACCTGAAGAAGAAACACCCAAACCGCTCGACTCCCTAGTGGGTAAGGCTCAGCGCAAACTCGCGCTTCACGACCTTAAATATACCCGAACAGTGGACCTAAAGGCATCGCTGAGATTGAGAGTATCGAGCAACAAAGAGCGAGAATCCATTCAGGCAGACTTAGGGTCTGTTAACCTTCATCGTTTCAATCTGAGCGAAGCAGATTTTCTCTGGTGGAAGTGTTTTTTGAGCCTGGTTCCCGAGAGTACTTAAGCAAAAAGGCGCTTTCGGAGACGGGAAATGAGCGAGTGCAGCCGAGGACCCGGGGACCCGCCTACCGGAACCCCTAATTCGGCGTAGGCGCAACTCTAAGGGGTCAGGTTAGCAATGAGTGGGCTTTCGGTTAGTCGTACTGCCCTCCCGGGGGGCTAAGGCAGAGTCCCCCGAGTTGCCAAGGTGCAGACCACATTGCCTCTCGCTTTCAATCAAGGAGGTGCTGCATGTCCAAGTTTCAGATTTTCCAAATGGGAGGCCAAAGGGGAGCGCTTCGTTATCTTGTGATAATGATGGTGACACTTTTATCTTGCTCCGGCTGTGGCGGAGGGAGTGGTGTCGCTTCGGTGAGCGACGTGTCCGGTGAGCCGACTCTTGCGGCCGAGCAGCAGAACCTGAATTTAACGGTTCGCTTAATCCAACCCGATCAGGTTTCCCCCCAGATGGTCGGGACTCCGATCAGGACCGTACTGGCCTTCCTTCAGGAGGGTGGGCAAGTGCTGCAGCAGTTCGAGGTAGAGGTCGACCCTGAGGATGAGCAGTCTCGTCTGACCTTTTCCAACATCCAACCAGGGGACTATGAGATCGTCGTTCAGGGTCTGGATGCGGACGGGGAGGTGATCGCCGAAACCTCCGCAGAGGTCGAAGTGCGATTGGGTTCCGTCAGTCGGGTGACTCTGGTGCTGAGTCCAGGGCTTCCGCAGATCGAGGGGTACTTTGTCCGTCAGGGCGCAACGGGAAGCGGTCTTTTCCTTGATGACCCATCTGGAGACCTGCCGGCAATACTAGCCCTTTTCGCAGAAGGGCCACGCGACTTCGTCTTCATCTACCACCACGATGAGCCTTTAGCTTTAGACGAGGTTCTCGATCTTCCTGATGACCTGAACTTACTAGGTGAAGCGGTCGGTCTGAGCGTGAACGGACAAGACCTGATCCTGCCGGGTGAACGCCCTCAGCTGGTCGGCAACTTTAGAACTGGTTCCAACCTACTCGTGGAGGGAGTGACTTTAGGTCAAGGGGACGCTGGGCCTACCGTCGATCTGAGCCAGGGACAGAACGCCAATTTTCGAGGGGTTGTCTTCGAGCGACCAACCCCGGCACAACTTCCCCACTTAGATCTTGTTGAATTCACAGGTCTGCTGTTGCTAGACGATTGCCAATTTTCTCTGGAGGAAGAACGGTCGGAACTCGGCGCCATCAACGGCAGCTTCGGAGAGGGGGTCTCCGTCTTTCGAGTACGGGACACCGAGTTGCCTAATGACGGGATCTTTGTTACCTCTGCCGGCCAGGGTACTCAGATGGGTGTGGACTTCTCCGGGAGCCTTATACGTGGTCCCTTGGAGATCGACTATTTGCCGGAGTCTGCGGGGAACGTGCTGGTTCAAAATTGCGAAATGCAAGGGGTCGGCGGGCAGCAGCCGGACCTTTGGGTCGAACACGGTGAGGGTGTTGTAGGAGAGGTTCAGTTTCGGGAGAACGCCTGGCTATACTACGGATCTTGGAATCTCAATATGCTAGGGGACGGGGGCACGGTGGCCTGGATCGGCAACCAGTATTCTGGGACCGATTGTGCCCTGGCCTTCCTCGATTTTGACAACGGGGACTACGAGTTTATCTACCATCAAAACCAGCGTCTCGACCCGGTCGGAGACGGGATTCCTGAGCCCGGGCCGATCGTAGGGCCCGATATCTGGGACGGGACCGAACTGCTGCTGCGTCAAGGCCAGAATCAAGGCGGTGAACTGCGAGCTCGCTTTTCGGAGAATCAGTTCTCCAACGGGCCCACCTGCTTGAGCACTTTTGGCGCTACGGAGGTTGGAGTCTTGGACAACACCAGGTTAGCCGACACCCAGCCCAGATTGGTCTTTGGAACTCAGCAAATCTTCGGTGAGGATCAGGCTGACGACGAGGTGTGTGCTTTGGTTTTGAACAACGATGCCGACCGCTTGACCCTCATTGGGGGCGCCGTGAACGGATCGAATGTTCCTAGATTGTTTCTCGACCGGGTCGACGCGACCTTACTGATGGAGATCGAAGCTGAGGTCCTCGAGAATAACGAAGATCTCAATCAGGTAACTTTGCTTGGCAATGTTATCCAGCCTGCTCTAGAGCCGTGCCAGGTGCCCGAGGCGGAGGTGCCCTTGCCCAATTTCGAGCTGTAAAGGGTGAAGGCTTGGTGAGCTGAGTTTCTATAGAGTTCTAGCTGAACCGAGATGTATTTCCAGCAGGTTTTGACAGTCTCTGTAATCCAGGTTAGAATCTGCGGCGATTATGGAAAAAGTTAGCATCTGGGAACAGATCGAAAAGAACAGTCAAAGTGTTGCCCTGCGCAACGAACTTATTGCCGAAGGAGAATCCTTCCAGCTCACCGCAGATCAGAAGAAAGCCATCGAATGGCTCAACAAGGAACTGGACAGTGCTGCCAGGACCGACCGCCTGCTGTTGAAAGCCCCCACTGGGGCCGGTAAGACCGAGGTTTTTCTGAGGGTGAGCATCGAGCGGGCCGTAGAATCGGGGCAGGCCATCGTGATCCTGATCCCTACTCGAGACCTGGCTCGACAGCAAGCCGATTATTTCACCGACCGCATCGCCGACACCGGCCTTCGCGTTGAGCAAATGCACGGGGGAGTACCGCCCCGCCGTCGCCTGAGCATCATCGAAGAGGTGAAGTCGGGCCAGGTTCAATTCTTGGTGGGCAGCGCCATGTTGCTGCAGCACCGCAAGTATCGGGGGGTTTTGGAAGCCGCTGGATTGATCGTGGTGGACGACGTCAACGCCTTCGACGAAGACGAAGATCTGCAGCATCTTCGAGGTCTCAAAACCCCGGTGCTCTACACCACCGCCACCCCTCAGGCCGTGGACCGCTTCTTGAAGGCTGAGAAGGCCTACAATAAAATGTTCGAGATGACGGTGATGCCGTTTGATTCTCCGCCCACCGAACTGCACGAATTGCAGGCCAAGTGGAACGAGAACATTTTCTCTCAAATCGACATGGGTAAAGATGTGCTGCAGCGCCATCTGGATGGGGGAAGCCGGGTTTTTATCATCTCAAAGACTCGAGCTCGAGTGCCGGTGATCGCTCAGTACGTCAAAGACCGCTTCGGGGTTCCGGTTTCCATCCTCCATGGCGATATGGCCGACTCCGCCGAGCATAAGAAGAGGATGCGCGGTAAAACCAAGGTGGACGAAGACCGGGTGTCCATGATGAGGCAGTTTCGCGACAGTAAACCCGCCATTCTGGTGGCCACCAACTTGGTGGGCTCAGGGTTGGACATCCCCATGGCCGACATGCTGCTGGTGACCGACGCCGACCACTTTGGTGAGGCCGAACTCGAGCAATTGATGGGTCGAGTGGGTCGACGAGAACGGGCCTCGGATGCCGTGTTGCTCCGAGGGACCACCGGTAGCCCCATCAAGGCCGGCATCAAAGTGCGCACCACCACCAGGGTTCGCAATGGCAAGGTTCTCACCACTTTTCAGATCCAAAGCAAGGGTCGACGCAACCCCAATCGACGACGCATCGTTTAGCTTCGGCTCTTCCTGAACCTTATAAGGGCCTCATTTTCGGATGGGGCTTTTTTGATGAGGCCAAGGGCCTGGCGTACGTCATTGACAAAGCTTGCGTACGAATCTATGATCTGAACATGAAATCCGAACGGGTGAACGCCTCGGCTTTGCGTAAAGACATCTATCGTCTCCTCGACCGGGTGGCAGAGACCGGTATTCCCTTAGAAATCGAGCGCAAGGGGCGAGTCCTTCAGATCATCGCTTTGGAGCCTCCGGATCGCTTGAGTGCGCTTCCTCGTCGCGAGGATTTTCTGGTCTGCGAGCCCGAGGAATTACTCGGCTTGGATTGGTCTGAGGAATGGAAGCCATAGCCTACCTAGACACTCACGTCGTTGCTTGGCTCTATGCCGGGAGAACAGAGCTTTTTCCACCCAAGACGCGGGAGATCCTAAGCAATCATTTGCTGAGAGTCTCGCCAATTCTGACTCTCGAACTCAGCTACCTCAAAGAGATCGGTCGCTTGAACGAAGGCCCAGAGACGGTTCTTCCCGCTCTTTATGGAAGTCTTGGGCTGCTGATTTGCGACTGCCAGTTCAGCGACGTGGCCCGGAAGGCGTGGAGCATGACCTGGACTAGGGACCCGTTCGACCGCATGATTACAGCTCAAGCTTCGCTGGGAGGTCATCCCCTGGTGACTAAGGACCGCCTCATTTTGGAACACTATCAAAACTCAGTGTGGGATTAGGGCCCTCACCTCCCGCTGGGGCCGCTCAGCAAAGTTGCTCCAAGCGTTCTAGGGCGGTCCGGCCTTCGGTTCCGAGTTCCAGGCTGTGCTGGTTGACGTAGAGTTCGATATGGGCGGCGATGGTGGAGTCTTCGAGTTCGATGGCGTGGGTCCGGAGATAGTCCCATAATGATTGGTTTCCAGGACTGTCTTTGGGTTGAGCGAACACCTGCCAGGCCATTTCTAGGCTTTGACGCAAAGCTTCTTCGACTCGAGCAACGGGGTCAAGCTCCAGGCTTCTATGGGCCACCATCACACCCAGAGGCAGGGGCAGTCCGGTTTGTTCTTCCCACCACTGCCCCAGGTCCAGAGCCAGATGCAGCCCGAAGCTCTGGTAGGCGAATCGCGATTCATGGATGATTACCCCGGCGTCTACCTGTCGGCCTTGGAGAACGGCCGGCATGATTTGATCGTAGCGAAGCTCGATCCAGTCAGTAACCCGTGACCCCAGAGCGGCTCGGGCCAGACGGCAGGCCGTAGTGTCCAAGCCGGGAACAGCCAGACGTAAGGACCCTTGTGGCATTCGAGGCCAGGGCTTTCGACTGACCACCAGCGGGCCACAACCCCGACCCAGAGCCGCTCCTACGGACAAAAGGCGGTAGCGTTCTTGGACCTCGAGCCGAAAATAAGTGGAGGCGCTCACTTTGGTTAGAGCCCAAGGGGTTTCACCGAGAGCCCTCAGGTTCAATTCCTGAATGTCGGCGAACCTCGGGGTGATAGGAGGCGCCTCCGAGATGAGTCCGTGTACCCAGGCCCAAAACAAGAAGGTGTCATTAGGGCAAGGGGAATATCCGAAGTCTATGGGCATGCGGGCTTTCCTTGGTCCATCACAAAGGCGGGCTCGGAGGGTTTCATTCCCAGACCTTCGGAAAAGGTTTGAGGTGAACCTGGTGTCTTCCTGAGGGGCTGGCAAGGACGCTTCTCTTGAGCGATCACAGAGATTTGGGGGCGGAACTCGTGACATACTCTAGACGCTTCACATAGCCGCGTTCCTCCTGTGACACCTCTAGGTGGAATTGAACGCTGGCGGAGAGATGCTCGATCCGAAGCTCGGTGACCCGTCCGGGCAAAGGGGCGCAGAGAACGTTTTCGCGGAAGTAGGCCGTGGTTTTCTCGTCGTCCCGAGGGGGAGGAAGATCCGTGGGTTGGTCGAGATTCTCCGTGCCTCGATAGATCCGGTCTTCGACGGGGTCGTACCAGTAGCAGATGCGTTTCTGCCAAATGGGTCTGCGGGAGGCTGGGTCAAGATGCAACACTCCATCCTCGTCGCGAGGAGACAAAAAGACCAGGCCGACCGGAGCTTCGTCGGAATAATTCGGAACGGAATCTGGAGTGAACTCTGGCCACACCGAGGCACGAGGAGATTCGGCAACCTCACGGGCGAGGCGGGCCAACAGGGCCAGGGCGTCTTGCTGGAGTTCCACCGAATGGCGCAGATTCAGAAATTGTTTGACCCCAGAGTTCATGGCCAAATGAGTGAGCCCCAAGAGCAAGGCCAGAAGGGCCATGGCCACCAAGAGTTCGGCCAAACTCAGAGCCCGATCGGACCGTCTCAAAATTCGAATCATGGAGCGGAAGCCTCGTGCAACAAAGTGGACATTTCCAAGGTGCGTTCCTCCCCGGCCTCGTTCCAGCGGACCTGCGAGCGAACCAGCTTCTCGCCTTCCATTAGGCCGTCGGTGGTGGTGGTCACCTCCCATTCAAAGACGGAATTGGTCTGTTTGGAGACGACCGGGGTGGTGGTGCGATGGTCCTCGAGGGTTTCGGTGAGAGTGATCGTGCGGTCGGCTTCGGGACGGGCGGCTAACGTCTCGACTTCGTGATAGCCCAGGGAGATGGCCTCATCGAGAACCTGTCGACAAATGTGACTAGCGCCGAGGAGAGAGCGGCTTTGGTTGACCGCGCGGTGGTTGATAGGCCACATGGCCGCAAACAAAGGCACTACTGTGATGAAAAGAAACAGGGCGAGAATCACTTCGAGGAGAGTCATGCCCCTCGTCGCCATCACTTGACCGTCCAAATGCTGTCAAACCTTAGTCCTTCAAGGGAGACGTTAGGATCTCCACCCTGCGCCAGTTCGTTGAAGTAGTGAACGACCCCCCGTTTCGAGACACCGTCGTCATAGCCAACCACCCGAACCACGTCGGCGCTCACCCGACCGAAGAGGTCTCCATAGATCACCACCCGGCTTTCAGGGGCTCTAAGTTTGCCCCACATGGCGGCGTTCGTGGATAAGCAGCCCGAGTCGTTCGACGGTTCGTGGGGTTCGCCGAGGGAAAAATTGCGAGACCAGGGCAAATAGTCATAACTCGCTCGGTTGCCGGTCAGGATGATTTCCAGATCTCTGGGGTCACCATTGATGTTGAGCTTGCTGTTGTCACTGAGTCGGAACAGACCGTCCACATAGATGGTGACCGGGCCGTCTAGAACAGAGATCTCTACATCTTGCCAAGACTCGAAGTTCTCCTTGATGTAGTACTCCCCCGACTCCAGTTCGATTCTGGCGTCGCCGTCAAAGTGCCAACTGTTGTAGTGGTCGGGCCAGAGGGTTTTGTAAGAGCCGGCCCCATATTGAGCATCCCAGTCTCCGGTGTAGATAATTTCCGGACTTTCTTTCAGTTCAGGGGCCTCGTTGAGAGGCATTTCTCCCTTGATCCAAGACTCTGGGTCGACGGTGTAGACGTGGGGTTCAGGAGTTCCCATGTCCCCATCCACCCCAGTGCTGGCAATGTTGCCGTTCACCGTCGAAGGGATGGGGTTGGGGATGGCGGGAAGTTCAACCGGCCTAGTCGATACGCTGGCTTTGCCATCGACGGCTCCGACGTGCGCGGCTTGGGGGACTTCCACCAGGTTTTCCGGCTTGAAGCTTCCGAAGGGAGCCTCGAAGGCCACTGCCGTGCCTCCGACCATCTGCACTTCTTTCTTGGCGAGGATCGCTAGGGAGTCCTCACTCATCTGTCCAGTCTTGACTACTCCTGCGACCGTACGGACGGTGTCGCCCACCTTACCCTCGGCGATCACCAGCAAGGTTTGGTCGGGAAGGGTAACTCCAATCTGAGTCGGCAAGGGCCCCCCCGAGATATTTCTTACAATCTCCAGAGTGTAGGTCGCCTCTGCAGACTCTGGAAACGGTTTGTCGACAGCTCCGGCAAAGTCCGGGTCGGCGCGAAGCTCGGAAAGCCCCCGCTGAAGAGCCCCGTAGGCCGCAAAATAAGCTTGCTCCTGGGTTCCGGATCGTTGATTTCGGCTCAAGCTCAACCCCGCTTGCCACCCGACCACTCCGGCCAACAAGCCGACGACCATGATGAGAGAGAGAACCGAGACCAAGGCTATTCCTGAAGCGGGAGACATATTGCGCATGATTATCTAGAGTAACAAGAAAAGTATCGAACTTCACGGACACGGAAAATGTTAACCTTTTGAAGCTCTTTTTGTGGCAAAGTGCCAAGGTTGGAGTCGACCCAGGACATCAGCTTGCCCTACAAGAGTTCGAATACTCGTTCTTCCGGTCTTGAGGAACGTGATCTTTTTGATAAGGCTTTTCGACAAGGATACCCTACCGAGGAGGCGTTCAGGGACTACAGGGCAGGGAAAAACGTCGTTGTTGAGTCCTATACCATCATTTATGCATAGAATCGATCGGCCCGGGGTAAACTCAACCCACTAGGGGCCAACGACATCCGGCCCCTCCCGTTGTCTCCTTGGATTCAGCATCGGACTCAAGTTTGCGCTCGTCTCTCGAGACATCAGGAAGTTGGGAAGTATGGATAAACGCACGAAAATTGACTCGGCCATCGAGCGCGTCCGGGATGGCATGACTTTGATGATGGGGGGGTTTGGTCTTTGTGGCATCCCAGAGAACCTGGTTAAGGCCCTGCTGAAAAAAGGCTGCAAGAACCTCACCATCATCTCTAACAACGCCGGTGTGGACGACGCCGGGATCGGCCTGCTCATCGCCCAAGGGCAAGTGAATAAGATGATCTCGAGTTATATCGGAGAGAACCGAGCGCTCGAGCAGAAGATGATCAACGACGAGATTGAAGTGGAGTTGAACCCCCAAGGAACCTTGGCCGAGCGCATTCGGGCCGGGGGGGCAGGAATCGCCGGTTTCTACACCCCCACGGGAGTGGGCACTCTGATCGCCGAAGGCAAAGAGGTTCGGGAGTTCGAGGGCCGCAAGTATTTACTGGAGCGGGCCTTGAAGGCCGACGTGGCTTTCATCAAAGCCTATCGGGCCGACACTCACGGCAACCTGACTTACCGCAAGACGGCCAGGAACTTCAACCCTATCATGGCCACTGCCGCCCATTTCGTGATCGCTGAGGCTGAAGAGATCGTTGAGGCCGGTCAACTAGGCACCGATGAGATCGTCACCCCCGGGGTTTATGTGAATGCCCTGATCTTAGGAGAGAGTTATGAAAAGCGTATCGAAAAAAGAACTTATCGCTCAAAGAGTGGCGCAGGAGCTTAAAGACGGCTACTACGTCAACTTGGGAATCGGCATACCCACGTTGGTGGCCAACTACATCCCCGAAGGGATGACGGTGATCCTCCACTCCGAAAACGGCATGCTGGGCATTGGTCCGTACCCCTGGGAGGGCGAGGAGGACGCCGATCTCATCAACGCTGGAAAAGAGACGGTGAGCGAGATCCCCGGCACCTCGTATTTCCACTCGGCCGATTCCTTCGCCATGATTAGAGGGGGACATCTGGACCTCACGGTGATCGGAGCCATGGAAGTGGATGCTCAGGGAAATCTGGCCAACTGGATGATCCCCGGTCACAAAGTCAAGGGAATGGGAGGGGCCATGGACCTGGTAGCCGGGTCCAAAAAGGTGATCATCGCCATGCAGCACACCGCCCGTGACGGCTCCTATAAGATCGTTGAAAAATGCAGCCTACCACTCACTGGAGAGGGTGTGGTGGACCTTATTGTCACCGATCTCGCGGTCATCGAGGTCACTCCCGACGGACTGGTACTCAAGGAGGTACAACCTGGCTCCACGGTGGACCAAGTGGTCGCCGCTACCGGAGCACCCCTGAAAGTGGCCGCGGAGCTTGCCTCTTAGCCCTCGCGTCAAACTTGACCTCAAGTAAATGTTACGGAATCTCAAAAGCGTGAAAAGGAACACGACCATGACAAGTGCAGCGACCTTGACCCAGGAAGGCACTCACCTTGCCGACAGCCATCTGCTGTCCGATGAGCATCGGGCTTTTCGTTCGGAGTTGCGAGAGTTTCTCGAGCAACACGTCGAGCCCATAGCCGAAGAGTATGAGGCTACGGAGCGGTTTCCCAGGGAACTCCTACTGGGTCCCATGGCCGAACGGGGCTATTTGGGGTTGCCGTTTCCTAATAAGTTCGGTGGGCGAGACCTCGACTCGGTCTCTACCGCTATGCTGGTGGAAGAATGCTCCCGCACTTGGGGCTCTCTGGGGATCATAATGGCGGCCCACATTGGTCTGGGCAGCAACCCGATCGCCACCTGGGGCACCGAGGAGCAGAAGTCTAAGTATCTCACCCCCTTGGCCAAAGGCGAGCGCCTGGGGGGCTATGGGCTGACCGAACCGCAAGCCGGAAGTGATTCGGGGGCCACCAAAACAAAAGCTGAATTTGATGGAACCCACTGGATTCTCAACGGGCAGAAGGCTTGGTGCACCAACGCCACCGAGGCTTTCAGCTATGTGGTCAGCGCGGTCACCGACCCAGATTTGGGTCATCGGGGGATTTCGGCCTTCATCGTGGAGAAGGACTTTCCGGGCTTCAGCTTTGGCAAGAAAGAAGACAAAACTGGTCTACGGGCATCGGCCACTGGGACTCTGATTTTTGACAACTGCAAGGTGCCAGCGGAGAATCTGTTGGGGCAGCGGGGTGAGGGCTTCAAGTACTTCATGCAGACTCTAGATGGCGGGCGCATCACCATCGGGGCCATGGCTTTAGGGCTGGCTCAATCGGCTTTGGACGAACTCGTCAAGGTGCTCTCTCAGGAGAACCTGTTGGAGGACCTATGGGAGAATGAGTATCGCCTGGCTCCTCTGGCTGAGATCGCCACCGAAGTGGCTGCGGCCCGCCATATGATTTATAACGCTGCGATCCAAAAGGATCGCCTGCCGCGTTGGACCCTAGACGGGGCCTTCGCCAAGTTTTTCGCTTCGGAGATCGCCATGCGCGCCACAGACAAAGCGGTGGAGCACCTGGGACTTTTGGGACTGCCCATGAACAGCAAGGTGAGCAGGGCTTTCCGGGACACGAAATTGACCACTATCGGCGAAGGGACCAACGAGATTCATCGGGTGGTCATCGCTCGAGAAATTCTTAAAGGAATCATAAAGGAGTAGAATGATGACCATCACCGCAAATCCTCAAAGCATCTGCTTTGAGCTGTCCGAAGACCAGAAGATGGTTCAGGACATGGTTAAGAAGCTTGCCGACGAGCAAATCCGCCCCAAAGCGGCCCACTACGACGAGACCCGAGAGTTTCCGTGGGACAACATTAAGAAATTGTCCGAACTCGGACTGATGGGGGTCACCGTCCCTGAGCAGTACGGTGGAGCCGGCATGGATTCAGTGACCTACGTCACAGTGATCGAAGAGCTCTCCAGAGCCTGCGCTTCCACTGGGGTGATCGCCGCGGTCCAGAACAGCCTGGGAGAGTACCCCGTGATGGCGTTCGGCACTGAAGAGCAGAAGAAGAAGTGGCTGCCGCTGATGGCAAGCGGCGAGAAGATCGTCGCCTACGCTCTCACCGAGCCCAACAGCGGCTCAGACGCTGCTTCCATGAAGACCACCTGCAAACTTGAAGGCGATCACTGGGTTCTGAACGGGCAGAAAAACTGGATTACCAATTCTACCGCCGCTGAGATTTTCATTGTTTACGCCACCAAGGACTCGTCCTTGGGGCACAAAGGGATTTGCTGCTTCATCGTGGAGAAAAGCTTTCCGGGCTTTTCCATTGGCAAGCACGAAGAGACCATGGGGGTCAGGGCCTCGGGTACTTGCCCTCTCACCTTCGACAACGTGAAGGTCCCCAAGGAGAATTTGCTGGGCGAAGAAGGCAAGGGGTTCACCATTGCTATGGCAGCGCTCGACACCGGGCGGGTGGGCATCGCCGCCCAAGCCGTGGGTATCGCCCAGGCTGCCCTCGATGAAGCCCTCAAGTATTCCAAGGAACGGGAGCAATTCAAGCGACCTATCAGCCAGTTTCAGCTGGTGCAGGAAATGCTGGTAAATATGGCTGTGGGCGTGGAAACCGCTCGCCTACTGATGTACAAAGCCGCTCTGAAGCGCGACTCCGGCGAGCGTTTCACCAAGGAGGCTTCCATGGCCAAGCTCTACGCCTCGCAAGTGGCGGTTCAGTGCGCCCTAGACGCCATGCAGGTGCACGGGGGCTACGGTTACTCCAAGGAATATCCGGTGGAGCGCTTTCTGCGCGACGCCAAAG
>JBJHCR010000074.1:0-21995 GCA_050486105.1 Vulcanimicrobiota bacterium
GACCCTGCTCCGTACCGAACACGATTTTGAACATGATGTCGTTGAGCAAACCTGGGTGCTTCATCTGTTGGTGATTATACCACCATTGCCTGTCCGCTGCTCTATCCAATAGGCCATCTGCAAGGTACTTGTGTGCGGGGGTGTTGCAGGCAGCACGCCTTGGGCCCGGTCTTGCCACACAGGAGGCTTTGCCCCCCGGGCGCTGCTGCAACGCTAGACTCGGTGTGCCGACGGCAGGTTACCCGAGCTCCACCCCCCCCCCGATAGGCTATGGTGATGAGGCCTTTGGCTATGGGATTTACTCACCATCCAGCCCGGTCGGCGGCCTCAGAGGTTTATTTTACCCCGAAAAGTCGTTTCCACCAGGGCGCACTTCTGAGAGCCTGAAGCTGCTGCTTGAGAGCTTTGATCTCTTCTTGATGGGAAATTACCGTAGCTCGGGCCTCAAAGAGCGCCTGCTGTTCACTTTCAAGCAACTGCCTGTAGGTGAAGAGTTCACTTTGCAGGTTAAGATTGACCCGCTCTTGACGCCCAACTTCCGTTCTGGCGGTCTCGAGTTGGGTCACGGTAGACAAGTGATTCTCCAGAGGGACTGACCGAGACACCTCTCCGAGCTTGCTCAGGCGAGGGCGAATCCTTCCGGTCTTTTCCTGCAACAGCCGATCGACTTCCGATTCGAGAACTCGATAGCCTCCCTCGGGCTCAGGCCGGAGAGCTTTCACTTCACGAGTCTGAATCAAGGCCAGGACTTCGTCGACGGAGCGACTCACTCGACGGGCAAACTGGGGTACGGTTAGTAGGCGCATTTCGGCAGTATCCATGCTTAGGTGATTATCTTTAGGGCAGGTGTTGCCTCCAGAAAAAAAGAAATTTTTTCACAAATCCCCCCTCCCTGAAGACTCACCTCCGAGAACTCTGACCGATCGATTGCAGGATCTCGTAGAAAACGACGAATCCTCCCCGATGTTTGTCCTTCCGGAGAATAAGGCCGACTATCGCTCCTACGAAGGGCTCGATGGCCGGCTGCCTTTTCAGAAAGCTCCCATAGGGACCATGCTTTTCCGGCAAGATGACCAGAAAAAGGTCTTCATCTTCCTCAAAGCCGGCATGGCGAAGGTCACCCGGATCACCGCAGAAGGCGGTCAGATGATCACCGAATTGCTGCTGCCGGGGGATGTCTGTGGAGCGTTGTGTGCCCTGGACAGTTGCCCCTATCCAGTGAGTGCCGAAGCGGTGACCGAAGTGCAGTTCGCTAGCCTGAGTCCTGACCAATTCTTCACCCTCTCTCAAGATTTCCCGCAGTTGCAGCGCTGTTCGTTGGAAGGGTGCGCCAGCAAGATTCGTGAGCAGCGGTCCATGATGCTCTCCATCGCCCTAGAGCGGATACCCCAGCGTCTGTGGAAGATTTTCCTGGTGCTGGCTCAACGCTTGGGAGAAGACACTCCGAGGGGGCTGACCCTACCTTTTCCCTTCAGCCGACAAGAGGTGGCGGACATGATCGGAGCCACTCCCGAAACCATCACCCGAGCCTTCACCAAAATGAAGAAAGATGCAGAACTTTTCGAGGACAAAGATCGCCTCACTTTGCTCGGTATTCATCACCTTGAAGAGGTCGAAATGAAGGCTGCCCTCTGAGGGCCGGCCGAGGAAATTCACGTCGCTTTAGGTGATCGGCCTATCGCGGTCGTCGTCTGCATTGAGCAAGAATCGAGCCCCATCTCCGTCTGGGTCTTCAAACTGCCCCGACTTCACCGCCTGAAAGAAGAAGAATAGCGCCACTCCTGAAAGCATTAGGGCCAAGGGGACCAAGAGCAACAGAACTTCCATCAGTCTGTTCCTCGCTCCCCTGGTAGACGCTTGGGGAGCCGCAGACTGTTGAGCACCACCACCACCGAGGAAATCGGCATGGCCACCGCAGCCAGCAGAGGTGAGACCCAACCCAAGGCCGCCGCAGGAATGGCCAGCGCGTTGTAAAGGAAAGACAGCTTGAGGCTGCTGGAAACCGTCTGGCGATAGGCCTCCCCCAAATCTAGCCAGGTCAACACCGGTCCCAACCCAGGCCTGAGAAAGAGAACTGGCGCTGAAGAGGCCGCCGCCGCAGTGGAGTGACCCATGGCCACTCCCACATCGGCCTGGGATAGTGCCAAAGCGTCATTGGTTCCATCCCCCAAAACCCCAACTTGAGTTTCGGGAGAACCTTCTTTGAGTTGCTGGATGAAGTGAGCCTTATCTTCGGGAAGTTGATCTCCCAAGCGGCTCTCGAGAGACAGTTGCTCAGCCACTCGCTCCGTGCGCCTCTGCCTATCTCCACTCAGTACGTGCAACTTCAAGCCTCGCCCCTTCAGTCGAGCAACGATGTCGCAAGCGTCCGCTCTCAAGGTGTCGTCGAAACGCCAGCCCGCAGCTTCCACCCCATCGATCCTCAAGGTGATATCCAAACCCGTGTCGGTGCTCGCCTCATCCGAGCGCCCAATGAACAGGTCGGTGTCTTGCCAACGGGCCCACCGACCCCGACCTGGGATCTCTTCAACCTCCATCCCTTGAATGAGAGCGTCCTCGGGAACCAGGTCGGTGAATCTCTCAACCAGGCTCCTGGCAAAGGGATGAGAGGATTCCGATTCCAAGGCCAACACCAAAGGCGCTAAGGTTGCCGCCGAATGCTTGCCAAAGAACCTCTCGGCCACCAGGGATGGTCGACCTTGAGTGAGAGTCCCGGTCTTGTCCATAACCAGATCGGTCAATTGTCCTGTGGTCTCCAAAGCGGCCTCATCTCGCACCAGGACCCCACGTTCGGCCCCGGTGCGAACAGCCATCCAAAATGCCAGAGGCAGAGATAAACCCAAGGCGCATGGGCAAGTGATGACCAAAACCGAAACCGCCACCAGGGTGGCTTGCGCCAGTCCCTGAGGCAACCACCAGAAAAACACGGCCAAGGCCAAAAGCAGGATGGCCGAAGAGAACCATGCAGCCACCTTGCCCGACAATCGACCGCTGTCACCTCGGACTTCTTGAGCTTTCTCTACCAACTCCCCCAGGCGACTGAGCACGGTTGCGCTGCCCACGGCCTCAACTCTCATCTCCCCTCGGCCTGAGAAAACCAAAGTGCCCGCCAAAAGCTCATCGCCTCTGACCTTGAGCACCGGTAGGGATTCTCCGGTCATACTGGACTCATCGACCTCTAGTTGCCCGCACTGCAAGGAACCGTCTGCGGGGATGGCCTCGCCCGTCTCCAGCAGGGCAACTTGGCCCACTCTGAGATCTTCTAAACCGATCTCCGTGATAGTGGGGCCTTCGCGAATTGTGACTCGCTCGGGCCTCTGCCCTAAGAGTAGGCCAAGGCGGTCCCGAACCTTTCCCATGGCCACTCCCTGCAAATAGCGTCCGATCAAGAGAACAAAGACGAACATGGTCACGGTGTCGAAGTACTGATGATCCGAACCCACCATGAAGGCCACCACCGAGAGTCCGGTGGTGGCAAGAAGGCCGGTAGCAATGGGGACATCGATGGTGATCCGTCCCTGGCGCAAAGCCTTCCATGCCGGCTCTAGAAACTGGCGACCAGAATACCAAACCACGGGAAGGGCCAAGGCCAAGCCGAGCAGTTCGAAAAAGCGCTTGAGGAGAGGTTCGATCCCTTGAAACCGACCGATATACAGAGCCACCGAGAGAAGCATCAAGTTTCCGGCCACACAGCCGGCGAAAGCCATACGCTTTAGTAGAACTCGGCTGTCTTTTGATTCTCGGGCTTGACCCTGACTCTGAACGGGGGTCAGCTTTCGAGCGGGGAAACCGTAGGCCTCAAGGTGGTGAAAAACCTTGGGCAAACCGAACTCAGAGCTTGAGAAGCTCACCCGAACCTGTTTTTTGGATAGGTTGACTCGGGCCTCGCGCACCCCGGGTATCCCCCGCAACAGCTCTTCAACCTTGGCCACACAATTGATACAATGCAGGTTCTCTAAGGCCAGAATGACCTCTAAGTCGTCCACCTTAGGAGCTGCAGAAGGAAACTCCAGCGCTGCGTCTAGGGTTTTTTTCGAGGTGCAACAACCCACTTCTAGCCAGCATCCTCTGAATGTGTTTTCTTGCGGTGCTCAGCCTTCACCAAATGCGGCCCTTTGCTCACCTGAAACTGAATTCTCCATAGCCCGTCTCCCTTGGGAACCGAGGTCGTATAGATGCCTGGGCCCACTTCCGAGAGTTGATGGCTACTGTCGTCCTTACGAGTGGCTGGACGCCCCACGGTAGCCAAGACCTCTGCTCTGTGCACAGGTTTGCCGTCGGAGTCCAAGACTGCCAGGTACAGCTCATCTCCCACCCACTTGGAAGACAGGGTCCAACCCAATTCTCGCTGATGCTTCTGACGAGCCATCTCTTGGCCGTACTCCACCCCGTGCCGATAGTACTCCACCTCGTCGAGGCCTTCGAAAGTGGTGGTGGCCAGGGTCACCACGCTCAGTTGTACGGTGACGAATAGGGCTAAGGATAGGAACAGGCCACACGGCCAGGGGTGTAAACCTAAGCGTTCAAAGATCTTCATTGCTTTTGCCTCCACGGTAAACATAGGTTGAGGTTCGCTGTCGAGTGGCCCGTTGCGGAGCTTGAGAGCTGAGCTCAAAGGTGATCTTTTCGACTTCTGTCTTGCTCCGCGCCGGACTCATGACCAGAACCTGGATAGGGCGAACGGACTCGGGCTCCAAGAAGGCCGGATTCTCTGGTGTCACCAACTCGAATCTCTCATCAGAATCCAGCAGCCTAAGGTCGACCCAACGGCTCTCTCCGGTGCGGTTGACCACCCTCAAAGTGAAGCGATTGGTGTTGCGCCCGTCAAAGGAGAAAGTCACTCCCGGTCCCGCAGACTCCCGCACCACCTCGAAGTCGAAAGGTGGCCGCTGCCAGGCCAACACCATGGTGTAAGTCAAAACCAGTCCGAGCAACATCGAATAGACCAGGGGACGCACTCCATAAGCCTTCATCCGTTCAGACCAAGGTCGATTGAGCACCGCCTCGGCGCACCCCGGTTCGGCTTCCTCTTCGAGTTCTCCCAAGCTGGCGAAACGAACCAGACCTCGCGGCCGTCCCACCTTATCCATAATGTCGTCGCAGGCGTCGATGCACGAGGCGCAGTTGATGCAGGCAAACTGAAATCCATCCCGGATGTCGATCCCCATAGGACAGACCCGCACGCAAGCCGAGCAATCGATGCAGTCTGCTGCCTTGGGGTCTTTCACTTTCCCCCTGGGCTCACCACGGTTGAGGTCGTAGTTGACCATGAGGGTCTCGGCGTTGGTCAAAGCGCTCTGAAATCGAGCATAGGGGCAAATGGTGGTGCAGAAATTGGACCGAATCAGGCCAAAGAACAGCATGGAAACGAGGGTGAAAAATGCGATCAGGCCCAGAGAAAAAGTGGACGCAGTTCCATCGAGGAGACCTCTTGCCACCTGTCGGATAGGAGCAAAGTAGCCTGAGAAGGTCAGCCCCAGAAAGACCGACATCCCTAGCCAAACGCTGTACTTCAGGACCTTCTTGGGTGCCTTGTCGGTCCAATCTCTTCGGTCCAAACGCCGCCTTTGATCTGCGGGTCCTTCGATGAAGCGCTCCACCATGATGAAGGCGTGGGTCAAAAGAGTATGAGGGCAGGCAAAGCCACACCAAACGCGCCCCAGCAAAGACGATACCAAGAACAAGCTCAATCCTGCGGCCAACAATAGCAGCAGGAGAAAGTGAGTCTCCTGAGGCCAAAAAGTCATCCCAAACAGATGCAATTTGCGGCCGGCCAGGTCCACCAACAATATGGGACGACCGTTCCAATTGAGCCAAGGTGTCACGAACAAGACCGCCTGTAGGACAACGCTAATGACGTTTTTCCACTGCCGAAAACGGCCCTCGATATGGGCTGGATAGATTTTAGCCATCGCTGGGTTCCTTCTCTCCCATGCTCCCCAAACTACTCTTGATTGGCCAAATGCCTTACGAAGGAGGCAACGGCTGCCAAATCTTCGTTCGACATGGCTTGACCCCAAGGCGGCATGCCCTTGGGTCGACCGTCCCGGATACTGGCAACCAGATCCGCATCGCTTTCTCCATAAATCCACTCCCCGTCGGTGAACGACGGCCCCACTCGTCCCTCTCCCTGAAGGCCGTGACAAGCGGCACAATTCGAGCGATACAGGGTGGTTCCCAAGGCGATCACCTCGGGGTCTTCGGGATGAAGCTCGATGGCTACGGCCTGGACTTGGAACTCGGCGTACTTCACTTCGGCCTCGGCCATCTGTTGCTCGTACTGTCCCGTGGAACTCCAACCGGACGTCCCGGGCCAGAACCAAAACGAGGGATAGTAAATGACGTAACCCAGACTATAGATGATGCTCACGATAAAGAGGGCCGCTAACCATCCCGGTGTGGGATTATCATATTCTTGGATCCCGTCGATCTCGTGGTCGAGAAGCTTAGCCATGTTCTGTCTCCTGTTCGTCGAGAATCTCGGCGCCGTGTTTCTCCATATCGGAGAACCAGACCATCAAGGCTGTTATGGTGAAGCTCAAGAAAAAGGCCACCAAGACTCCTTGCTTGAGAAGGCTGATCAGGGGGGATTCGATGTCCATTACTGCTCCCTCCAGCGAATATCGGTGCCCAGGCGCTGCAAATAGGCGATCATGGCGATGATTTCCATCTCCGCGTCGGCTCCCTCTACCCCTTCAGACTTCAGGCGCTCGGTGATCTCAGCCGCCTGCTGTCGAACGAGTTCTTCGGCCCGGACGATCTCTTCGGGACTGTAAGGGGTGCCCAGTTTCACCAGAGCTTGCATCTTTTTCTGAGTCAAGCGGGTATCCAAGCGGTCCCGAAGCAGCCAGGGGTACGAAGGCATGGTGGACTCGGGAACCATTTCTCGCGGGTCCTTCATGTGCAGCCAGTGCCAGGAGTCCGGATATTTCCCCCCCACTCGATGGAGATCCGGACCGGTCCGTTTTGAGCCCCACTGGAAAGGGCGGTCGTAGACATACTCTCCAGGCTTAGAGTAGGGTCCATAGCGCTCGGTTTCATCACGAAAAGGCCGAACCGCTTGAGAATGGCAGTTGTAGCAGCCTTCCCTGATGTAAATGTCTCGCCCTTCGAGCTCCAGGGGAGTGTACGGCTTGACATCAGCGATGACGGGCACCGTGGACTCCACCAGATACAAGGGCACCAACTCTACCACCGTGCCGATCATGATGACAATGGTGGTGAATAGGGCCATCCAGCCCATCTTGGATTCAATCCAACGATGACTCACTGCTTACCTCCAGGCACCGGCTCAAGCTCCACCCGCCCTTGCCGCATAGTCAAGAGAAGGTTGTAGGCCATTAGGACTGCGCCAAACAGGTACAGTCCGCCGCCGACAGCTCTCACAATGTAGTAGTTCTTCAAGATGATGACCGACTCGATGAAGGTGTACTGCAAGCCTCCATCTTCAGCCACGGCTCGCCACATCAGACCCTGGGTCACCCCGGTGATCCACATGGAAGTGATATAGAGCAAGATCCCGATGGTCCCGATCCAAAAATGCCAGGTAGCCCACTTGGTGGAGTACAGTTCCGTTCGATACAAGCGGGGGACCAACCAGTAGAGCATAGCGAAGATGGTGAAACCCACCCAGCCTAGGGCCCCAGAGTGGACGTGCCCCACGATCCAGTCGGTGTAATGCGCCAGCGCGCTGACACTTTTGATAGAAAGCATGGGTCCCTCGAAGGTCGACATCCCGTAGAAGGTGAGACCAACCACAAAGAACTTAATGACTGGGTCGGTCCTTAGCTTATCCCAAGCGCCCTTGAGAGTCATGATGCCGTTGATCATGCCCCCCCAACTGGGAGCCAGCAGCATCAGGCTGAAAACCATACCCAAGGTTTGGGACCAGTCGGGCAAGGCGGTATAGATCAAATGGTGAGGTCCAGCCCAAATGTAGAGAAACACCAGGGACCAAAAGTGCAAGATCGACAGACGGTAGCTGTACACCGGGCGCTGAGCAGCCTTAGGTAGGTAGTAATACATCAGCCCGAGGAAGGGCGTGGTGAGTAAGAAACCCACGGCGTTGTGCCCATACCACCACTGCACCAACGCATCCTGAACCCCGGCATAGACGGGATAGGACTTGGTCAAACTCACTGGGATGGCCAAGTTATTCACCAGATGGAGGACGGCTATAGTGATGATGGTGGCCAGATAAAACCACAGAGCTACATAGAGATGCTTGACTCGACGCCGACCCAAGGTCATACAAAAATTGAGACCGAACACCACCCAAACCAGGGTGATCAACAGATCAACCGTCCAGACCGGCTCGGCGTATTCCTTGCCGTCGGTGTACCCCATCAAGAGCAGCACGCCGTGCAGCGCTATGATCAGCTGCCAGCCCCAGAGGTGGATCTTGGATAGGGCATCGGAATACATCCGGGTTTGGCACAGACGTTGGGTCGAGTGGTAAACTCCGCAAAAAATAGCATTTCCAGCGAAGGCAAAGATCACCACATTGGTGTGCAGCGGCCGCAACCGTCCGAACGTCAGAAAAGGGTTGTCGAAGTTGAACTGATAGTAGGCCAACTGCAAAGCAGCCAACAGGCCCGCAGTCATACCCACTATGCCCCAAAAAATAGTGAACCAGGCAAACCAACGAGGAGTCTGGTCGTCGTAATATTGATCGCGATCACTCATGAGCCCACCTTAATCTGCCTAGGATCTCACACAATTGATCTAGATCAGATCCGAGGTAGGCTATATGGGCTACCTTCAGGATCGATGTATCTTCTTTACCCTCGTTTGATCAGAGAACTCTGTAGCGAACTCTCAAGCTCTCCCCAGTCCGAAGAGAGCAGGACACGTGAACTCCTTTCGGTTTTGGCCAAGGAACTCGAAGGCGATCAAAAGCTTTTTGAGCTTCTCATATTTCAGCTATTTCAGGAGAGTCGACGCAATCACTGCAGGCTTCTCAAAGCCGCCGAGCGAGCAATGAGCAAAGAAAATCCAGAGTCGCTGATGCTAGCTTATGACCACTGGAACAAAAGAGACCGGAACTTCCGCAGTTTGATCCATCAATTCTTCGAGAAGCGCGAATGCGAAAACTTGAGGATCAACTAGGGGTCAAGGATTCAGGGTCCCGAGAAACCAGCAAAAGGCGATCATCACCAGGGTGTAGGCCGCCAAGATTGCCCAGTTGTGGTGCCAATTCAGCCGGTAGTGCATGCTCTGATAGGTGTCGGAATCATAAGTGAGTTCAGAAAGGTCTTTCTCAGACGCCACTCCCAGCAGACTGACCAGATAGCCTCCGACGAAGGCCACCAGAAATCCGCTCACGTTCCACCACAGCCAGGATACATCCGGGGCGAGAACCCACAACAAGATGTTGAAGCCAAAGCCTAGGAGTAGTCCGCAGCAAGCCCCGTTCCCATTGGCTCTCTTGGTCAAGATCCCCAAAAGAAACAAGGCCAAGATCGGACCGTTGATCAGTGAGCCGATCATGTTGATGCTCTCAATGACCGAATTCGAGATGCCTCCAACCAAGAAGCTGAACCCCACACAGATCACTCCCCAAAAGACGGTGAACACTCGGGACATCTTCAGTTCCTGAGCCGCGCTGATGGTCCACCTTTGTCGCACATAGAGTCGCTCGTAGAGATCCTTCGAGGTGGTGGCTGAAAGACTGTTGATGGTGGAGTCCAGGCTCGACATGGCAGCTGAAAAGAGAGCCACGATGACCAAGCCAATGATCCCGTGAGGAAGACGTTCTAAGACGAACATGGGAACCGCCAGATTAAATTCGTAATCTCCGTCCCTAAGTAGGTTCTGGATGAAGCTCGGCTCGCTAACCAAGTAGGCCCCGATGCAGACCCCCATAAAGCAGTAGGTCAAGACCAGAGGGAAGCGCAATAGGCCGTTGAGCATCAGGGAAAGGTTGGTGTCGTCGAGGTCTTTCGAGCTGAGCTCTCGCTGCACCTGAGTCTGGTCGCAGCCGTAGTAGGACACATAGAGAAAGAAGCCCCCGATGAGCATGGGCCAAAAGGCAAAAGTTTGGCCATCTCCCAGACCGTGGCCGGCAAAGCTGATGGCCTGGAAGCCCGAAAAAGCGAACTCCCGGCCAGTCTCTCGACTGAGCACCTCTCCGGTCAGCGGAAAAAGTTCGAAAACTCTGGCCAGGCCCCCCACGGCATCGATGGAAGCCCAAACGCATAAGACAATTCCTAAATATAAGACTGCCATCTGGATCACATCAGAGAGAACGACGGCCTCCATTCCTCCGAGCATATCGTAGATGATGGTCACTATGCCCAGCATCAATACCGCATAGACAAAAGGTATTCCCACGATCTGTTCGAGAACGATGGAGACCCCGAAGACCGTCACCCCGGTGGCAAAAGCTCGAAGAAGTTGGAACATCACCGACAGGAGTGTCCGCGTTTTCAAATCGAAACGCCGCTCCAGATACTCGTAAATGGACACGAGATTCAAACGCCGGTAGAAGGGCAGCAGGGTCACCATGATCACCACCATGGCTATGGGCAGAGCGAACTCGTACTGCAACCAGAGAAGACCCGTGGTGATGATGAAAGCGGGAGCCCCGAGGAGACTGTTGGTGGAACATTGAGTGGCCATGGTGGAGATCCCGATAGACCACCAACTGAGATTGTTCCCACCCAGATAGTAGCTGTTGGCGTCGGTCTGCTTTCGACCCAACCACCAGGACAAGGCGATCATCCCCATCAGGTAGACCACCATAATGCTCCAGTCTAGCCAATTCATGGAACTATGCTCGGGCCAGCAAGTCGAGGGTCAAGGCTGCCGTCCAGGTGAAGCCGTCGGTTCCAAGACCTTCACCAGTGCTTGGGTCAAAGTACTCCCAGAAACCCTGGGTTTCCACCAGAGCTAAGGTCGGCTCGATCAACCGGGCCCCATAGTGAGCGCTGAACAGCCAATTTATGTTGACCCAAGTCGGCCCTCGCCAATAGCAAACGGAATCGTAGGACTCACTGCCTGGCTTCACCGTTGGCAAGGGGTGAGCGACCTTCCAAAAGTCCTCCAAGCCCTCCTTTAGGTCATGGAAGCCCAACTGCTTATCACCGAGCAGCAGCGGAGCGTAGGCTCCAATGGTTTCGGGAGCCAGAAACTCCTCGGTCAAGGCGTCGTAATAGCGATATCGCTTATGCTCTGGAGACCACAATCGCTCCAACCCCACAGCAAGCCTCTGAGCCCGCTCCCGAGCTTGAGTTTCCCAGGCGAGGCCGTCGGCCATCTCGGCCAGAGCTTTCTCGGCCAAGGCGACAAGCGTGGTGAAAAAGGGATCGTAGACTTGAAAATTGGCCGGATGAAAGCCGTTTCTGGACATCCGATCAACCAAAACCATATAGCGCTTATATTGATCGTCGGTGGGGCGTTGACTGGCATCGGCCACTCGCTCCTTGTCCACCCTCTTGAAGTCCGGTGCCTCGCGAGGGTCCACGGCCTCTAGGGGAACATCCCAAGCCGGGCAATTGTCCTGCCCATTCTCCCAAGGATGGCAAGTGATGATGGAGTCCCAATTCAGCGGGTCACGATGAGCAAGGAGGAAATCGTGGGAACGTTCCAACGAAGGCAACCAGCTCCGAATTCGAGTGGGCTCAAAGCCCTGTTCCCAAAGCGCGTGCGCGGCCAAAGTCCATACCGGTGGGTTGCTGATGGTCGAAGACTTGGCGAAGCCCCAGGACTCGGGTCCGGGAAAGTAATCAGGGGTCGGGCGATGAAAGTGGATGTGAGGAATTCTGCCATCCTGCCATTGTCCGGCCAACAATTTCTCGATCTCTTCAGCGGCTCGCTCGGGGTCGATCCGGGCCCACCCAATTGCCGCAAAACCGGAATCCCAAGCCCATTGATGCGGATAGAGCTTCACCGATGGCACAGTGTACCCGCCCCTATCGTTACTCTTAAGGACAGCTTCCGCCTCTGACCTCAATCTTTCTCTCATACGATCACCTCCAGAACCCTGACCAGAGCACTAGATATACCTCAGTGCCTTGTGTCCTTTAGTATCAGGGATGAGTGATCCTTTGAACTAGGAAACTATCCTGGACCTGGTATATCCCAACCAAGAAGCAAGAAACCACCAAAACCTGTGCAATAATGTTAATTAGGGAGTAAGTGTCTTGGGGGACACGAGACCCGGGAAGCTTGTTCGCTCGTCATACCTGCTGGGAACTAGGAGTCCTCGGGCATGAAGAACCAACTTGAAATCCGGGCTTTTGCTGTTATTTTGTCCGAAAGAGTCGGACCCGACTGGAGTCTTCGTTGCTATCCCAAACAGCCCTTGACGACCCCAAAAGACTGGCCGCTATAGAAGCCAGCGGTATTCTCGACAGTTCCACGGACGGAGCGTTCGAGCGGTACACTCGTCTTTGTGCAGCTTTGTTGGGCGCTCCAGTGGCCTTACTCTCCGTGGTGTCATCGGACCGACAGATCTTCAAGAGTTGCCTCGGTCTACAGGGTCCCTGGGCTCAAGTGAAACAAACCCCCTTGACCCACTCATTCTGTCAGTACGTAGTCACTTCCCATCAGGCCTTGATCGTTGAAGACTCACTCACTGACCAACGGGTCAACGAGTGCTTAGGGATCACCGAATTGGGCATTGGCTCCTATTTAGGGGTGCCGATCCGCACTCCTGATGGCCAAATCATCGGAAGCCTCTGTGCCGTGGACCGCGAACCGAGACAATGGCGGCCCGAGCAACTTCTCCTCCTAGAGGATTTGAGAGACAGTCTAGAGTGCGAGATCGCTCTGCAAAATTTGGAGCGAGGAAATCTGACCTCGAACCCACCTCAGGGCAGGCTCCTCAAGCAGGAGACCTCGATCCAGCTGATGGCGCGCTTTGAGCATGAACTCAGGACCCCGCTGAATGCCCTGTGGAATCTTTCCGGAGAGTTAGCCGAAGCTCCGTTGGAGTCGCGGTGGCGAGAGTTGGCCGAAACGCTGAAAAGCAAGTCCCATTCCCTGACTCATCTCTTGGAAGACCTATTGGAGCTGGCTGCTCTGCGTCAAGGAAGCTTGTCTCCTCGACCGCAGTGGCTGGAGTCTTCAGAATTGTGCAGACGAATCCTCACCGAGCTAAAGCCGGAGTGTTTTTCTGCTGAGCCCTGCACCTGTCAGTTCCCCGACGACCTTCCTTCTAAGCTTTTTCTGGACCTGGAAAGGTTCAGTTCTATCTTACGTCATCTCTTGCGCTTCGAACTAGACCAAGGGGCAGAAGGACATTCCTCCGGAGAAACTTCAGGTGAGTCCCTGAGCCGCCAAGAAAAAGGTCTAGAACTCAAGGTTCAGTGGGTTGACCAATGCCTCCAAATCGAAATGCAGAGTCCGGACCCGAGTTCGAGAACACTCCATCCCTTGCTTACCCAAAGTTGGACCTGCCCTCTGGAGAAGATCAAGGTTGCGGCCTTGCCTCTGGTGATCGTTCAACATCATCTGAAGGATCTTGGAGGCCATGCTGCTGTCGGCTCTCGGCCAGGGAGTCTAAAAATCGTTCTGCCCGCCCCTTCGGGTGACCAGGACAAGTCCTTGAAGCAGGTCGAGGAAGGCAGACCTCCGATCCAGCGTATCCTGGTGGTGGACGACGATGCCACCAATCTTCGAGTGGTTCAACACATCGCCGCCAAGTTGGATCTGACCCTAGCATGCGTGAACTCGGGAGAAGCGGCCCTCGAACTCCTGGAGCACGAAGTCTTCGACCTGATTCTCCTGGATCTCAGAATGCCGGGAATGGACGGCTTCGAAGTGACTCGCCAGATTCGAGACAACCTCAAGCTCCAGACACCGATCGTTGCGGTCACCGCAGACAATCTGCAGGAAACGCGGGCCGAGACCGAAAAACGGGGGATGAGCGGGTTCCTACCTAAACCTATTCGAAGCCGCGACCTCGCTCGAGTGCTGCGGCGAGAGCCCACCTGAAAAGGACCAAGGCAACCTTGATATCCGTGCTTAAAGCGAGCTCCCGAATCGCCCTCCTGGGACTATTGCTGGCCACCTTGGCGGCCGCCCAAAGTCCCAGTGAACGAGCCGTAACTATCTCCCAGCAAGAATGGGAGCGGTTTGGCCGTCAGACCATGGACAAGAATGGGGAGGTTGTCCGAGAGGGCGGAAAAGAGTATGAAGACGGATTCTCGGAGCGAGTTGGGGAGTATTGGCAGCAGGGAGTCGACCTTCCTTACAGCGGTAAAGACACCGAGGTCCCCTGGTCGGCAGCGTTCATTTCCTGGCTTCACAAGGAAGCCGGCTTCGGAGAGCGCTTCCGCTATTCCCCACTCCACGCCACCTATATCCGAGACAGCATTCTGGCCCGCAAATCTGAAGACCCGGATGCAGCCTACTGGGGCTATCGTCTGTCGGAACGCGCCCCTCAAGTGGGTGATCTTGTGGGCTATGCGCGACAGGGAGGAATCACCTTCGACTACCAACCTTCGCGCTATTTTTCCCACACCGACTTGGTGGTGGCGGTGCGCCCCAACGAGATCGATGTTATCGGGGGCAACGTCCGAGACTCAGTCACTCTAAAGACCCTGAGCACCGACGAGCAGGGATTGCTCATCGATAAGAATCAGCGCTGGTTCGTGGTCATGGCGCCCAACCCCAAGGTGAAATAGAGCGAGCCTCCAGGTCAGAGGGCAAATTTGCTTTGCGGGCTCATTCGCTTAAGTCCACGATCTGAATGGGGAGAAATTCTCCTAGGACCACCTCATTGATGGTGAGGATACGGTTTAGGGTGTCCCCAAAGGCGTCGAAAGCCAACCTCCCGGTAGCTCCCTGGCTGTCCACCGCATTTAAGCGCGATATGGTGCCCTGGCCGTTGCCACCGCTGGCAAGGGAGGTGGCGATCAGCAGATTGGCAGCGTCGTAAGCGTAAGGTCCAAAGTCGGTGGGAGGTTCGGCAAAGCCGGCCTCGGCATAGGCTTCGAGAAAATCTGCCGCCGAAGGCAGCAGCTCTGCCGGGGCACCCAATGAGGTGGCGATGTCTCCGTTATTGATCCCCACAGTGGCCTGGAGATAGCTATTATCCTTGACTCCATCACCCCCATAGAGAGGACCGGCGAAACCCTCCTCAACAGCTTGCTGTTTCACCAAGGCAGCGTTGGGCACCTCACCTCCATAGAAGAGCAAATCGGCGTCGTCGAGGTCTAAAGACTGCAAGAGGGACCGATAGTCCTGAGTCCCAACCGGGGCAATTACGAACCCCAAGACCTCTCCGCCGAGTACTTCGAAGCGATCGGAGAAAGCCTGGGCCAAGGCCAGGCTTACGGCTCTGTCCTCACTCAGAATGACGGCTCGGGTGAAGCCTTCCGAAGTAAACGCATGGCCTGCCAAGGCAGGACCCTGAAGACTGTCGGGAACCACCAAACGGAAATAGTTGAAAAACTGCCTTTCAGGCATACCGGGGTTGGAACCCACAGTCAAAGCCGGGTCGGTGTTCCCCGGCGACAACATGGGCAGCGTTCGGCTTTGCATCAGAGGAAGGATCTGGCTTGCGACCCCAGAGTTGTACGTCCCTACCAGGCCCACGACCCCAGGCACTTCAACGATTTCCTGAGCCCGCTGGAGACCTACTTCCGGATCCGATTGGTCATCGAAAGCCAGCAATTCGAACGCCGCTTGACCTGGCGCGCGACTCTCGTTGTACTGGTCCACCGCAAGCTGAGCACCATTGCGAATTCCCAGACCGAACTCTGACTGCCCTCCAGACAGCGGAGCCAGCACGGCGATGCGGAAAACCGGCACCATCGACTGTTGGGAAGGGTCTTGGGGAGGAAATTGCAAATTGTTGGAGTTCCCCCCACAACCGATGAGGAAAATTAGGACGACAAAAAAGGCGAAAGCACGCTGAATCATATAGGGGCCATACTCTCTTTGGAGACTTCGGGCCTGCCAAAATCCCAGCTTTTTCAAGGTTCAGGCCTTGGGTTTAGCGAGACAACTTTGGTGGAATATGGATAGGTCTGTATCCCAAATCCGAAAGGACACCACGTGGCAACGCTAACCATCCCTGACATCGACGAACAACTGAAGAAATGGACCGAAGAGTTCAAGAAGCCAAAAGGAGCCTGGCAGGTCATCCTTTACAATGACAACCACAATTCCTACGACAACGTCGTCATGTGGGTGCAGAAGTCGACAGGGTGCTCCCAAGAGCGAGCCGAAACCATAGTTCACACGGCCCACACCAATGGTCGCGCCGTCTGCTACGGTGGCGACAAGGACAAATGTCAGCAGGTCGCCGGCTATCTTCGCGGCAAGGGCCTACAGGTGGAAGTCGACAACGCTCCCCTCTAAGTTCCCATCTAAGCTCACGAAGCAGCTCTCTGCACCATCGCAAATTCCGACCATCCAAGGTTCATCCGGGGAGGTCGGTTTTCTTTTCCGGGTCCGAGAAGGATGGCCTGCGGTTCTTGCTTCGAAAGAAGTTTCCCCCCGGAAACATAGTCGCAGGATGCCATGGAACTGTTCGAAAAACCGCCGGCGCTCAAAGAGCACTCCGGTCCCTCGGCCTTCGATAGCTTGAAAGCGACTGACCAGCGTGGACCTCACCCTGCGCCTGCGATTTTTGGCCCCCGAATAGCACAAATCTTCCCTAGGCCAAAGAGGGTTTAGGGAAAGGATAATGGTGCCTTAAGTCTAAACTTCAAGGGCCTATTTTGTCCGATTCCTGGATGAAAGGCGGATCAAGACAACGGAGGTGACGAGATGTTCTGTGTGCGCGAAGCCTTGAGAGAAGCTCCCGAGTCTAGTCACCTTGCTCATTCGTCTGTCGTCGCTGTGGTCAGCGTTCGCGACGTACAGTTGCCCTTGCGGGGTACCCCGAGCTGACCGGCCCGGTCGTTCGATTCACGGAAGTCAGTAAGTTCTTCAACGGAACGGCTGCCGTGGAATCACTCAATTTTTCCATCGACAAGGGTGAGTTCTTTTCTCTATTGGGCCCTTCTGGGTGCGGTAAAACCACCACTCTGCGTCTCATCGCCGGATTTGAGCAACCTGACCAAGGAACCTTGGAGATCAGCGAAGTTGATGTCTGCGGGGTCCCCCCTCACCAGCGCAACGTGAACACGGTTTTTCAGAGTTACGCCCTCTTCCCTCATCTCAATGTCTATGAAAACATTGCCTTTGGTCTAAGGAGACGAAAGGTGCCCGAAGCGACCATCGCCACCGAGGTTTCTCGCTGCCTGGACCTGGTTCGCTTGGGTGACTTCGGCAAGCGTCGAGTTCACCTCTTGTCGGGGGGGCAACAGCAGCGAGTAGCTTTAGCTCGGGCTCTCATCAACCAACCTGCGGTGCTGCTTCTGGACGAACCCATGGCAGCTCTCGATTCCCAGCTCAAGAAAGAGATGCGCCGGGAGCTCAAGTCTCTCCAAAGGCGCCTAGGAATCACCTTCGTACTGGTCACTCACGACCAGGAGGAGGCGCTCACCATGTCAGACCGGGTGGCGGTTCTCGATGGAGGACGATTGCAGCAAGTCAGTCCCCCTGAAGAGCTCTATCGGAGGCCTGTTAATCGTTTCGTTGCTCAATTCATCGGTAGCGCCAATTTTCTGCCCGTGGTGTACAGTGATGGGCGGATCCACTTTAAAGACGACACGGTGTTGCGCGGTGAGCCCCCTCCAAGCGAGGGGAGATATTGCTGGATGCTCCGCCCTGAATCGCTCCGCCTTGGTCCCCCCAACGATGACGAGAACTGCCTACCTGGCCAAATCTTGGACACCACCTTTGTCGGACCGGTGCTCCGTCATCGGGTCTCCGTGGGAGCGGACACAACCCTCATCGTGGAAGAATCCAGCTGCAACCGACCTCCCTTGCCTCAAGGTCCGGTGAAAGTCAGTTGGCCCAGCGGCGTGGGAAGCCTGTTGGCCGAGGAGCGAACTGCGGAATGAATCGTCGGACTTTTCTATTTGGCGCTCTGGCTTCGTGCCTGGCTGCCGGCTGCAGTAGTTCGAGACGTCCGATCCTCAACTTCTACAACTGGTCCAACTTCATTGCTCCCGATACCATTAGGAATTTTGAGCAAGAATTCGGCATACAAGTGAACTACGAAGAGTTCTCATCCGCCGATGTCCTATACGCCAAGCTCAAGATCGGAGTCACCGGATACGACCTGGTGGTGGCCCCCGACTATATGGTGCGACGGATGATCCGCCAAGATCTCTTGCGCCCTATTCCCAACCTGGAGGAAAGCGAGGGCTTCCTCTCCCATCTGCTGCAAGCACCCTACGACCCTGGCTTCGAGCATTCGGTCCCCTATCTCTGGGGTACCACCGGAGTGGCCTACAATCGAGACAAAGTGGCTGGACAACCAGACTCTTGGGGCCTGCTTTGGGACGAGAAACTGCGCCGTCAGATCACCATCCTCGACGAAAAGCGAGACGCCATTGCTTCGGCCTTATTCCTGTTAGGTGAAGACCCGAACAGCACAGACGAGAAGGTCCTCGAACGGGCAAAAGCGGCCTTGCTGCGTCAGCGTCCGTTGGTACGCCGCTACACCTCAGACTTCACCGACGACCTGATCCGGGAAGAAACCTGGGCCGCCCTGGGGTGGAGCGGAGACGTGGCCCAAGCCCAAGCGGCTAATCCCAAGGTCGAATACTTCATCCCCAAGGAAGGCTCGTTCCTATTTGTGGACAGCCTTTGCATCCCCAAGGGTGCCCCTCACCCTGCCAATGCCAAGCTCTTCATCGAATACTTTCTGCGCCCCAAAGTTTGTGCCGAGATCACCAACTCCACCGGATATGCCAATCCCGTTGAGGAATCCATGCAATTCGTGCGTCCAGAATTGCTGGACAACTCTCTGGGCTACCCACCTCGGTCCACCCTCGAGCGCCTAACGCACCAGAAGGACCTCGGCCCCCATGAGGTGGTCTGGGATAGGCTCTGGGAAGAGGTGAAACGATGAAAAGTTGGCGTCCGTGGGTCCTGGTTGCCCCACTGCTGCTGTTCAATCTCTTTCTGGTTCTGGCACCCCTAACCAGTGTACTTTGGCAAAGTTTGCACCTCATGGGCCCGGAGTATGAGACTCTTCCGGGCTTGAGCTTGGAGAACTATCGTCGCGCCCTTGACCCCGCTTATATTCCAGCCTTGAGCCGGTCTTTTCTCTATGCCGGAACCTCTACTTTGCTGGCCTTGCTTTTGGGTTACCCCCTAGCCTACACCATCGCCCAACACGGAGGTCGCTATCGAGGAGGCCTGCTGATTCTGCTCATGCTGCCGTTCTGGACGTCCTATTTGGTTCGCACTTACGCCTGGATGACTCTCTTGCAAACCGACGGAATCATCAACACCACGCTGCTCACCATGGGCCTGATTGCCGAACCGCTCCGGATGCTGAATACCCCGGGAGCGGTGATCCTGGGCTTGACCTACGGTTTCCTTCCCTTTGCTACTTTGCCGATCTATGTAGCCTTGGAAGGCATGGACCGGCGCCTGCTCGACGCCTCCCAGGACCTTGGTGCCACCCCGTGGCAAACCTTCCGCACGGTGGTCTGGCCACTGTCTCTACCTGGAGTGATCGCCGGAGCACTACTGAGCTTTGTGCCTGCGCTGGGGGACTTTGTCTCAGCCGACCTACTGGGCGGCCCCGACGATCAGATGATCGGCAACGTGATCCAGCAGCAGTTCCTGGGCTCTTTCAATTGGCCCTTCGGCTCGGCCTTGTCCTTCGTGATCATCGTGCTCATGGGCTTGTCTGTGCTGTTCTACATCCGCACCGAAGAGAAGGCCGAATCTTGAGTCGTCTGCTGAAGGTCCATACCGGCATCGTTTACGCCTTTCTGTATGCCCCCATCGTGGTTCTGGTGCTCTTCAGCTTCAATGTCGACTCCAGGAATGTCCGCTGGACCGGCTTCACTACCGAGTGGTACGGCAGGCTCTTGACCAATGAACCTCTGCAGCGAGCCTTGTGGACCAGCCTCAAGGTCGGCCTTCTCTCCACCGCTCTGTGTTGCATTATCGGCACCATGGCGGCCTTGGCTCTCACCCGCTACAGGTTTAAGGGCCGAGCCGGCATCACCGCCCTGGTGTTTCTGCCCATGGCCGTTCCCGAAATCGTTATGGGAACCTCACTCCTCACCTTTTTCGTGGGATTTGGGGTCCAACTCAGCTTCTGGACGGTGGTGGCAAGCCACGTGGCCTTCGGACTTGGATACTGCACCGCCACGGTGCGCAGCCGACTTCAAGGCATGGACTTTCGCCTGGAGGAGGCGGCTGCAGATCTCGGGGCTACGCCCTGGGAGGCATTCCGTCTGGTCACCTTTCCTAGAATTCTTCCGGGGATTCTCTCAGGAGGGCTCCTTTCGTTCACTCTGTCTTTCGACGATTTTGTGGTCACCTTCTTCACCGCCGGTATAGGCTCGGGCACCTTGCCCTTGAAGATCTATTCCATGGTCAAGTTCGGCATCACCCCGGAGATCAATGCCATCAGTACCATTGCCTTAGCCCTAACCTTGAGTGCCCTAGTGCTCTTTCATTTACTTCAACGCAAGCCGAAAGAGAGCTGAGTGGCTCCGCTTGGTCGAAGGTCGGCAAATGTCCGGAGCTCCAGGATCCGCTGTTGCCTAGGCGAACGAGATCTCCCATGATCGGTGAAGAACAGCACGAATGCTCCATAGAACCCAACGCCGGTTGGGACCCCAGGATCCACATCGCTCGATGTGGGGATCTGGTTCGAGCCTACCTAATCCAAAGCGAGAAATACTTGGTGGTCTACGACACTCTCCTGGGACCTAAGAGTGGTGCCTGGCTCAGGCAGCAAGCTCTGACACTCTCAGAGGGCCGACCCTTACTGGTGATCACCAGTCACGCTGACTGGGACCACTATTTTGGCAACCAGGTTTTTTCCGAGCCGATCTTGGGGTCTCAGCTTTGTGCCGAGAGAATCTTGGGAGATCCAGGCCAAAAAGAGTTGGCTCAAAAGATTCGAGAAGACGCCCCGTCGTACTCCGAGGTCCGATTGACCCCTCCTACGGTCACCTTTCCAGGGGAAGCCACCATCCTGGGAGGAGATCTGACCTTTCGATTGCTCCCCACCCCAGGACACCGCCCGGACCATCTCAGCCTCCACCTTCCGGAGATCTCCACGCTCTTGCCTGGAGACTGCGTAGAAGATCCCATCCCTCTGGTGGATGAAGACAGCCGAGCAGGCAGCACCTCCGTTTCGGAACTCATCGCGACCCTAGAGAAGCTTTCGGCCCTCAAGGCCGAATGGGTCTTGGCCAACCACGCCGAGCCAGAACGAGGGAGTCAGCGACTGCTGAGCAACTTGAAGTATCTCAACGAATTGCAAGCCTCAGCCGCCGCCTGCGAAAACTTCGAAGCCCTGAAGAACGCCCATCCAGGCAACCCGGATTGGGGGGATTTCTATAGAAAAGCCCACGCCTTCCATCTGGAATGTGCGTGGGCTCAACGTAGCTAGGTTGCACAGGATCATGGTCCGTGAACCCCTTAGTTGGCTGTAGGTTTAAGTTTGCATCAACTGCTCTCGGACCAAGCCCACCGCGATCAAGTTTTCCGGCTCTTCGGTGACGGCTATACCCCAACAGGCCGAGGCTCCCGCTCCAGAAACATAGCTGCGAAAGCGCACAGTTTCGAACTCTCCATAGGCAGCAGGTACATCTCTAAGGTCGCGGACTAAGCCTTTGCCGTCTTGTTGACAAAGCTTCCAGATCACCGTTTGGTCAGTGCTCCACTGGTCGGTTCCTATAAACTCTGCCAGCGGCTTGGATTTCTGCCGATAAACGGTGATATAGCGCCGTTTCCGCCCATACTTTTCTTGAAAGCCATATTTGATGGTGATGGGACCCTCTTCGATTTTCTGGTCTCCATCCGACTTAACTTCGTAGACTGTCAAACCTTTAAAGACCGGACGGTCGAAGGACCAATCGGTATCAAGCCTGCGTTCCTTTTCTTCTATAACGATAAGGCGTTCCTCCATAGAGTCAAATTTTTGAGGGCAAATCTAAAGCCAAAGTGGCGAT
>JBJHCR010000075.1:0-16893 GCA_050486105.1 Vulcanimicrobiota bacterium
CGAGGCTCCGTGGCGTGGCAAACAACCCGCCACCAACCTAACTTAATGTCTACGAATGTGGTTCCTCTGGGATGTAAGATATCATTCGCTCTATGACCTACAAAGAGCGAAAACGACCGGACATCATTGACGCCTCTCGCAAGGTCCGAATAGCCAAGGGTTCGGGCAACGAAGTCAAAGAAGTGAACCAATTGCTCAAACAGTTCAAGATGCTGCAGAACATGATGGAGAGCCTCACCGGCGGTGGAGGCCCGAATATTCCTGGCATGCCTCGGCTGCCGGGCATGCAGCAACGAGGAAAAAAGCCGAAGAAAAAAGGGAAAAAACGGATCAAAGGGATCGGTCTTCCCTTCAAAATGCCGTTTCGTTAAACCGTCGATCCACCCTCAGCACCCAGGCCATTCCGCCAACAGTGTTGAGATCATTAAGTTTGAAAGATCTGAATCTGGGATAAACCCAAGGTTCAACAGGAGGAACAGAAAAATGGTTAAGTTGCGACTCACCCGAGTAGGCAAGAAGAAACAGCCCAGCTATCGCTTGGTTGCCGCAGACTCAAGAAAGGCTCGAGACGGACGCTTCATCGAGATTCTCGGTCACTATAACCCCATGGTGGAACCCGCCACCCTGGTCATGAAAGAAGAGCGAGTCATGGATTGGCTCAAAAAAGGCGCCCAGCCAACCGAGGCCTTGAAACGTCTTTTGGTTCGTGACGGTCTATGGGAGAAGTTTGCCGGCAAACCCCATGTCTATGCCGCACCCATCAAAAAAGCTAAAGCCGACAGCGAAGAGTAGCTCCCATAATGAAAGCCCTGTTGGAGTATCTCGTCAAACAATTGGTTGAGCACCCCGAAGAGGTTCAGGTCCAAGAAGTCGAAACTCAGCGAGAAACAGTCCTAGAGCTTCGGGTTGCGTCCAGCGACACTGGGAAGGTGATCGGCAAGAACGGTCGCATAGCCCAGGCCCTGAGGACAGTAGTTAAGGCTGCCGCTCTGAAAGACGGTCGTCGAGTCTCAGTCGAGATCGTTTAAGCCGACTGGCCCAGACCCCTCGAGAGAGTAGAAGCTAAGTTGACTCGTGCAAGCTTTCCGTTCTGGAAAGACCTAGTCACCATCGGCAAATGTATCAAGCCTCACGGTCTCGATGGTGAGATGAAGGTCAAGCCTCTCACCGATTTTCCTGAACGTTTTTTTGACACCGACAGTGTCTTCGCCCATCGCCGGGAAGACCCCGTCACTCCCCTGCAGCTCGAGTCCGTCCGCCCCCATCAAAATGGCTTCTTGGTGAGATTCCTGGGCCATGGTGATTTGGCTTCGGCTGAGCAACTGCGCGGTATGACCTTGGCCGTCTGGGAAGACGAGTTGGTCGAACTCGAGGAAGACGAATACTGGCACTGGCAACTCGAAGGCCTTCGCGCCGTGGACTCTAGCGGGAAAGAGTTTGGAACTCTCAAAGAGGTGGTGAGTTCCCTGGCTCACGACCTCTATCTGGTGGAAGAAGATTTCGGTGGAAAAACTCATCTTGTCCCGGCGGTTCGCCAGTATGTTCCTGAAATAGACTTAGAGCAGGGGCGAGCCACCATCATTCTTCCTATTTGGATGGATGAATGAGACTCGATATCATCACCCTTTTCCCCGAGGCATTCGCCCCCATGTTCTGTTCCATTCCAGCGCGAGCCCAACAGAAAGGGCTCTTAGATGTTCGCCTGCATTGGCTGAGGAAATGGGGAGTCGGCCCCAACTATCAGGTCGACGACACCCCTTACGGTGGCGGCCCAGGTATGGTAATGAAACCAGAGCCCATCTTCGACTGTTTCGATTCCCTCAAGAGCGAATGCCCAGCCCCCTTTCACGTCATCTTTCCGACCCCACCAGGACGACCCTTCCAGCAAGCCGACGCCTTCCGGTTGTCGAAGCAGCAACACTTAGTCTTCCTATGTGGCCATTACGAAGGCGTAGATCAGAGGGTGAGGGAGGCTCTCGTTGACGAAGAGATCTCCCTGGGCGACTACGTCCTCTCTAACGGAGAACTCGCCACCATGGTCATAGCTGATGCCATTATCCGGTTACTTCCGGGAGTCATCAAGGAGGAGTCTTACCTCTGCGACAGCTTCGCCCAAGGACGACTGGACCATCCGCACTATACCAAGCCGGCCGAGATACGCGGATACAAGGTTCCCGAGGTGCTGATGTCTGGGCATCACGCCCGAATCGAAGAATGGCGACTAGGGGAATCGGTTCGGCGAACCCAAGAATTGCGGCCCGACTTGAGAACCGAACCACAGAAAGAAAAGGACCCCTCGCAATGACGAGGAACCGGAGACACGACTGCAGAGAAGGGATTTCCAAACAACGATGAGCGACAAGGGTGTCAAAACCGAAGGCAAGAGTAGCAAGAAGATCAAACCGAAGAAGGCGGTCAAACCCGTGGAAGATAAACGTACAGGAATGTCCCGGGAACGCTTAGGGGAGGCCTTCGCCGACCATCTTCGCTACCTCCAAGCCAGGGAACTCGACTCTGCAACTCCTCACGACTTGTTTCGGGCCGAAGCCTTCACCGTGAGAGACCGTCTCATACAGCGCTGGATTGCCACCCAGCGAACCTACACGGAACGGGACGTCAAGAGGGTCTACTATCTCTCCGCAGAGTTCCTCATGGGCCGACTTCTGCGCACCAACCTGGTGAACTTAGGCATCTACGAAGATATGGAATCGGCCCTCAAGGAGCAGGGCCTGGACTTGGGCGATATTGAGGAAACCGAGAACGACGCAGGTTTGGGCAACGGGGGATTGGGGCGCCTAGCCGCCTGCTTCCTGGACAGTTGCGCCACCCTAGGATTACCGGTGACCGGCTACGGAATTCGCTACGAGTTTGGAATTTTTCGACAAGAGCTCGAAAACGGATACCAGGTGGAAGCCCCCGACCAGTGGCTGCGCTATGGAAATCCCTGGGAGATCATTCGCCCTGAATACACTGTCAAGGTCCGCTTCGGTGGGCGCACAGAAGCCTATCTCGACTCCTTCGGTCAAGTCAGAATTCGCTGGATTGACACCCAGGACGTTTTGGGGGTCCCCTACGACACTCCTATCCCCGGTTATCAAAACAACACTGTGAACAATCTCAGGCTGTGGAGTTCAACCGCCGACAAGGCCTTCGACTTCAAGTCTTTCGACCAAGGCGATTACGAGGCAGCGGTGAGAGCCAAGACGGAATCGGAGAACATTTCCAAAGTTCTTTACCCCAACGACAATTCCATGCAAGGCAAAGAGTTGCGCCTGAAGCAACAATATTTTTTCGTCTCGTGCTCGCTCCAAGACATCGTTCGCAAATACTTCGAGTCCCACAGTGATTTCAGCCAATTCTCCGAAAAGACGGTGATCCAACTCAACGATACGCATCCCACCATCGCCATCCCGGAACTCATGAGGATCCTCCTCGACGAGCACCACTTGCCTTGGGCCGATGCCTGGAAAATCACCCAACGCACCTTTGCCTACACCAACCACACTCTGCTCCCTGAGGCTCTCGAAAAATGGCCTGTGTCTCTCCTCGAGAGGCTCCTCCCAAGACATCTGGAGTTGATCTATGAGATCAATTCTCGCTTTCTCGACCAGGTCCGAAAGAAATACTTCGGTCAGAATGACCGCATCGAGAGGATGTCCATCATCGAGCAGCATCCCCGCATGATCCGTATGGCGCACCTAGCTGTGGTAGGCTCTTTTTCGGTCAACGGGGTGGCAGAACTGCATACCGAATTGCTGCGCACTCGAGTCCTCACTGAGTTCGCCGAGATGTTCCCTGAACGTTTCAACAATAAGACCAACGGAGTCACGCCTCGACGCTGGATTCAGGCGGCCAATCCGGGCCTAGCCGAATTGCTAGACGACACCATCGGGACCGATTGGAGGATCGACCTCGATGATCTGGCCGAATTGGAAAAGCATATCGAGAAAAAATCGGTCCGCGACCGCTTCCGGAAAGTCAAGCGAGATGCCAAACAGCGGCTCGCCGACTATATCGAAAGCCATAAGGGGATCGAGATCGATGTCGACTCTCTCTTCGATATTCAGATCAAAAGGTTCCATGAGTATAAGCGTCAACATCTCAACGCCTTGCACATCATTCACCTCTACAATGAGATCAAGAAGAATCCGGCAACCGATGTCGTTCCTAGAACCTTCATCTTTGCCGGCAAGGCGGCGCCTGGATATTTTCTGGCCAAGCGGATCATCAAACTGCTCAATTCCGTGGCCGAACTGGTGAATAATGACCCTGATGTAGATGGCCGCCTCCGGGTTGTGTTCCTGGAGAACTATAGCGTCTCGCTGGCAGAGATTCTGGTCCCGGCAGCCGATCTGTCGGAGCAAATCTCCACCGCCGGCTACGAGGCCTCAGGAACCGGCAATATGAAGTTCGCTTTGAACGGAGCGATCACCATTGGCACCCTCGATGGAGCCAACGTGGAGATTCGGCAATGCGTTGGTCACGACAACTTCTTCTTGTTTGGCATGACCGCAGAAGAAGTGCAAGAAAAAGCTCGATCCGGATACAATCCTTACCGGGAGTATGAAAAGTGTAAGCCTCTGCGTGAAGTGATCGACTTGATTGCTCACAACCACATCAGCCCAGAAGAACCAAACATTTTTCATCCACTTCTCGATGAGATGATCAAGACGGACCGCTTCATGGTCCTGTCAGATTTCTGGGCTTATGTTCGCTGCCAGCGTCAAGCGGCCGAAGCCTTCACCAAGACCGACCAGTGGACCAAGATGGCCCTTCGCAACATTGCCCGCTGTGGAAAATTCTCAAGCGATCGGACTATCAACCAGTACGCTGAAGAGATTTGGGATGTCAAACCAGTGAAAGTCAAGCTCTAAAAAGCCCTGATCCGGAGGGCGATGAGTCTCGAGCGCGTGAGTTCGAGACTCACCCTCTCACTGGTCCGCTTCGCTCCTCAAGATAGTCCCAGAGTGCTTCCGCAAATCGAGAGGAAGCCTCTAGGCCTGGGGAGCCATTGACCTCCAAGACCAACGGACCCTCCGAGGACTCCAGGAGATCCACTCCGGCGACTTCGAGTCCCAAGCATTGTGCCGCCAGCTCGGCCACCGAGATTTGAGCCGGAGTGGCCTCGACCTCCTTGGCCTTGCCGCCTAAATGAAGGTTCGAACGAAACTCCTCGGTATGCTGTGAACTGCGTCGGGCCGCTCCCACCGCACGGCCACCAACCAAGAAGATTCGGGTGTCGACCCCTGTTGCCTCGCTGACGAATCGCTGCACGAAAAAAGACAAGCCCAGGGATCTCAGGCTGTCCGCCAGTGAGAGAAAGCTGCGTCGACTTTCGGTCAACATCACTCCTTGTCCCTTGGTACCCAGAGCCAGTTTCACCACGTGGGGAGGTGGCCCTAAGGCCTCCAAGACGTGCTCCCAAGTCGAAGTCTCAGAGTAGGAAAACACCGCTGGAGACGGCACCCCGGAGGCTTGGAGATGTAGGTGGGCCACCAATTTGTTGCGACAGAGCCGCAAGGCCTCCGAGCGATTGACGGTGGGCAGACCGGACAATTCGCAGGCAAGAATGGCTGCCAAAGACGAATCTGGAGCCGAGCTGCCCATCCTAGTGAAGACCAAGTCCGGGACCCCTCCAGGCCAATCGATACCAGGCTTAGGCTTCCCTAGCAAGGTCCAAGACAGAGCCTTGGGACTTTTGAGTTCAATATCATGACCTCGCTTGCTGCCAACCTCGGTGAAGATTCGATTTCCGGGTGACCCAATTAGGTGGGACAACAAGCAAACTTTCACTCGGACACTCGGCCAAAATGACAGAATCGCGTTCCAGGAAGGGCTACAGGGTTTCCGGCCATGCCGATGACAATCCCCTTGTATGGAGCTCGATAACTGGCGATCTCCGAGCCAAAAAGATCGCTGGCCACAGCCACCACAGCACCCTTAGGAATCTTGTCGAAAAGGCCGAAGCGCATCTCCAAGAGTCCTCCTCCCCGAGTGCGAAGCCAAGTGGAACTAGGGCAGACGACGGGTTCACGCTCCAAGCTCTTTGAACCGGGCAAGAAGCCCAATTCGATCAGGATGTTCCGAACCCCAACCTCACCTTGCTGCACCATTTGTCCGTCAAAGACATTGGGATTTCCAGCCTCCACCGTGATGGCTGGGACCCCTCTCTTGAGAGCATTTCTTCGCAGAGTGCCGTCCGACCCCCGAACATTGAGCACGATCTGAGGATTGAAGGCTTCCGCCAATGCCTTGCTCATGGGGTCGCTCAAATCGGCGCGAACGTACATGGTGTTGAGACGGCCGACGCTCGCCGTATGAATGTCGACCAGAAAGTCGATGTTTGGTAGGAAAGCCGAGGAGAAAACCTTTGCGTACTGTTCGGCCGGCTTCCCGTCGACTCTTCCCGGAAAGACGTGATTCAGGTCCAGACCGTCTGGAAACAGGCGCGACCCGTCCTTGAATGCCGGAATGTTGACCACCGGGGCGCACAACACCGAGCCTCTCAATGCCTTCAGGTCCAAGGTCTCCAACAGATGGTGAATGATTCGGATGCCGTTCAATTCATTGCCGTGAACGGCCGAAGCGATACCGATCACCGGACCATCCAAGCGACCTCGAGCGATGAGGAACGGAACCTCAACCGGACGACCGGTTGCCTCTTGAAACAAGGGCACCCAAAACTTTGAAATCTCTTCTCTTGGGTAGCGCTCAGGGTCCAACAACTTTGCAGCCTTCATCCGGGGGTACTCTCCTGGCGCTCACTCGGTAACTGGGGCTTCATAGGCTTGCTCTACCTCCTTAATCAACTCACGATCGTCGCATAGTTGAGAAAACATCTTCATGCGAAATTTCCCCTTGGCGGTGACCAAATTTCCGGCCATCTTGTCGATTGCGATGGTGGCCAAGACCGTCTGAATAAAACTCTCGAGCAAGGCATCAACCCCTAGTCCGAGAACATTGAAATCTCGATCGTCCATCATCAGCAACCTTTGGGTATCGCTGCCCCAGACGTTGGGAGCTTCGGCCACGGAAAGGTTCGTTCCCAGCATATCCCAGGAATCAGCTCCCACTTCAAGTCGATCCGTCAGGGGCCTTCGAGAGCGGCGACCATAGACCGCTAGCGGACGAAACCCTTCACTGCTGCTGGAGATCATCATGCGCAAGTCCGCCACATAGATCTCGTTTTTCTTGTTCGGGAGGGTGCCCACGTGATAGAAGCGCCCGCTCTTACCGTGGGAACTCCATTCATAGTTGCCGATCAGCGCTTGCACCAGAAATCGTTCATAATCAAACTCCGTCTGCATAAAAACTTCGAGTTCCGACGGAGAAGTGATGGTGTACACGCCTTGTCCCGCGTTAGAGTAAGGGACCTTGACGACCCCAAAGCCCCCCATTTGCCGTATCAAGAGTGGGACCTCAACCTTGGATACGTTTCGGAAAGTTTCCGGCGTCCGAACCACCAATCCCGTCCCGTCGAGTTCAGCATTGAGCAACTCGTAGGCCAGGCTGGCGATAGCCTTGTTGCGGCCTCCGGCAAGACAGGCCAGAATGGGGTTCACCACGTGGGTCTTCAAGCCGTGAGGCAAGCGATTCCACGGTCGCTGCGTGAGGTACCGGAAGGCCGCCCTGAGAGTGAGCCAAGGCCCCCTGGGGTCCGGTTGAATCTGAAGAAATCCGTCGTGAGTGCGCACCTTCGGGTGCTTGTCCTTGTCGTGAAACGGAACCAGGTAGACCTCCTCTTGCAGAAGGTCGGCTAGGGTTGCAGCGTATCCTGAGGCCTCCATGATGTTCTTGTCGTAGATCACTGCTACTTGACCAAACTTTCGTCCTCGCTTGAAGATCCCAAGCAAAGTGCGCTCCACAAAGGAGCGATATCCGCCTTCTTCGTGCTCCTCGTTAAGCAATGGGGTCGATTTCTGGCCAGACGGACAACTGTTGGTTTCCACCAAGATCATGGTGCGCCGTCCCTCAACCGTGGCCACGTGGAACAGATCCGCACCGGACCAGCGGAAAAACCGAGGCTCGTAGTTGAGGCATTCCACCAGGGTCTGCTGATCCACACCGGGATTGAGGTGGCAATAGCGAGCGATCATTCGTTGAGGTGGCATGCGCAAGAAATGAGCCACCATGGGGTGCATTCTGGCGTTGAGAACTCTGGGGTAAAAGTGGTCCTCACGATGGAAAGATCCCGGCAAGACAGGTGATAAGATCATGACATGCCATTCCCCAATCAAGACAAAAGTGCCTGGTTGATATTGCCCTCCTCACCCGACGGTCGTCTTCGGGTCACAACTTCAGAGGATTAGGAAAAACCGAGGCCGAACTAATTCCTTATGGCAGAGGACACCCCGAGGACAGCAGTAATTGAACGTGAAGAGACCGAGATCAAGCGCAAACCACTTCCACTTTGGAATGTTGTGCTCCTCGACGACGAGTATCACACCTACGAGTACGTCATAGAAATGTTGCAAAAACTGTTTGGCCACCCCCGTCCGACCTGCTATTTGATGGCGAAGGAAGTCGACTCGACTGGTCGAGCCATCGTCTTTTCCACACATAGGGAGAGGGCCGAACTTGAGAGGGATCGGATCCATGCGTTTGGAGCCGATCCAAAGATACCGCAATGCAAAGGTTCGATGTCTGCCATCATCGAGCCGGCCCTAGGGAGTTAAACACGCCGTGCCAGCCTATGAATGTCGCCAATGCGGGGGAATGATGGACCCGAGAGAAACGGTTTCGTGCCCCCACTGCAGCGTGAAAAAGCCGTTTGCCTGCTCCAAATGTTCTACCCCGATCAATCACCACGACATTTACGGTATTGAGAAACTCAAAACCAAGAAGCCTTTGCTATGCCTTGCCTGCGGTCACGAAAACGAAGTGCTCAAATGCCACTACTGCAACCTATCCCTGATGCGCTCTCAAGGGATCACCAAGAGCGATCTGCCGGGAGCACGGATCTATCACAAGAAGTGCTACGATGAGCGGGTCAAGGCTTTAACCAAAGTGAAAAAGTTCGTCCCTGCAACCCTCTTGGTCTTTCTGGTTGCTGGGGTCGCTGTGACAAAATTGCAGCCGTTGCCTGCGGGCATAACGGTGGTCTTCTGCGGTGCTTTGTTCGTGGTCTATCGCATGATCGTGACCGTCATGGAGCCACAGTAAGCCCGAGCAAAGCTTAGGATCTGGCCAGGAAGTACTTCCTGGCTTCGAGTGCGGAGGCGCCGTGGGTGTGGCAAGGCTCTTTTGACGCGGTTTGTTTGACACAAATCAAGAGAAAGCAACGAAGCCGACCGGGATGGAGCCGTGCTTCATATCGGGAAGTACTTCCTGGCCAGATCCTTAGGACCAAATCCTTAGGGATTCGGAACCACGACACCTTCGGGCGACAAACTCAACTCCCTCAAGACAACCCCCTTGAGTTCTTCGAGCACTGCCTCGACCTCCCCTAGGTCCTTTCCCTCTGCCATAAGACGAATCAAGGGCTCGGTCCCTGACGCACGGACCAACAATCGACCGTTTTCCCCCAATCGATCTTGGGCTCGAGAAATGGCTTCTTGAACCGGTCCACAACGATCCAAGGAATCTCTGTCGACACCGGAAACGTTGACCAACTTCTGAGGATACTCCGGAATGGAATCCACTAACTCGGAGGCCTGGCGTTCCGGTTGGGCGGCCAGCACTCCGCAGAAAACCAAGCCTGAAAGAATTCCGTCCCCCGACCAGTGGCGGTCCAAGAACAAAATATGTCCGGACTGTTCACCACCCAGGACTGCGGAATGCTTGCGCATGGACTCGAAGACATAGCGATCCCCAACCGCGGTCCGCAGCACCTTGACACCTAGGTTGTTCAAGGCCTGTTCGGCGCCAAGGTTGCTCATCACCGTCAGCACGACTAAGGCATTGGGCAGCCTTTTCTCTCGATGCAGTTTTTCGGCAATCAGGACCATCATTTGGTCGCCAGTGATCGCTTCGCCCTTTTCGGTGACCGCCAAACAGCGATCAGCGTCTCCGTCGAAGGCAAGGCCGAGTTGGGCTCCTTCTTTTTTTACTGCCTCTGATAGAATACGAAGGTCCGTAGAGCCACAAGAGACATTGATCCTCTCACCATCAGGCTGGTCGTGCAAAGCCACCACCTGGGCCCCGGCTCTCTCAAAAGCTTGCCGGGCGATGCCCGACGCAGCCCCGTATGCGCAATCCAAAACAACCTTCAGAGAGCTAAGGTCAACGCCTGAGACCCGCTGGAGGAAGTCCAAATACTCCGGGACAAAGTCGTTCTTGACCGACCTTCTCCCCAAAGCCACGCCCGAGGGAAGTGGCAAAGCACCGTGGCCGTCCCAAAGTGCCTCAAGCTCTCGGGCCTGCTCATCCGTGAGTTTTTCTCCACGCTGGTCAAAGATCTTGATTCCATTGTCGGGTACAGGATTGTGAGAAGCCGAAAGCATGACTCCTCCCCCAGCAGCCAAGCTTCGAACAGCTACGGCGACCGCTGGCGTTGGCAAAACTCCTACATCGACCAAATCTACTCCTTGAGACATCAGACCCGCCCCGTAGGCTCCCAAAAGGGCATCTCCGGACACTCGAGAGTCTCTCCCTACCACCACTTGAGGCCGCTTGGAGCCTCGGTGCTTTTGGCGCAACCAGTAAGCGTGCACTTGACCGAGAGACAAGACATCTTCCAGCTTCAAAGAAGAGTTCACCTGACCGCGAACCCCATCTGTTCCAAACTTCATAGACGCCTACTCACTTACTCTACCGAGGGGTGGCCGGATTGAACGAGCCTTCGGGACTGCGATGTTTGCCATCAGCCCTTAGAAGCGTCCATTCCTCCCGCTCCTTTACGCCCACTGAGATCGCCTTCCTCCTTGGGAATCAACCTTAGAGTGACGGCGCTCGGCCCTAGGTTGGTCAAGCCGTCGACGGGCATGAGAGGAACCTCTCGCTCTTGGGGTTCGACGCTCGACGGAAAAAAGACCGCCACTGTCTTTAGGCCCTTGGGAAGTTTACTCGCATCATCAGACTCAGCCCTTACCTGAATGAAAGCCGGCTCTACCTCCAGGGTAAAAGTGAACCCTTCACGCTCTTCAACCTTGACGTTATCGAGCAGAATGGGCAGATTATGGACCGCTTGCTCACGATAGACAGGTATGTTTGCCGTGACTTGCCTAGGAGTCAATCGAATAGTTGAGTCGGTGCCCATTACCGCCGTCCCGTTCTCATTGACCGGGGTCAAGTTACTGATGGCAACTGAAATGCTCTGGTCTATGCTCTCCAAGGGTACCACAGCGGTGACTCGAGTCACTTGACTCACTAGGGCTTCAGGTCCCTGAAGCTTGACGGTCTTTGGCGAAAAAATCGGCTCTCCGGCGTAGTAACCCTTCTTGGGGCTGCCTGCCGTCTCGACCAAGACTTCCACCTCCTTGACCATGGGAGAAGAGAGCTTCACGTTCACCGAAGCCGGAGTCTTTCCCACGATCTGAATCCCCGGTGGGACCAAGACCTGGACTTCGGGCCAGTGGCTTCCGGCCACCATTGATTCGAGATCCACATAGGCTCGAACGAGGCCTTCGCGCAGTTCGCTGACGACTTCTGAGCTGCCTCGCAAGGTCAGCGTTACTGTGTCCGTAGAGGCTTCGTAGGGAATCAGGTTCGACCCCCCACCGCGAAGCTCAAGGGGAAGTTGCAACTCGAGTTGACTAATAACATTCTGAGAATAGCCACCAACGGTGACCCGAACATAGGACCACAGAATGATGGCGATGACCAAAGCCAGCACTCTCAGTCCGAGATTGTCCTTCACTAGCTATTCCGTCCCAGATGTATGGGGAACCTCAGGCGGTTGGTGGTTTCCTTGCTGTCTACAGAGAGATAGCGACTGAGCTGAGCCTTCACTTCCCCTTCATCATGCATTGGCCTGGTAAAGTTTCCGTCGTGAGCGATACGTATTTCCCCGCTCTCTTCAGAAACGATCAAGACCACGCTGTCAGACTGCTCCGACACTCCGAGCGCGGCCCTATGCCGGGTCCCAAACTTGGCATCTACCGACTGCGAGGACAGGCTCAAATAGCAACCGGCTGCCACCACTCTGTTCCCTCGGATGATGATAGCCCCATCATGGAGCGGAGTCTTAGGATGAAACAAGGAGATCATCAGTTTCCCGCTGACCAGACCATCTATTCGTTCACCGGTTTCGATAAAGTCCTCTAAGCCCGCCTCTCTTTCTAGGACGACAAGAGCTCCATGACGCAGGGTCGACAGAGATACTGCCGTGTAGGCCAGGTCCTCTACCAGGCTCCCCAGTTCTCGACGGTCCATCTTACCGCCACCGGGGCTCGTCAGCGGGCCCTGCTGACCAAGACGCATAAGAGCGCGTCTGAGTTCCGGCTGAAAAATGATTGGAAGAATCACTGCCAAGGACACCAGGAACCAATTCAAGATATAGCTCAAGGTCTGAAGCCGCCCCAAGTGAGCGATGAGCATCAGGAAAAGTACCACCCCGACACCCTGGATGATCTGCACCGCTCGGGTTTTTTGGATGGCAAGGAGGACAAAGTAAATGCACAAGGCAACCAGGACGACGTCAAAAAAATCGCTGATCTCAATGCTTCTCAAAAATTGGGCAAAAGCGTCCAAGGTTGTTTCTGACTGGCGTTCCCAAGTGAACGCACAAAGACTCCTTAAGGGGGCTGTCTCACTCTTTATTTCCTGACCTTGAGAGTCCTCCTAAATAGGGCTTTGTCCTTGCGTACCGCATCCCTAACTCCGTCGCTCAACCCCCCACTTCGTCGAGGACCGAAATTCGGACGCAAGACCCGGAACTCACCCTCCTCCGAACTCGCTCTAGGCTATGGAATTCGGGACACGGGTGGACTTTACAAATCCGAGCATGATCGCTATGATTACGAGCTGTGAACCGGGACCGAGCGTCCTTAATCTTCGGAGGTGGGTTTTTCCCAACGAAAGGAGCGCCAAGTGAAAGCTTTGGGCTGCCATATTGTCGCCGAGCTGTCGCTCTGCGACCCAGAGGTCCTCACCGACCTCGAACGTGTACAGAAAGCGATGATCGCAGCTGCTGAGGTCGCAAACGCAGAGGTCAGGGAAGTCGCCTTCCATCGATTCATTCCCCACGGAGTGAGCGGAGTGGTGGTCATCTCAGAATCGCACCTATCGATCCACACTTGGCCCGAGATTGGCTATGCTGCAGTTGATATTTACACGTGTGGCGCCCACACCGATCCTTCACTCGCCTTGAGCTACCTCTTCAAGGAATTTGGTTGCACAACCATGACTACGACCACTATTCAGCGCGGGCTTCTCAACACCAGGGGATCTTTCGGGCATCGGGTGACAGCTAGCGCCAGGGAGGAGGGCGCCGTTGTCTTCCAAAGCGCTTGATTCCGAGAAGCAACCTAAGCGAGCCGTCAAGAGCCCAGACTCCAAGCCTCGAGCGAGTAGGTTTCTCTATGAGCGAGTCCAGCAAAACACCCTGACCGCCTTTGGCATAAGCAGAACCTTGCACCGCAGCGAAACCTCCTTTCAGACGGTGGAGATTTGCGAGAGCCTCGACCACGGAAAGCTTCTCTTGCTCGACGGAGAGTTGCAATCGGCCTCAACCGACGAATTCATCTATCATGAAGCGTTGGTTCACCCTGCCGCCGTGCGCTGTAGAGTGCCGGATTCAGCCCTGATCCTCGGTGGGGGTGAGGGGGGAACACTGAGAGAACTCCTTCGCATTCCTGATCTAAAGAGAGCCGTCATGGTGGATATCGACGGAGAAGTCGTCGATCTTTGTAAGAAATATTTGCCAGAGCAGGGACAAGAAGCTTTTCGAGATCCTCGCAGCGAACTCGTTATTGGAGACGCTCAAAACTATCTGAAGAACACCACGGAAAAGTACGACCTTATCATCAGTGACCTGACCGAACCCAAGCACCAGGATCTGTCCACTTCGCTGTTCTCAGCGGAAACCTTCACCCAGGTCAGGAGCAAGCTCAAGGCTGGAGGAGTGTTTGCTCTACAGGCCTCTCAGGGAAGCCTGAACTGCCTCGATTCTCACCTGAGCATCACCAAGAACCTGCGCAGGGTCTTCACTAAGGTGCAGACCTTGCTGGTCCACATTCCCAGCTTTGCCTGCCATTGGTGCTTCGCCCTGGCCACTCTGGATGGAAATCTTGAGCCCACAGTGGAGACCATCGACCAAACCCTCGAGGAACGCAAGGTCCAGGGGCTTCGATTCTACGATGGCGAAACAGACCTCCGCCTCCGCTCCTTGCCGCGCTACCTTAGGGAGGCGCTCAAGGCCCTATGAACCGAATTCCCCTATCTAATATCCCACCTCCTCGGGTCACCCGAAGGCTTCCTCTCCCCGGCTCCTCGCTCTCACCTGTCGCCCAGAGAGTACCCGAGGTACGCGCTCTGGACTTCGCCTTAGACAGTATCTTGAGCCCATGATCAGAGTCGGCATCATTTCGGGGCAAGAGGTTTTCACCTCAACGCTCCTCGAGGAATTGCAAGCGCGGCCCAACGTCGAGGCGGAATGGGTTCACGTAGGGGCTACGGACCTCGACCATCCCTGTCCATTCGATGTTATCGTAGACCGTCTTTCCCACTGTCATGAGTTCTATCAAGGCTACTTGAAGCGGGCAGCCCTCCAAGGGGCCTACGTCATCAACAACCCATTTCGTTTTCTTTGCGACGACAAATTCTTCAACTACGGCTTGGCGCGAACCCTAGGTGTTCCCACCCCAAAAACCGTACTTCTCCCCTCCAAAGAGTATGATGTCAATGTCTTAGATCCCGATGACCTGCATAACCAGGATTCCGTGATCGACTGGGACGGACTGTTGGCAAGCTTGGGACTCCCGGTGGTCCTCAAACCCTTCGATGGCTATGGTTGGAGAGAAGTCTATATCGTCGAGGACAAAGCTGAACTGATCGAGATCTATGAAGAATCTCAAATGGACGTCATGATGCTCCAGGAATATATCGACTTCGAGCACTATGTTCGCTGTTTCGTGGTGGGAGCGGAGTCGGTTCTGGCAACCCGCTACAATCCCCGTGAACGACGTTACATTCTAGACCACGAGCATCTGTCTGCCGATCTAGGTCTAACCATCAACGCTCATTGCCGGTCACTTTGCTCAGCCTTGAGCTACGACGTCAATACGGTGGAGTTCGCCATCAAAGACGGCATCCCGTACGCCATCGACTTCATGAACCCGGTGCCCGAGGCGAAGCCTGAGGTGATCACACCAATTTACTTCAGCTGGCTAGTGATCACTTTGGCCGATTTCGTGGTGAAAGTGGGAACGGAGAAACGGACTACCCCGTACCTCCTGCGAGGATTGGCCGGCACCTCAAACTGAGGGACTCCCGGAACTGGCCTCCAGGGAACCCAACTCAGCTGCAGTGAGTGCGAAAACTTCTTCAGGGAAATCCCCAGGGGACACCGGACTCAATTTAAGCCCTTGGCAACGGATCGCTAATTCGTGCTCGGCGAGCACCGTGCGACCGTCTTGGGCACGAAAAACCTGTGCTGAACAGTTGGGAACACCGATCTCTAACAGGAACTCCGAGAGCCTGACGTGGGGGGAGCATTCCCTGGAAATCCTTACACCATCGACAAAAAAATCAAGCGTCATATTAGGCCCTCCGTCGAACATCATTCCCCAAAGTAGGGTGAGGTCAAACGGTTTCGAGTCGATCAAGCTCTCAGCCTGAGTTCATGCACCGCTCGCTTAAAGAGCATTCCTAACAGATTTCGCCGGTGTTCAACGGAGGCACGCATGTCAAGCATAGGGTCTACCACCCTCGCCGCCGATTCGGCCCCCTCCTCGATCAACTCGTGCTCCAACTGCTCATTCTCGAACAGAGCCTCGATCTCACTCAGTCGCTGAGGAATTCTGGTCAGTGCCCCCACAGCTACTCTGGTGTTCCTACACCTTCCATCGACGATCTCGGTATAAACGGCAACGTTGACCATTGCCTTGTCGATGGTCGACGGAGCACACTTCAAGAAGGCCCCTCGACCTTCAGGGGGGGTTTTGGGAATGCGGACCTCCAATAGGACGGAGTCTTCGGCTGCCGTCTTGCGATAATCGAGAAAAAACTTGGTAATGGGAAGAGTCTTCTTCCCTTCACGACTTTGCAGCACCACCTCGGCGTCCAAGACCAGCAAAGCGGCCGGAGTGTCGGCGAACGGATCTCCTCCGGCCAAGTTTCCCCCCAAGGTTGCCGCGCTCCTGATCGGCGCCGGCCAGCCTTGACAGCTTGAGCGGGAAAACAACCCTTGGGCCAGTGCGGCAACCAAAGGTGAACGAGCTAGGTCTTCCATGGTTGAGGTCGCCCCCACTGAAATCGTGTCTTCGGCTTCAGTGATCTGATCTAATCCCAAACGGCGAATGTCAATCAGGCACTCTACACCTTCCGGTGGGTCATTCACCAAATCAGTCCCGCCGGCAATGACGAATGCCTTTGTGCCGTACCGGTCCTTTATCTCCCAAAGCTCCTCCAGGGTTTCCGGGATAGCTAACTCTTTAAGTTCACGCAAAGTTTCCACCTCCGCCCCCCCCGATGATGATCGCCGAAAAGCTCTCAACCCCCACCCCGGAATCCAAGCTAGATTTTCCGTCCAGCACGGCGAGCGATCCGGCCTATTCCTGTACCTTAATATTTAGACTTAGCTTATGCGTTCCCTCCTTGAAGCAAGCGAGTGTCTGGGCACTAGCCTCTCGATGCAGGGATAATACGCCCTTTCATTTAAGCCAGACCGCGCGTTGGAGGAGAGATGGAAAGTTTTTTTGTGGAAATTGGTAAAGCTGCAGTTTGGGCGCTCGCTTCAGCTATCTTTTTGGGATTGGGAACGGGACTCGGCGTCAAACTTTTCGACCTTATGAC
>JBJHCR010000075.1:16903-21623 GCA_050486105.1 Vulcanimicrobiota bacterium
TTATGACACCGGGACTAGACGAGATCGAAGAACTGCGCAAGGGAAATGTCGCGGTGGCCATCGTGGTCGGCTCAGTGATCATTGCAATCGGCTTTGTCATGGGCATGGTCCTTTCGGTTCCTACTGTCGGCTGACAACGATGCTTCCCGTCGAGATCATTCCCGTCCTTAAGGACAACTACAGCTATTTGGTCCTCGACCAAAAGACTTCTACCGTACTGGTAATCGACCCCGGCGAAGCACGCCCCATCTTGGACAAACTCGAAGCCCTCAAGGTTCGAGCAGCAGCCGTTTGGCTGACTCATTCTCATCGAGATCATCTCGCCGGCCTAGAAGAACTGCTCGAGAGAGCAGGTTCCCTTCCGGTAGTTTGCAGCAAACTCGACCGTCAGGACATCGCCAGATCAAACTTTTGGGTCGAGGAAGGGAACCACCTTGAATTTGCAGGCGAAACCGTCGAGATTCTTTCGGTTCCCGGCCACTCCTCGGGTCACATCGCTTTTCATTTTCCCAAATCCCGACACTTGTTCAGTGGAGACGTGATCTTTGGGTGCAGTTGTGGGGCGGTCTTCACTAAGGACTACGAAGCGATGTACGAATCGGTTCAAAAGATCGCCCATCTCCATCCCAAGACCAAGATCTGGTGCGGGCACGAGTACACCGCGAACAATCTCAAGTTCGCGGAACACGTTCTAGGTGAAGCCGCTCTGCGCGAAAGGCGAAGCCAAATCAAGATCCCTACTGTGCCTCTCAGCCTAGAGGTCGAGCTAAAGACCAACCCCTTCTTTCAGTGTGAATCCGAAGCCGTTCAGAGGTTCACTGGAAAGACAGAGCCCAAATCCGTCTTCCGTGCCCTGAGGGAAATGAAAGATCGTTTTTAGGCAAACCTCACGGAGTTTGGACTGCTGAGTTGCTATCGCTTGGGGCCTAGGGGTCCGCTGGTCCGCTTTCAAACTTGGATCCTGCACCGATCCTTATCTCGTCAAGAACGATCCTGCAGAGACTCGGAAAGAGCTTGTCGGAAGCCTTGCCCCTGCACCGATCCATTTCTCATCAAGAACGATCCTAGAGAGCTTGGTCTGTTCCTTAGGGCTCAAAGCATTTAGTACAAAGGTCTTGTCGGTGATCTGATCGAAGGAAACCTGTCCTTTGAGTTTCAGAAACGGGACATATCATTTCATCCTTGGCTTCCTTTTTTTGGCGTGTTCTAGCCCAGCCTTATCCGAGGCCTGTTCGGCTCCCTTGGTGCTCGACCAATGTCAGTGTAGACGGGTCGAAGCGGAGAGTTCCTGTTGTTGCTTTCCCGAAGTCTCGAGTGACGATTGCTGCCCAGCCTTGTGTTGCGGGTCGCCTGACCGTCCGAGCCTGGACGTTTGCTTAACCTTATCCACGGATTATTGGAAGCTTCCGCAGGGCTCGATGAGTGAACTCATCGATGGGCCTCGACCGCACCCACCGCGGTTGGTTTCTCCCACGGTGAAACGAGAGCGAGGCCCCCCTCTCATTTTCGCAGACCTGACGCTCTGCTCTATCCCTCCTCCTGCTCTATAGGCCCAGGACCGGGACTCCATCTCGGTTCGTGGGCTCTATTCGTTGCCTTGCAGCCCCGAGACTGTACCACAGCCTCCGCAACACCCCGAGCAGGAGTTTGATATGAACCACCACTTTGGAACCCTCCGATGGAGACGGCTCCTAGGCTTATTGAGCTTGATATGGGTGATGACCCATCCCGCCATAGCCGACACCGTCCAGGCCGGACCCTACAAAATCGAGATTTCCGTCAAACCAGACCCGCCCATAGTGGGAGATAACGAGATCCGACTCAGGGTCACCTACAATGGGCAACCGGCCCCTGATATAGAACTCAAGCTGACTCACGATATGGTCGGCCACTCTATGAACCCTCCACCACCCGCTCTGACAGCAGACGATCCTGGACAGTTCTCCGGTATCCTTGAACTAAGTATGCCCGGTTTATGGGAATTGGAGGTCCACGCCGAAGGTCCGGAAGGCGGCGGAAGCGGCAAGCTTCAATTGAAGAAAGCCTCGGTGGGCCCGACGGCAGAGTCTATCACCTCTGACCAGGGACAGTATCAAGTTTCGCTCCAAACCACCCCTGCTCGACCCACCGTTGGGGACGTCCCGGTGCAGATCGAAGCCAATGACCCAGAAGGAACGCCCGTCTCCGAGGCCACGGTTTTTGTGGGAGCAGATATGCCGGGCATGGGGATGGGACTGCGACCCGTCATGGCTCGACAAACCGAGGCCGGTGTCTACCAAGCCGTGGTCCCGCTATCTATGGAAGGCCTCTGGAAGCTCACCGTGGAGGTGAACCAGGAAAGCCATGAGTTCTCGCTGGTAGTCGGCCGCTCGGAGATGTTCCCAACTTGGCTTTTTGGGATCTTGGGTGTCTTAGTCCTGTCGGCGGTGGTGCTCTCCTTGGCTCGCGGTTGGCGTCCTCCTGTATGGCAAGTGGTGGTGTTAAGTATTCTGGCCTTGGCCGCCTGGGGATTGGCGCACTTCGCCGCCCAACATCGCCCGGCCGATAAGAGTATGGGCATGGAGATGGACATGGCTGCCGAGGATATGGGGATGAACATTTCCGACATGCAGTCCCCAACCCCAGTGGTCATCGAGCCTGTGAAGCGAGGGGATGTCGAGACTACGGTAACCTATACCGGCACCGTTGAGCCCTATCTCAGAGAGACTCTGTATCCCAGAGTAGAGGGGTGGCTCCTAGAACTGCCAGTCTATCCTGGAGACCGAGTAGAAAAGTTCCAGGAAGTGGGTCGCTTGGACGACCGGGAAGTTTCCCTACGTCGGGCCCGGGCCGTGTCCGCTAGTCAAGTCGATGCCGCTCGGGCCATCGAAGCCCAGGCCCGAGTGCAAGATGCCCGGGCTGGACTGTCGGTAGCCACAGCCCAACTGACGGCGGCCCAGAAGCAGGCGGAGCGCGCCGCTTCAGAAATCGAAAAGACGGCCGTCGATCTGGAGTATTGGCAGCAAGTCTTCGAACGTGAAAGAGAACTCTTGGCGGCTGAAGCCGTCTCTCAAGAAGAGTTCGACGAAAGGAAGGCTCAATACGCCACGGCCAGAGTGGCGCAGAATCAAGCCCGCTTGGACCTCGAACGGGCCGAGGCCGAAGTCGAGGCCCAGCAAGGCACTCTCAAGCGGGCCCATCACCAGCTTGACCTGGCCCAAGCCGGGGTGAGCGTCGCCACCAACCAGGTCAGTGCGTCGAGACTGGCCGCCGAAGAGCAAAAGGTCATCACCGACTACACGGTGTTGCGCTCCGGCATTTCGGGAGTGGTCACCGAGCGGATCACCGATCCTGGAGTGTTGGTTAGACCAGGAACGCCCATTCTTAGTGTGGCCCAGATCGATCGAGTGCGACTGCAGTTCACCGTAGCCGAAGAAGACCTGCGCTATATCCGCCGGGGAACCGAAGTGAAGGTCACCTCCCAAACTCTGGCGCTCCCTTTGAGCGCTCAGATAACCTCGTTGTTCCACGACGTAGATCCCCGTTCTCGAACCGGGCTGGTGGAGGCTTTGGTCTCGAATCCTGAGGATGCTTTGCTTCCTGGCTCTTACGTGGTGGGTGAGTTCACTCTGCACCGAGAAACCGGCGTACTTTGGGTTCCGCGCTCGGCCGTGATCCGCTATTACGACCAGCCCGCCGTATGGGTGGAAACCCAGAGGGGTGGCCAGGCGGTGGCGGGGCGTCGTTCGGTGGAGGTTGGGCTCGAAGGGCGGGAAAGGGTTGAGATCCTAAAAGGGCTGAGCGCCGGCGAACGAGTGATCGTGGCTGGTCACCGGAGCCTAGTCGAAGGAGCACCGGTCATCCCCGCTCGGCCCGGTGAAGGGGTATACCGGCACCTCCTACTGCCCCAAAGGACGGATAGCACGACCCACGGAGGGCATCAGCATTGAAGCTCATACGTTGGTCGGTAGACAATCCAGCGGCGGTCCTCGCACTATACTTCGGAATCTTTCTGGCGGCGGTCTTAGTGGAGGGTCGAATCTTGGCCACCCGGATGATGCCGTATGTGGAAAGTCCCATGATCGGAATTATCAGCCAGGCTCCGGCTATGTCTCCCGAAGAGGTGGAGACCTACATCTCCAAACCGATCGAAGAACGAATGGTGGACATCGCCGGAGTCCGCTACATCCGCTCTACCTCCACTCAGGGTATGTCGGTGGTCTCCTTAGAGTTCCCCTATGGCTACGATATGAAAAAAGCCCTAACCGACGTGCAAAACCTCATGAGTGCGGCCCAAGCCGACCTTCCCTACGATCCCGCCAACCTCAGGCCCCCCTGGATTTTGCCCATCGACCCCTTGAATCTCCCGGTTCTCAAACTGGCTCTCACCGCACCCGACTGGGATCCCATCGAACTTCGGGAATTTGCGGACAACACCCTGGTGACAAGACTCAAGAGAGCCGACAATGTGGAGTCGGTCTATGCCTTCGGCGGCTATAAGCGTCAGGCTCAAGTGGTGGTGGATCGCGATCGCTTAGCTGCTTACGGCCTATCTATCCTCGGCCTGCGAAGAGCGGTGGATGGAGCCAACGTAGACCGTTCCGCCGGAACCCTAACCTGGATGGAAGAGGAGCAGATCGTTCGATTGGCCAGTCGAGCTCTGTCGGGGGAGCAACTGGCCGATGTGGTCCTCGGCAGCTTTCAGGGTCGTCCGGTGTATCTGCGAGACGTGGCTCAAGCC
>JBJHCR010000076.1:0-21593 GCA_050486105.1 Vulcanimicrobiota bacterium
GTACTTCTGAGCATCCCGTTTGCTCCCCTTAACAGTCTTGTTATGGTATTTGCGCTTCCCAGTGACCACGTCGCGCCCGAGATAGATTCGGACCAGCCATTTCCGCTCACCACGATTGATAAGTTGTCCTGCCATGATTCCTCCTTAAGAAAAAGGCCCCGCGAAGCGGGGCCGGTAAGGCGGTGGGGAACCCACCGCCAGGTCTTCCTTGCGCTCAGCTTGCTTGCTGCTCCAGGCTGTCGTAACTCGTACCGCCTCCGGCCGCCCAGGCGTGGAAGGCCTGGGATTCAACCCGGACCTTGCGCCCGATGCGTACGCTCGGAAGCAGCCCCTGACGAATGCACTCGTAAACGCTCCAGTCACTCAAGCGGAGGATTTCCGCGATCTCCCGTACTGTGTAAAACTGAAGTTCCTTACCCAACTTTCGCCTCCATTAGTAGGTCGGCCAGGCGAGCCACCGCTACCTGGCTCTGGGGCTCTTTGCGGGCGCGCTTGACAGCGATGATGTGGGAGCAGTCCTTCCAGGCTCCCCTGAACCTCGCCCACTTGCAGTCGCAGGACCAATTAAGGCCGTTCTTCTCCACCTCATAGGTGTCGTTGTCACCGATGACCAGCGCCGTTCCAAATCCGGTCAGGATGACCCGGTGGTTTTCAATAAGGCGCAGCGCCTTATCGGTAGTTGATTCGTAGTTCCTCTGACACATTTTCAAATCTCCAATCTATATGTGTGATTCACAAATTAATCATAAGCGATGAAAATGAGCATGTCAATAAGTGGGATGCAATTGTTTGACAAAAAAATCACAACCACCTAAAGTGATCGGGTGCCGGATACCTGTTCAGAAGAAGGCTGTGATCGTAAGGCTGTCGCCCGCGGCCTTTGCTCCATGCACTACCAACGAATGAGGCGCGAGGGCGAGCAGGAAACCGGCACGGTCGGACGCCCCCGGGTCTATCCCAAAGAGAAGGGCAAGTCCCATCGCGGTGCGCCCCAGATGACCGTCAGACTGGAACCCGAAGTGATGGACTGGGTCAAAGAGAACGGCGGGGCCGGCTTTCTTCGCAAACTGACCGAGCGGTTATATGAGCTGGTCCAAAGTGAAGAGTTCCAACACACCTGGGAGCAAATCGCTCCCGACTGAGAACCTCCGCGAACCAGGCCACAGGCCTGGTTCCCCTCCCTCCCAGGTATCGATGACCCGAACCCTTTCTTCAGAACCACCGACCTTGGCCACCCCACCGGGCCGAAAGGCCCGGCCCTCTCCCAAAAAAACAAATCTACAAAAAAAGATCAGCTGACCAGTGGGAAGGACCTCCCAGTGGTCTTTCCATCCTCTAGCCCCGGCCATAGCCGTCGCAGTGTGGTCAATGTGGATAAATTCTCGAGCACTAATCTTTCGGGTCCCCACCCAGGTAAATTCGGAATTTATCCAAGCGCCGTGGGAGGGCCCCTCTCAACTATCTCGCTCCCTCCCAGGTATCTGCCCTTCCACGACGCGGCATTGTCCACACTCCCCCGAATGAACCTATCGTTCTCGGAAGAGGAAGATGGGCTCGCCCCTGGCACGACGAGCCTTCTAACGTTTTCTCTTGCGTTTTTTGTCGTTAGCGAGCGGGTCCGCTGTGAGGAAATCTATGAAAGAGACTCGATCATGGTTCCGCCCAGCAGGGAGGTAGCCGATTTTTTTCAAGACCTCTGTAGCGAACCTGTCTTTTAGACCATCGCCGTCTGGCTGGTTCTTGATTCGAGAGAAGCTGCCAGTGATCAGGTCGGCTACTTGAATCCCGGGTGTCTCTTTGGAGTCCTCGGCCCGCAGCAATTCCAGAGTCACTCCTGTGGTCTTGGAGTGCTGGCCGATATCGGCCAAGAGTTCTCTCTGCAGGTCTTTGAGCCTAAGTTCATCCTGCCCGCTATCGCTGTCTTTCAAGAAATAGACTTTGAAGGGCGGAGAGAAGCGTTGCGTCTGGACCTGTCGGAGTATGACTTCTCCGGCAAGTAGTCGTAGCATTGCCCACACCCGATCCTCTTGGGAGCGAGAAGCGGCTCGCTGATTTTCTAGCCAGAGTGCGTGCACGGACCAAGGGGCAGTGGTCGCGAGGACGGATGTCAGGAATCGAGAGTAGGTATCGAGGCTCTGCTTCCTTACCTTGCTAAACTTGAATTCTTTATCTTCACCGAATTGGGCGTGGACCTCGTCTAGGGGAAATAGCGGCTCGCCGGATACTTGGCCTCTACAGAATGAACCGACCACGGTGTAGTTCGAGGCCAAACCGCTCTCGTCACAGTAGATAAAGAGGGCTTTCTCGGTCGAAAACTCCGAGAACTCCACTTCCTTCTTTGAGCGCATTCGGGCACGCTGCTCTCGAATCTCAGGGCTTGCTCGGAACAGGCCGAGGCTGTTTTGGATATGCGCTCGGTATCGTTGAATGTCGTAGGCTTTCGGCAGTTGGTCGAGGTCATCGAGGTGAATTCGGTCGTCCACAATCTTCGATGGATAGAATCTTTGGAAGAGCCGTCGCACTAATAGCCGGTCGCAATCTCGAGTGGATGGGTCGTCGGCCAGTACGTGTATGACCTTGGACTTCAGGCTCTTGGTCTGGCCCTTCTGCAGTTGGCTTAATAGACGAATCCTGTCTCGAGAAAACTCTTCGGTTTTGTCGGATGCGCCCCGCTTTGCTAGAGTTCGTTTCTTTCCAGTCATCTGACCCCCAATCTTTACCCCCTACCATGAAAGCTGGAGGGCTTGTTTCTGTCAACAATTTGAAGCGGACTGACAGAAGATGTCGCCCAGACGCGAAATGATGCAGAATCTGACCAATCTTCGAGGGGAAGACTGATGAAAAGAGAACCCAGGGGTTCATGGAGATGACTGCCACAAATCTAGAGCAGGTTGTCCCGGGGGCTGTGGTGAGGGGGATCTTGCCGGACCAACCGGTGACGGTCGTTAGTGTCAACTGGTTTGGCACCGAGGCCCTTGAGCTAACCTATAAGACCCAGGACGGCCGAGTTGACAACCGTTTGCTGTATCGGGAGGACGAAGCGACCATCGGTCTGGTGACCGAGCAGGGACGCCCGTGGGGCTTTGAAGCTGACGGGGAACTCTTTCGCCTGGTGTCTGAGGCCATGCGGATCCGACTGGCTCACCTCTTTGACCCTGTGCTAGCTGTTCACACTTCGCTGGTAGAGCCGTTGCCTCACCAAATCACGGCGGTCTACGAGTCGATGCTCCCACGGCAGCCTCTTCGGTTTCTCCTGGCCGACGATCCCGGGGCAGGCAAGACTATCATGGCAGGCCTCCTGATTAAGGAGTTGATCGCTAGAGGAGACTTGAAACGTTGCCTCATCGTTTGTCCGGGCAGCCTGGCTGAGCAGTGGCAAGACGAACTCTATCGGCGTTTCCACCTCCCTTTTGAGATTCTCACCAACGATAAGGTGGACGCTTCACGCACCGGGAACTGGTTCATGGAGAACGACCTGGTGATCGTGCGCCTGGACAAGCTCTCCCGCGATGAAGACCTACAGGAGAAGCTCAAAGTTCCGGATGCCCGTTGGGACCTGGTGGTGTGCGACGAGGCTCACAAGATGTCGGCTACGGTGTTCGGGGGCGAGACAAAGTATACCAAACGGTATCGGCTGGGACAGTTGCTTTCTACCGTCACCCGTCACTTTCTCCTGATGTCCGCGACGCCTCACAACGGCAAGGAAATGGACTTCCAGCTTTTCATGGCGCTCCTAGATGGCGATAGATTTGAGGGGCGTTTTCGGGATGGGGCCCACACTTCCGACGTGTCAGACATGATGCGCAGGATGGTCAAGGAAGATCTCTTTAAGTTCGACGGGAAGCCCCTGTTTCCAGAGCGTCGGGCCTATACGGTTCCTTATCGACTTACCGACACCGCCGCCGAACTCTACAAGGAGGTCACAGAGTATGTGCGGGAGGAGTTCAACAGAGCCGAGGCTTTAGAAAAAGACCGACGGTCCGGCACCGTGGGTTTTGCGCTCACCATTCTTCAACGGCGCCTGGCCTCGTCACCGGAGGCGATCTATCAATCGCTTCGGCGAAGGCGGGAAAGGCTCGAAAGCCGTCTGCGAGAGTTGGAAGTGTTGCATCGTGGTGGTCAGGTGACCCAGAGCCGCGACTTCTCACCAGTGTACTACGACGAAGAAGACCTCGAAGATATCGAGGACGCCCTTGAGACGGAATGGGAGAAGGCAGAAGAGGAGATCCTCGACCAAGCCACCGCCGCACGTTCCATAGGTGAGTTCAAGATCGAGATTGCACGACTTCAGGAGTTGGAAACTCTCGCCCTAACGGTAAAAACGCGGGGAGACGATGCCAAGTGGCGAGAGCTTGCCACCCTCTTGCACGAAATCTTCAGCAAAGGTGGGTACGTGGATCGGGTGGCCGAGCGCCCCCCGCCGTCCCCTTACGACCAACCGGCCAACGTGACTCCAGCCGTGACTCAAAAGATCGTGATATTTACCGAGCATCGGGACACGCTGAGCTATCTAGAGACGAAGATTCGGACACTTCTGGGAAGTGAGGAAGCCGTGGTATGCATTCACGGTGGTGTCGGTCGCGAGGAGCGGCTCAAGGTGCAGGAGGCGTTTCGTCACGACCCCGAGGTGAAGGTGCTTCTGGCCACTGATGCAGCCGGTGAGGGGATCAACCTGCAGCGAGCGCACCTCATGGTGAACTACGACCTTCCCTGGAATCCGAACCGTCTAGAGCAGCGATTTGGTCGTATTCACCGGATCGGTCAGACCGAGGTTTGCCACCTCTGGAACTTAGTGGCGGACGAGACCAGGGAGGGCGACGTGTATCGGCGTCTGCTGGACAAACTAGATCAAGCCAACCAGACCCTGAAAGGTAAGGTGTTCGATGTTCTTGGCAAGCTCGCTTTCGAAGGCAAGCCCCTGAAGGACCTGTTGATTGAAGCTATCCGCTACGGACATCAACCAGAGGTCATGGCACGACTGGAGACCGCTGTGGATTCCGCGCTCAATCAGGACGAACTCCAAAAGCTCTTCGAGGACCACGCTTTGGCCCACGACGCGATGGACCACAGTAAGCTTCAGCGCATCCGGGAGAAGATGGAGCGGGCTCAGGCCAGGCGCCTACAGCCTTTTTACATCGAGTCCTTCTTTCGTGAGGCTTTTGCTCTCCTGGGTGGCAAGCTTCTTACGCGTGAGCCAAGACGATATGAGGTCCGGCACGTACCCGCGCAAATACGGCAACGGGATAGGATGATCGGTGTCGGTGAACCGGTGCTGGAGCGATACGAGCGAATTGCGTTTGAGAAGACGCTGCTCAGCGTCACTGGTAAACCTCCCGCCGCTTTCGTGTGCCCTGGGCATCCGCTACTCGACTCCGTGCTCGACCTCACACTGGAGCGACATCGAAACCTTCTCAAACAGGGAACCATTCTGGTGGACGACAGAGACCACGGAATGGAGCCGAGGCTCCTTTTCTATCTGGAACACAGCATCCAGGACGCGCTTCGAACCCGCACCGATGACAGGCGCACCGTGTCGAAACGGATGCTTTACGTCGAGCTTTTGCCTGATGGCACAACACGTCATCTGCAATACGCACCCTACCTGGACTACAGGGCGCTCAGCGAGAGCGACCCTGCGGCCGTCAAGATCCTTGAACGCCCCGAGTGTTCTTGGATCGATAGTGGGCTTGAGAAGAAAGCCCAGGTTCACGCCGTCGCCCATGTTGTTCCGGAACACCTGAGAGAGGTAAAGGAAGCCAGGATAGGGCTCATCGGGAAGACACGTGCGGCCGTACGTGAACGTTTAGTGAAAGAGATCGCCTACTGGGACCACAGGGCTCAGGACTTGAAAATGCAGGAGCAAGCCGGGAAGCAGAATGCTAAGCTGAACTCTAACGAGGCCCAGAAGCGGGCGGATGTATTGCGTGCGAGACTGCAGAAGCGACTCGAGGAATTGGATCTGGAGGCTCAGATAGCGCCGCTTCCTCCTGTGGTTATGGGCGGTGTCCTAGTCGTCCCGGCGGGGCTATTGATGGCTATGAAGGGCCAGACCACAGAGACAGTGGAGAGAGCTGACCTCCAGGCCCGCGGTGCACGGGCACGCGCCATAGTGATGGCAACGGAGAGAGAACTTGGGTTCGAACCGGCGGACCGCGAGACAGACAAGCTGGGCTACGACATCGAGAGCAGGAAGCCCAAGGGCGGCCTCCGGTTTATCGAGGTCAAGGGGCGCGTGACGGGTGCTGCGAGTATCACTTTCACTCGAAATGAGATTTTGACGGCGCTGAACAAGCCTGAGGACTACATAGTGGCTATTGTGGAGTTCTTGGACGAGTCGAATCATAAAGTGTATTACCTTCGAGAACCCTTCAACGTAGAGCCGGATTTTGGCGTAACGAGTCTGAATTACGACTTCAAGGGGTTGCTGGAAAAGGCGCAAGCGCCGAGTTAGGAATAGAGCATTGAGTGAGAGTCGAAATTATCGAAAGAAACTAATCGAGGTGGCGTTGCCGTTAGAAGCAATAAATACTGCGAATGCCAAAGAGAAACAACCCGGTATCGGCGCCCACCCGCGGGGCCTGCACCACTGGTGGGCGAGGCGACCTCTGGCCGCAGCCCGAGCCGTAGTCTTCGCCCAGATGGTCGATGACCCGTCCTCCTGGCCGGAGTTATTTCCTACGGAGGCCGACCAAGAAGCCGAGCGGCAGCGACTCTTTCAAATCATTGAGGATCTAGTGATGTGGGAGCACACCACCAACGAGCAGGTTCTTGAGAAGGCGCGCGAGGAGATTCGGAAGTGCTGGCGCCGCACGTGTGAGGACAATGCCGACCATTCCCAGGCTGCGGAACTCTTCAATCCTGACAAGCTGCCGGGATTCCACGATCCGTTCGCCGGAGGTGGTGCTCTCCCCCTAGAGGCTCAGCGACTGGGCTTGGAGGCTTATGCGAGCGACCTGAACCCCGTGGCGGTACTGATCAACAAAGCCATGATTGAGATCCCACCCAAATTTGCTGGACTTCCTCCGGTAAATCCGGAGGCACACGAAAGCAAAGAGCTTTTCGATAGGATTTGGAAGGGCGTCGAGGGACTGGCTCAAGATGTACGTTTTTACGGGCAGTGGATCCGAGCTAGGGCCGAGGAGCGCATAGGACACCTTTTCCCAAAGGTCAAGATAACAACCGAGATGGTCAGAAAGCGACCCGACCTGAAGCAGTACGAAGGCCAGGAGCTCACTGTGATCGCCTGGCTTTGGGCTCGAACTGTGAAGAGCCCAAATCCGGCCTTTTCTCACGTGGACGTACCTTTAATCTCAAACTTTATGCTGTCAACCAAGAAAGGGAAGGAAGCCTACGTCGAGCCGATTGTGGAAGGCGACAAGTATTGGTTCGAGGTTAGGGTCGGTAAGCCAAAGGAGCTGAAGACGGCTAAGCTAGGAACTTCAGCGGGTAAGCGAGCTGGGTTTCGTTGCTTGGTGTCCTCGGTCAATTCCACTGTTCCAATTACTTACGAGTACATCCGAGCTGAGGGAATGAATAAGAGAATCGGCACCAGATTGATGGCAGTGGTACTTGAGGGTAGACCGGGCCGTATTTATGTTGCCCCGACGAAGGAAATGGAAGGAATTGCCCAATCAGCTGAACCTGGCTGGGCTCCAGAAGCCGAGATATGTCACTGGCCTGGGCGTACCAACGTAGTGGAGTACGGGCTGACCAAGTTCGGTGACCTCTTCACGTCCCGGCAACTTGTGGCCCTAAACACCTTCTCTGGACTAGTGGGTGAAGCCCGGGACAGGGTGAAGGAGGACGCCCTCAAAGGCGGATTTAGTAATGACGAACGAGGGTTGGAAGACGGGGGAACAGGGGCTTCTGCCTACGGAGAGGCAGTGGCGGTGTACTTAGCGTTTGCCATTAGTCGTCTGTGCGACTATAACAGCACGATAGCGACTTGGAAACCGTCGGGCCAACAAGTCATGCAAACGTTCAAGAGGCAGGCCATACCCATGACCTGGGATTTTCCTGAATCTAACGTTCTTGGCTCAACCTCGATCTGTTGGCTAAAAGCAGTAAAATACAGTTCGGATAACTTGAGAATCACAGGCGCGATGAGTAGAGCTGACCGTCCAGGCCATGCCACACAAGCGGGAGCTGGAACTCAAGAGCTTTCAGTTAATAAAGTGGTTTCGACTGACCCGCCTTATTATGACAACATTAGCTATGCTGATCTGTCAGATTTTTTTTATGTATGGCTAAGGCAATCTCTTAGGAGCCATGTGCCCAGGTTGTTTGCGACGATGGCGGTACCCAAGGCAGAGGAACTGATAGCTTCGCCCTATCGCCATGACGGGCGAGACAAAGCGGAAGCATTTTTCCTAGATGGAATGACCCAGGTTTTCACACTGCTGACATCACAGGTTCATCCGGCCTTTCCAGTCACCATCTATTACGCTTTCAAGCAAGCGGAAAAGAAAGGCACGGAAGACGCTGTCAGTACAGGCTGGGAAACATTTCTGGATGCTGTAATTGGCTCCGGCTTCTCACTCAGCGGTACCTGGCCGATGCGGACGGAACTCTCCAATCGGATGATAGGCTCGGGGACAAACGCCCTAGCATCGAGCATTGTCCTGGTCTGCCGTAAACGCCCGAAATCCGCCCCAGCGGTCACCCGCCGGGACTTTCTTAGGGCCCTTCGTTCAGAGCTATCAGACGCTCTAGTCCATCTTCAGCGCGGTAATATCGCACCGGTGGACCTCGCACAATCGGCAATCGGTCCAGGCATGGCAATATTTACCCGTTACGGCAAAGTTCTCAATGCCGATGGCAGCCAGATGTCCGTTCGCGACGCTCTGGTGGCCATAAACCAGGTTCTGGATGAAACACTCACCGAACAGGAAGGCGACTTCGACGCTGACACCCGCTGGGCTCTGGCTTGGTTTGAACAATACGGGTTCGCCGAGGGCGATTACGGTGTTGCTGAAACGCTCTCCAAAGCAAAAAATACCAGCGTTCGCGGTGCCGAGGAGGCTGGCATTCTCCTCTCCAAAGGAGGTAAAGTGCGCCTGCTTTCGCCTGAAGATCTCAATCCTGAGTGGGACCCAGAAACCGAAAAACGCCTCACCGTCTGGGAAACCGTCCACCACCTGATCCGAGTCCTCAATACCGGTGGCGAAAATGCCGCAGCAGCCTTGGTGGGCAAGCTCGGCAGCAAAGCCGAAGTCGCCCGAGAACTCTGCTACCGCCTCTATCAATTGTGTGAACGCAAAAAACGTGCCGCCGACGCCCTAGCCTACAATTCCCTCGTTCAAAGCTTCCCCGAAATCACTCGCCTTGCCCAGGAAATGAAAACCGCCGCTCCTGTAAGCGTCGGCGCTGATCAGGGAGAGCTATTTTGATGGGGTTGGTATGCCAGAACAAAACCGGGAGAGAATTTAGTGGCGACAACTAACCGTGACCGTGTAGGGAAGGCCTTGGACCTTCTGAAGGATGGGCTTCGCCCATTCATCGAGCGAGAACTCGAGGCCCAACACGGGAAGTATTGGATCAATGAGGTCACCTCGCGCTGGAGGCGTGACCTTGTATGGCAGGATGACAACACCCCTCATCTCGATGCAGCACCGCTCTTGAAAATCATGTGGGAGCAGTGGAACGCTACATTTAGGGACACTTTAGGACACGCTGAGCGTTCCCTCGTGAGTGAGCTTCTGGAGTATCGAAATCGGTGGGCCCACCAGGAGCCTCTTTCGAGTGACGACACCTACCGCGTTATGGACTCATCCGAGCGCCTTTTAACCGCAGTGGGTGCAACCGAGGCGTCTGAACTTGGACCAATGAAGATGGAGCTACTTCGCGTCAAGTTCGATAAACAGGCCAGTGATCGGAAACGTAAGGCCGCCAGTGTCCCTATCGATACGGCTCCAGTTGCCGGTCTTACGCCCTGGCGTCAAGTAGTAGACCCTCACCAGGACGTGGCGAGCGGTAGATATCAACAAGCAGAATTCGCGGCCGACCTGTGGCAAGTCCATAGACGTGAGGGCTCGACCGAGTATCGCGATCCTGTGGAATTTTTCCGCCGAACTTATCTAACCGAGAGTCTACGAAGGATGCTCCTGGGCTCTATCCGCCGCGTCACGGGCGCGGGAGGGGACCCGGTTATTCAGCTCCAGACTAACTTTGGGGGCGGCAAGACACACTCCATGCTTGCTCTTTATCATCTGTTCTCTGGAGTTAAGCCTGCCGAGTTACCCGGCCTGGAAGAGGTGCTGACCAAAGCTGAAGTCACCAACCTCCCAAGTGTTCGGCGTGCAGTGCTAGTTGGAAACAAGATCTCACCCGGAAACCCTTCGGTCAAACCCGATGGTACCGTGGTTCGTACGCTGTGGGGTGAGATGGCGTGGCAACTGGGGGGAGCGGCCGGATACGCGCTTGTGCAAGCAGACGATGAGAAGGCTACTAACCCCGGCGACACCCTTCGGCAGCTGTTCACAGACTACGGGCCTTGTCTCATCCTCATAGACGAGTGGGTCGCCTACGCGCGCCAGCTCCACGACGACAATAACCTTCCCGGCGGTAACTTCGACACACAGTTCACTTTCGCACAGGCCCTGACCGAGAGTGCCAAACTTGCTAACAACTGCGTATTGGTCATCAGTCTTCCGGCCTCAGACACCAGCGGAGCATCGCCCAAAGTAGACGATGTCGAGGTTGGTGGCCATCGTGGACGCCAGGCCCTGGAACGCCTCCGAAACGTCGTAGGACGCATCGACTCCGCCTGGCGTCCAGCAAGTGCGGAAGAGGGCTTCGAGATCGTGCGCCGACGGCTCTTTCAGCCCTTGACCGGTCAGAAGCAGTTTCAGCAGCGCGACGTCGTGGCCAAAGCCTTCGCCGAAATGTATCGCACCCAGCATCAGGAGTTTCCTCCGGAATGCCGGGAATCCGATTACGAAAAGCGGATCAAAGCGGCTTATCCGATTCATCCCGAAATCTTCGACAGGCTCTACACCGATTGGTCGACCCTGGTGAAGTTTCAACGGACTCGTGGCGTCCTTCGACTCATGGCTGCCGTTATTCACTCCCTTTGGGAAAAGGGTGACCAGAACCCGCTAATTATGCCCGCGCACATCACCATCGACGACCCGCGGGTTCAGCATGAAATGACTCGAAATCTGAGCGACAACTGGGTGCCGGTCATCGAAAAGGATGTAGATGGGCCGAACTCGCTCCCTCTGCGCCTGGACGGTGAAATTCCTAGCCTCGGGAAGTTCCACGCCTGTCGTCGGGTTGCAAGGACGATCTATCTCGGGTCCGCACCTCTAAGCAAAGCCGCTCACCGCGGCTTGGAAGACCGTAGGATACGCCTGGGGTGTATGGTACCTGGTGAATCCGCAGGCGTCTTCGGTGACGCACTTCGGCGCATGGCAAGTTCGGCAACCTATCTCTACAGCAACGAAGCAAGTTACTGGTACTCCACTCAACCTACCGTCACAAAGTTGGCGGGTGAACTGGCCGAGCAGTATCAGAATGAGCCAGACCGCGTCGCCACCGAGATCGAACGGCGTCTTCGGGATAATCTTTCGAAGCGTGGTGATTTTGCCAAGATCCACCTCTTCCCCCACGCAAGCCAGGACGTCTCCGACGAGATGGACCTGCGTCTCGTCGTTCTCCGCTCGGAACATCCCTATTCAAAGAGCGATGACAGCCCGGGCCTGGCGGCTGCACAATCAATCCTCGAATCCCGCGGAAACGCTCCACGCACCTATCGTAACAGCCTCGTCTTTCTAGCCGCAGACAGCACTCGATTGACCGATCTGACGGAAGAGATCTGCCGCTACCTGGCCTGGGAAACCATCGAGAATGAATGGGAGAGCCGCAATCTCGATCCCCAACAGCGCAAACAAGCCCAGACCCAAAAGAACGCCGCTGACAGCAGCGTAGAGGCGCGTCTCCCAGAGGTCTATCAATGGCTTCTTTACCCTTCTCAAGAGGAGCCTTCGGAAGCCCTGACCTGGGAAGCAAGTAAACTAACGACCGGTTCCCCGTCACTCGCAGTACGAGCCGCGCAGAAGCTCTTGGCGGACATGGTCCTCCTGACCACTTACGGAGGCGAGCTTCTTCGCCTAGAGATGGATAAAATACCGCTTTGGCGCGGCGATCATGTGTCGCTCCAACAACTTGCGGAAGACTTCGGTAGTTATAACTATCTGCCCAAGCTTCAGGACCCACAAAAGCTAATTCTTGAAGCAGTCAGAAGCGGAATTAGCGAGATGCTCTGGTTCCAGAACAGCTTCGCTTATGCAAGAGCCTACGACGAGGCGGGCAAACGATACCAGGGCGTCGTCGCCGGTGATCACGGCGATGCCAACGGAGTCGGAATGAACGGCCTGGTCGTCAAGGCGGAAGTCGCCGAAGCTCAACTAGACGCCGACAAAAAAGCCGCCGAGGCCCGGGGAATAACAGTGCCTGCCACTGCAGGAAGCAACGGAGGTGTCGGAATCACCGTGCCGACGACTGGTGACGGCGAACCAAGCCCAGCCGAGGTGGAACAACTACCCCGCCGTTTCCACGGCAGCGTCACCCTCGACCCCCTCTCCGTCGGCCCTCAAGCCGGCAAGATCGCCTCAGAAGTCATCAGCCACCTCGCCGCTCTCGAAGGCGCCGAAATCACAATCACCCTCGACATCCAGGCCAAGCTCCAGGATGGTGCTACGACTCACCTAGTTCGCACCGTCACCGAGAATGCTCAACATCTCAAGTTTGATAGTCATGGGTTTGAGAGGGAGTAGACTCATTGTCAAAGGCTGAGAGAAAAGAGTTTTTCAGGAGGGCTAGGGAGGAGGGACTCGTTCCGAAAGAGATTATTGAAGCTTGTTGGGACAAGGAGGCCTGGCCTGCGGCTCCATTTGAAGGAAACCCCGGAAAGGTTCTTCAGGAGCTGGGGGTTGCCGCCAAATTCATGGTCTCATTAGGGCTTCACAAGGTAAGTGGGGGGAAGGTTTTCGCTTGTAAACCCGACCCTCCGGACGTGGAGATCAAGTTGGGCAATGAGAGCGTTTACTTCGAAGTCACTAATGTGCTTTCTCCGGGGGATATGCCAGGGAAGAGAGCCATCGATCGAGAGAGACGGGAGCAACAGTTCGAGAAGCTTGCAACCGAGGCACAAAAAAACGATTTCCTGCAAAAAGAACTTGACAAGCCGGAGGAAGCAAAGAGAGACCGCCAAGAACTTGAGCGCCTTTTCCCAAAGATGGCTCGCGATCGACTGGTAACGAAGGCGGAACAATATCGGCAAAGAGCAATAGAGGAACCGGCATTTCTGAGCAGTAGGCCTACGTTTGGTGTCCTACTGCACTCAAGAATTGAGGTGGGCTACGCTGCTCCACTATCAGAAACAGAGGGCTTCTGGGCCAATTGGCTATCAGAAGAGGACCGAGCTATCTGTGAGCTGTTTCCTGATATCTACCTTGATGATTCCAACAGCTTGACATTCCTTAGCGTTTGCTTTCGAAAAAACGGGACTTGGCTTCAACAGCCGGTCTTCTCAAGAGAACAGAACCCTTGGTTTCAGTGAGGGCAAACTGGACGAGATGTCAACCATAGAGTTTGAGGAGGCAATCTACTATGGATAAGGTTGAAAAAAGAAGTGAGCTTGTTTTTGCGAGTGTTTGCCCACTTGGAACTGATCAGGAGCAGTTCGCGCGGGTCTTGGAAGACTGTGTCAAGCAGTACCGATACGAATTCGTTGAAGTCAGACTCAGCAGCTCTTTGTCTGATTTTGAGGAACTTGAAGACACTACGTCGTTCCAGCGAGCCTCCAAACTTATGGATGCTGGCAACGATATGAGAGAAGACTGGAATCGTGGGGATAGTATGGCACTCTGTGCGGTGGCAGACATCTCCAGATTCAGAAAAGAAAAAAAGGGGCCTTGCTGCTTTTACATTCGCTCACTGAAACATCCAAAGGAGGTTGCCACCCTTCGAAAAATCTACGGTAACGGCTTTTTTCTGATTGGGCTCCATAGTGACGTTGAAGAGCGCTTCAGCTATCTGACTGGGCAGAAGGGAATGACGGAAACTGAAGCAGCTTTCTTGATGAAGAGGGACCAGTCAGAGTCAAGTGATCTAGGGCAACAAACGAGGAAGACATTTGCACAAGCAGACGTTTTCTTGTGGGTAGACCGTCGGCAAGAAGTTCGAGAGCAACTCCAGCGGTTCTTGGATTTGGTGTTCGGTTATCCTTATCATACACCCACTCAGGAAGAATATGGGATGTACATGGCGTTCGCTGCAGCTCTTCGCTCTTCCGACCTTTCTCGTCAAGTTGGGGCATCAATCTTCTCGGAAAATGGCGACGTGATAGCAACCGGGTGCAACGATGTTCCCAAGGCCGGTGGAGGTCTCTACTGGCCAGGTGTGGCGGATCATCGAGAGTTCCAACTGGGATACGATTCCAACGAGAAACAGAAAGAGCAAATAATCCTTGAGCTGGTTCGTGAGCTGGCGTCGAAAGAACTAATCCCTGATGGCAGTGACGAGGATCTGTTGAAAGAGGGATACCGATTATTCGGAGAGACCCGACTTGTAGATTTGACAGAGTTTGGAAGAATTGTTCACGCTGAAATGGATGCGTTGCTCTCAGCAGCAAGAATAGGCGCTCGTATTCGAGGCGCAACTCTTTTCGCGACCACTTTTCCCTGTCACAATTGTGCGAAACATATTGTCGCGGCTGGCATTTCGAGAGTACTGTTTGTCGAGCCATATCCAAAGAGCAAGGCGCTTGAGTTACATTCAGATTCGATAACGGTCGGTGCTGAGGGTGAACGTTGTCAAAGTTGTGATCAAACAAAACGCACCAAGGTTAAGTTTGAGCCGTTCGTCGGAATCGGAGCTCGGCGTTATTCAGACCTTTTTTCGATGGGATGGAGCGCTGGATATCCCGTCAAAAGGAAAGAGAACGGTGAGATCGTAGAGTGGGAGCGGGTCACGGCATCACCTCGGGTCCCACTGTCAAGGATCTCTTACTTCGACCGAGAAAAAGATGCTATGGAGCTTCTTGAAAGGTTGGTCTCAAACTCAGATGAGTAAATTTAAGCTAAAAGAAACAAGTAAGAAAAACTCTCGCTGGGTTCATGTCAGATCCGTTGCCAATGAAGTTCGTCAGTGGCCCTCAGAAAAGCAGGTGTCCAGAGTGATCTCAGTTCCTTCCCAAACCAAGAAAGCTGAAGACTCAAAGAAGTAGAATAAGCTCACTGATTCAGTGTGCCGATTTGTGTGCCAACTCCGCAAAACAGGCCCAATCCCTTCCAAAGTCAAGATTTCTCCAAGTCCCAGAAACCCCATAAAGCCTAGCTTTCTCTCTCCTCTCCAACCTCTCTCAACTTGCTCCAAACTCCCTGTCGCTCTTGGCGAATGAGCGTGTCATAGAGCGAGGAGGCGCGTGGTTGTGGGGTTTCTTGAGATTTCTGGGAGCGCTAGTGTGCCTATATCGTGCGGGAGGGTCCCGGAACAGAAATCAGTCCTCTTTCGGCTCCTCTAAGGGTTGGCCGCCGGGCCCCTTAAGAACCACCGGCTGTGTGGCCAGTCTAATAAACTCTTCGTCGGACATTTCGTCCATCAGCTTGCAGACGAGTTTGATGGCTTTGTCCGGGCTGATGCGCCCGTCCGGGAGGTGGATAGAACTCTCAGCTTTGTCAGTCTTCTCGATTTCAAGCATCTGTTAAACTATCCATTTCTCTAGAATCGCGTCCTGCTCAATGACGGCCAGTTGGACGTGACTCCTGTCGTAAATTGGAGAGCCAGTCGTGATCGCTTTGCCTTCAACACAGGCGGCGCGGTATCCGCGAGCGACTCTACCTTTCGATGAAAACACGTTCGTTAAGAAGTTGAAAACAGCGCAGTCAAGCCTATGAACGGGATACTTGTTTTTCAGCTTGCTATCCAGGTGGGTCATCCTTGATTCGAACTTTTCGGCATACTCGCTCACCAGCTTCATATCGACCTGGTCGAGCAGGTCTACGAGGTTGTGAAGATCAATTAGCGCCGCCACGACAGCTATGGGCCCATCGTATCCTTTTGAGGCGTGCCATTCTCTGGCCCAGTCCCCTGCCCGATTCGGCGCGTCCTGTCAAAAGTAAATTCCGTGGCCGAGCCATTCCCAAGGGCTACTGCTAGGAAGAAATCCACCAGTGACGATTTTCTCTGCAGCATCCAGGGTGGTGCCACGATATCCGATAGCCTGGAGAGCCAGTGAACTTTTTTCTTCCGAATCAGCCATGCTACTTGCCGTTTTGCCCAGCAAAAACTAACCCCTCTTGAACTTGAGATCTTGAGATTACGCACACGGTGTATGCGGAATCTCGAGGCTGGAGATTGTGTACGCACTGTGAGCACAATTCGAGACCGGCCGGGAGAGGCGTGGACAAAGGGGACAACTCCGCCGAAGAGACCTGGGTTCAGGCCGGAAAGTTAGGTGCCCGAGCGGACTTGCTCCCTTTGCAAGGCGCAGCCGTTACGAAGTCCACCACACGACGACGGTGAAGAAGAAGACCCTGTTCCAGGCCATCGAGTGGAACTGGAACAGGGTCAGCAAGTCTTTTTTAAAAGATAGGTTTCAAGAGAAGAGGGAGCCGGCCGGATGGCCGGCGGCCAGGCCGAGGCCTGGCCCCTCGGCTGGAGGTCAGACTCGCCGATAGAGCAGGTTGCTTACCTGCTCAGCCACCTCGCTCTACATCGAGAGAACGACGTGGGAATAGACATCCAGGGTCGTTTTCACGCAACATAATGGCCCATGAGCAACTGAATCTGCTCAATCCTAACACCGCTCTCAAGCATATGAGTGGCAAAGCAGTGCCTGAGCGTCTTCGGCGTGACGGGTTTGGACAAACCGGCGGCCTTCTCGGTTCTCTTGACGGCCGCCTGAACCGTATATCCCGATGCTGGGGAATCACCTCCGAACAGCCATGTTTTGGGCCGTGCGGCCTTCCAGTAGGCGCGAAGCTCTTCGAGCAATCGCGGGGACAGCATGACATAGCGGTCCTTGGACCCCTTACCCTGCTCGACCCGAATCACCATCCGCTTGCTATCGATGTCGGTGACTTTGAGGTGGGCGACCTCGTTGGTGCGTAGGCCCGCGCCGTAGGTGGTCATAACGATGGCCCGGTCTCTCAAGCCGGGTGCGGAGTCTATGAAGTGAGCGATCTCCGTGGGGTCGAGGATGAGAGGCAGTCGCTTCTCGCGCTTGGGAACGGGGATGAACTCCAGCGCCCAGGGGCGCCCCAAGGTGTTCGCGTACAAGAATCTCAGCGCGGAGCTGGCTACCGTGAAACTGCTGGGAGACTTCCCCTCTACCTCCATCAGATGGACCAGGTAGTCGCGAACATCTTTCATCCCGAGAGCGTCCGGAGACTCCTTGTGGAAGGTTGCGAAATAGCCAACCCAGCGGATATATGAGAGTTGGGTACTCACAGACAGATTCCTGAACTTGAGATCTTGAAGCATCCTCTGTCGGAGGGGGTTTTCCAGCGACCAGGGGTTGTCGTTATTTCTCGGCGGCCTCGGCATCATCTGGTCGGCGTCCCAACCCCAGCCGAGCGTCTCGGCGTAGAAGAGTTCGAAGGCGGCCAGTTTGTCGGCGATCATCTGCCGGGCGCAGCGCTCGAGGTAGTCCCGAACCTGCTCGGGCGAAAGGCGGTCTGGCGATTCCTTATAGCTCGCGGCCAGGGCGGCCACCTCGGAAATATACTTTTCTTGAAGGTCCAGTGGGAGGTTCTTGCCCTGCAGAACCGCGAACATCTTGCTTCTCAAAGGTGTCATTAACACTCTCCTTTCATGGTCGACGTGCTACCCTCGTGAAAGGAGTTTTCGCTTTACAGGGACTTTTTGCAGTCTTGGAGTCCGGGGGTGGTGGGCGGAGGTGTCGACAGAGGCTGCCAGCCCCCAGTGGAACTCTTCTCTACCGCGTCAGCGGTTTAGTTCAACAGACGTTGCCTACCACTTCCATTGACGCAACTTATCGACCGTTTGGCGGAAATCCTCAAGTAAAGAACTGTCTTGATTTCGTTTCCGAAAGTATCCACTCAACTCATAGGTGAGAATCGGTCCAAAGGAACAAGGTCTTTCGCCTCAGTCGAAACTCTCTCGGTCGAGAAATTCGCTCGAGGGCCGTTCGCCGTTCACCCTGAGAAATACACTCCGAAGTACGAATCCGACGAGAAGAAGCGCCACACCCGAGAGCCAGATTCTGCTCTCCACAAAGAAAGCCAGGGCAAAGCAAGAAATGAGCCCCACGACGGGGACTAGCCGAGGGAAACGGCGCGCCTCCTCCGGCAAGAAAAGTGCGGATAGATTGGTGATGCCATAATACACCAACACCGTGAAGGCACTGAACGACCAGGTCGTTTTCACATTTCCCACGAGAACCAATCCCGCTATGATGAACCCTACCACCAGCACCGCTCGATCCGGACTCTTAGTATTAGCCTCCACATGATCCAGAACTACCGGGAGCTCGCGTCGGCGGGCCATGGCTAGAAGGACGCGAGAAAGCCCCAGAACGAGATTGAGCAGCACGCCGGTCATGGCTGTGATCGCACCGACCGACACGACTTTGGCCACCCAGGGATGCTGAAAGCCCCTCGCTACAATTTCGAGAGGTGCGGCGGTACCCTTCGTGGCCTGAGCGAAGTCCTCCACACCCGCTGAAGAAACCGCGACAGCGGCCACGGACACGTACAAAACCATGGTGATAACCAGCGTCGTCACGATCGCGGGCGGGATGTTCTTCGAAGGCTCTCTCATCTCTTCACCTAGCGTGGCGATTCGCCCGTATCCTGTGTAAGCCACGAACATGAGTGCCGTGGCCTCCAGCAGAGACCCTGGAGCCGAGAAGGCATCGTTGGTGACCTGGGTAACCAGTCTTTCATATAGAAGACTTAGTTCGATGGAGAGAAGGCCGAAGATGATAAAGAGAACAAGGGCCAGGAGAGTAAGGGACACGATCACGATGTTGGCCGTATTGGACTGACGGATGCCACTCCGGATCAGCACGGTCACGATAACAACCAGTCCGAGTGCCACACCCAGGTTGGTCCAGTGACTCACTGTCAGACCTAATGCGTGAAGTAGATAGCCTGAAAATCCCAAGGCCGCGGTCGCGGCGGAGGCGCTCTTGGCCGCCATGAACATCCACCCGGCCGCGAAGCCGGCCAGGGGGTGAACAAACTTGTGACCATATTCATAAGTCCCGCCGCTCACCGGGTGGGCAGCGGCCAACTGGGCGCTGGAGAGCCCGTTGGCCACGGCCACTAGGGCGGCCAGCGCCACGGCCAGGAGGACCCCCGATCCCACTACACCGGCCGCGATGCCGAGACTGACGAACACCCCTGTTCCGACGATGGACCCGAGTCCCATCGAGACGGCACCCCAAAAGCCTACCTCGCGAGCCAGTTTGTCCGGTTGCTCGCTCATTGGTCTTTTTCTCCGCTTCTTCTGACCACCCAGGCGTCCAAAGACCAGCGCCCGCCCCCCACGGCCAGCAAATAGATCGAGCCCAATAACATGGCCCAATCCGTCCGCATTTCATGCGCCATACTCCAGACACCGTAGGTCGACAGTTCCCTCACTCCGAACGGACCAAAGCCATGGCCTAACAGAATCGGGATCTTGGTCACCACGATGGCTCCCAGCATGATAAGAATAAGGGGCAGGGCTACCACCCGGGTCGCGAATCCGACTAAAATCAAGGCTCCGCAGAAGGCCTCCGCTGAACCTACTAGATAGCCGAGGACCTCGGGGTAGGGTAACCCAATCTTCTCGAAGCGTCCCGATCCACGCATAGCCGGGTATAAGAACTTCTGCACGCCCTCCGAGAGAAAGACAGCACCGACAGATAGCCGAATGAGCCATAGGCAGTCGTAGGACCGTTGTGATGAAACCTGATTCCAAGATGTCAGTTTTTTGATCTGTGTGTTCATTTGTCGAGCCTAAGCGGTTCGGTGTTGCGGAACAGGGGCTGACGATTGAGAAACTCCACTCTCTCTGCATTGTGACAGGACATACAGGCGCTGCGCCCCATCGCAAAGCCTTCCCATGCGCGGTTCCGGTCACGGCTGGCTATGTCGTCATGCACCGATTGCCACACCTCTTCCAAGAAAAACGCTTCGGTGCTTTTCCTCCGTGCCGGACGCTTCATAGTGCCATTTTCTATCGTGGTCTTGATTTTCTCCCAGTGATAGAGGGCGAGTTCGTAATTTTCATCCTTGAGCGCAAGATAAATATGCTCGTATCGTTCCCCGATCTCCCACATCGGCTGGTCAAAACCACGCAGATATTTTTCGAGTCTCTCGAAGCGTTCGGCATCATCGGGCGCTTGGGTAATCCAGTGTTCGGAATCAGGTGCTGGGTTCTCATTCGAAAGGCAAGCCGTGTAGACTCCTAGGCAGAGCACGGCCCCCAAGGCCGAACACAAGATGAAGGACCCTCTCGATTTTCTGTCTTGATATTTCCTTGCCATTCTACTCCTTTTTCTCCAGACCACTTTTTGTTATCGAAAGCCGATAATCGATTTTCGATATTTGGCAAAGAGGCTTAAGCTCCTTTTCCTTGTAAATGACTAAAGCAGAGTCATGAGAGAGTTGAAGCACCAGAAACTTCTGAGCGGGTTGATCCGACTGCATGTCCTCCACCACGCAAGCAAGGGGCCATTTTATGGCCAGTGGATGATCGAAGAGCTTGCTGAACACGGTTACAAATTGAGCCCGGGAACCTTGTACCCCCTGCTCCACAGCTTGGAAAAGGCAGGCTACCTTTCTTCTCGCAACGAGATCAGAGAAGGCTCCTCACGTCGATACTACTCGGCTACCGAGCAGGGAAGATCGGCTTTGCAAGAGTGCAAGAGTTTCGTTCGAGAACTCTTCGAGGAACTTGTCGAGGATGAATGCTGACTTGCCTCAGGATGCCCGGGCGAAGTGATGCCGAGTTCTATTGGCCAGCGCCACCAGGCTCAACATGACCGGCACCTCCACCAGCACGCCCACGACTGTAGCGAGGGCGGCTCCCGACTTCAACCCAAAAAGGCTAATCGCGACGGCCACGGCCAGTTCGAAGAAGTTAGAGGTTCCTATGAGCGCCGCGGGGGCGGCTACAAAGTTCGACTCAAGATGAATGGAGGATTCAACGGCTTTAGGGGTTTCGCGAAGTTCGGAAGGGCCAGAGATGTTTCGGTTCGGAATCTCTAAAAGCACCGAACTTGTGTTGCTCGTAGCCGGTTGTCCTTGCAAGTTCATCCAATAGCCCCAACGGCGAAGTGCCAGCTCTTGAGCCGTATGGGTGCACCAGTCGACCACGTCTTTCGGTAGAAGGACGAGAACGATGGTACCGAAGCATTGTGGTCTGGGAAGTAGCTTGGATAAAGGGGGCAGACAGCGGTGCTTAACACCAGCCGCAGGTCCATCTCAATCAGTGCAACGTCCGTGAAGTTCGTCCCTACCAATTGTGGTCAGGCGCCGGGAACCCGCGTCCGCGTGGGTGGCCGCGCTTGCGTGGGTGTCGCAAGGAGAAGTGAACGCTTAATACCATGCGTATTTGAGTGAGATTCGACGCCGCGA
>JBJHCR010000077.1:0-13975 GCA_050486105.1 Vulcanimicrobiota bacterium
GGTAACCGCTGATCACACCGCCCCGCTGATAAGGGGATGGAAACGTGGGAGTGAGGCGGACTTTGAATATTACTGAGCGCTTTGCTGATCACACCGCCCCGCTGATAAGGGGATGGAAACGTGTCCTCTCAGCAGTTTTTGGCCTTGCTTAGGGCCTGCTGATCACACCGCCCCGCTGATAAGGGGATGGAAACTTTTCCGTCCCCCTCCAGGCCTGTTTTAGGCCTGCTTGCTGATCACACCGCCCCGCTGATAAGGGGATGGAAACGCAACACCCAGAATAAGAGGGTGATAAAGGGGACTCGCTGATCACACCGCCCCGCTGATAAGGGGATGGAAACGAATCCGGTTCCCTTAACCAGTTCCTTGACTTGCTCTTGCTGATCACACCGCCCCGCTGATAAGGGGATGGAAACACCCCCACCGTGTCAAGGAGGGTCGCCCAGAGGGCGTGCTGATCACACCGCCCCGCTGATAAGGGGATGGAAACTTCCACACCGACGCCGAAAGGCTTAATTGTAATTCCCTGCTGATCACACCGCCCCGCTGTGGCCCCCTTCGGGGGAACGCCTTCGGCTTGAAGGGGATGGAAACTTCTCTACGCGGAAGGCTTCGCTGTAAATGTTTCCTAGCTGGCCACACCGCCCCGCTGTGGCCCCCTTCGGGGGAACGCCTTCGGCTTGAAGGGGATGGAAACTCGGCTTGCTTCTCGGCCTCTTGAACCTCTTCTAGTTGCTGATCAGACCGCCCCGCTGTGGCCCCCTTCGGGGGAACGCCTTCGGCTTGAAGGGGATGGAAACTCTTCGCTGAGGTCATCCCAGTCTTGGTCGGCAGCCGTGCTGGCCACACCGCCCCGCTGGGACCCCCTTCGGGGGTAGCGCCTTCGGCTTGAAGGGGATGGAAACATGCTGCCAAGGTCGGACTCGATGACCCATAGCTTCGGCTGGCCACACCGCCCCGCTGGGACCCCCTTCGGGGGTAGCGCCTTCGGCTTGAAGGGGATGATTACACCTCGAGTGCTGAGTAGCCCCCCACGGGTTTCTGTTTCCAGCTCAACTCGTAGCCTCCGCACGCCCTCAGAGTACCACTTGCAGAATATTCACCCTAAAGCGAACTGGGAAGTGAGAGGGAGCAGGGCGAACCCTACCCCAGGATCCTCTGGTGTTCAGCTCAGTAAATATGCTAAGATGAACCCGGCAGTGATCGTTGCTGTTACAGCGATCACAACCGCCAGAGGAGTGCAGTCTCGGTTACGAAAGCGCATGGACTGCCTCCTTTCTTTTTTATCCTCTTGCTCTCGTTCAAGAGGCCTGAACTCCGAAGTGAACAGGGTTGAGGCCGCTGCGCTCCTACGGCCTAACTTTGCTTGCTTCGAGCTGCTTTGAGACTCGCCCCCGAACAGAATGTAAACCTAAGAGAGCAGGTTTGCCCCCCCGCCCTCGAGGTTGTCGCCGTCCACCCTCCAAATGACTCGAGGCTTCCCATGCTGATAACCCCTTCGGGGTTAACGCTTCACCTTGCAGACCGCCCCGCTGAGACCCCCTTCGGGGTTAGCGGCTTCGGCTTGAAGGGGATGGAAACATGATGCGCCGTCCGCCGTATCCCTGAAGGAATGGTGGGCTGATTACCCCTTCGGGGTTAGCGGCTCCGAGGAGCGACTGGTGGTGATCTTGACATCGAGCACCTGCTCAACGTGGCCGTCTCTCGAGGCCGAGGACAGGTGATCGTTTTTGGCACCCGTCAAGATTTAGCAAAAAACGACCTCTTCCGACGCCTTCTTAACGACGCCTCCGACTGGGATGGGGGAAGGAGTTAGAAGTCGCAGTGATCTGCGGCCTCATTTTCAGACTCTCGTTACATCCTATCTAAATCCTATTCACATCTTCCCGAACCTTTCTCGGGGGTGACGGGCTAGGCTGGAACTCTGAGTTTCAGCTATAGTAAGCAGAGATGAGATGTCCAACGACCAATCCTATCTGAGTGAAGTGCTTCAGGTCACGGGCAAGAGTTTTCCGGGTCAGATTTATGTCGTGCCGGAAGGCTCCAATTATGAGGTCTTCGCCAGTGCCGATATGCCGAACATCCATGTGGCGGAGCGCCACGTAGCCAACCGAGAGCCCCTTATGGTTCAAATGTTGATAGCTCACGAATTGGACCACCTTGAGCGCAATGACGGAGCTTCTGCCCTGGGGCATAGCGTTGTTTTGAACTTGCTCAAGGATTCGGACTTTCGTGCTTCGGCAGAGCAGCACATACGCATTTTTAATCATGAAATTGAGTTTAGGGCGGATGCCGCGGCTGCCCGCGCAGGGATGGACTTGAGCAACAATGACTTCGGGCAAGCCTTTGGGCAGGGGGCGTTGTTCATGGTAGGGCCTGAAACACAAACCCATCCCGATATGCTCGCTCGGTTAGGCAACCTTGGCGAATCCCTTGCGAAGAGTTTCTAAATGAGACTAGACTTTCAAGTCCGATCATTTCACCAAGATTCGTAAGTCTTTCTATGGATGAGATATGCGGTTGGGACGCAAAGAGAAGTGAAGCTTTTTACCTGATTGTCACGAAGCTCGAGGGGACTTCAGCCCTGCCGAGGTCAGGGGCCAAAAAACCGTACCGTGGCCCACACAATAGGGCGATCATCTTCTGACCCGAGCCCAACAGGGCGGCGGCTACATCAAGGTCGATTCGAAGCTTATGGTCGCGAACCTTGAGGCCGAGAAGCTCTTGAGATTCTGCAGCGAAACGAGGTTGCGGGACTTACCAGGCCATCAGCCAAGCACCTGAAAAGCTTTTCTCAACCGCATGGCTCCTGCGCCCTCCACTTCACTTGAGCCGTGAATGGACTGTGCCGTGGAAGTGAGGGCTTCAATCTTATGGTCAACGCTGGCCTCAGGAAAAGCTTGACTCAAAAGGGCGATGGCTCCGGCGACCATGGGAGCGGAGTTGGAGGTTCCTTTGGTGAGTTCAATCATTCCGTGGTTATCTTTGGTGAAGATGTCGCCACCCGGGGCTAGCAAAGTGGGCCCGGGTTTTCCGGAGCCTCCCCGTCCACTGTAACGCTCCACCCTATCGTCCCAACTTGAGGGCATCAAGCCGGTGGTGTAAGCTCCCACGCTAACCACTCCGGGAACGTCGGCGGGAAAGGTTAGAGTTCCTTCGGCAGGTCCTCGGTTGCCGGCAGCGACCACCACCGCCACCCCTTCGGATTTCAGTTTGGCCACCAGCTCTTGGGTCTTCTGCCGCTCTTCGTCAGTCGGAGCCCAGTAGTTCACTGAGGCCGACACCGCCTTAATTTTCTGTTCCTGGTGATTTTCGGCGACCCACTCCAGACCCTTTAGGAAGAGGCCGGGCTTGAGCTGTCCCCGTTCGTCGACCACTGAGATTCCCAGAATTTCTGCCCCTGGGGCTACCCCGGTCAATCCCAAGGATTCTCCTGTCACGATGGCCGCCATAGCATTTCCATGAAAGGACAGTCCCCTTTGGCGGGTCACCAGTTCTGCCACCGGGTCAGAACCAGACCTCTTCAACCCCTCTTGGAACTGGCCGTTTCGCACCTCGTACACTCCCAAGACATCTTCGCTGCCTGCTCCGAATTGGGTGAAGCCTTGATCGAGGATGGCCACTCTGGTTCCCCTACCGTCTATCCCAAGGGCGTGAAATTCGCTCGCTCCGGTCAATCTTGCCGGTGACAGCCCAAAGCCGATACCGGTCAGGCCGGCCACAGGGGCAGCTAAGCTCAGGGCCAACTTTCGGGTCCAATAGAGGAACTCGGTGACCGCCTTCCGGGGAAGGCTGGGCGGCTTCTCCGGGGATTGGGACAGGCTCACGGAGTCAAAGGGTTCGGACGCGAGGCTCGCATTGATCGATGAAAGGGAAGATTCTTCAGCAGCACTGGAGCCGGGAGAAAGGTGTCCCTTTGCACCACCCTGAGCAGTGGTGGGTCGTATGGTGCTCGAGAGTAGCATGCTGAGATTGTAGGATTGCAGACTGAAGGAAGGCTGAAAGCTCCCAGCACTCCAGGCTGCCAAGAAGCAAGTTGGTGAGTTAGCTCTACGGAGGCGAATCCCCTCGGCCGACCATCAGGAGGTTGCGCACGGCCTCAGTTTCTGTTGTTCTTGGAGTTAAGGATCCAGGACCCGCCCGAGCTCTACCAATCTTCTTCGAGAGGCTCGGTCTGGGAGAGCCACTTGTCGGGAATTCCTTCACTGGCGCAGAGAACCACGATGCTTCCCACGATGGCGCAGGTGGTGTCCAAGTCGCCCTGACCTGCCACCGTGGCCCACAAGGCTTCGGGGAAGCTCTCTAGATGACGGGCAGCGCACCAAAGGGCGAAGGGAACCGTATCTTGAGCGGTCATCTTTTGGCCCGAGCCCAACAGGGCTGCGGCTTCCTCTGGCGTGCGTTCCAAAGGAAATTCCAGGGCACGCAAAAGATTTGAACGGGTCTCACTTTCGGGGGTGTGGGAGCCGACCCACTCCAGCATGGCCCGGCCGTGAAGCTCTTCGGCTTGAGCGGCCCAGGCAGCGGCCGCCGCCACCGCGATGGCCCCGGCCTGACCTTCCGGATGGGCGTGAGTGACGGCCGCTGATCGTAGAGCTTGGTAGCAAGCTCGCTCGATATTGTCGGCAAAGTAGGCCCCCAGCGGTCCCACCCGCATGGCCGCTCCGTTACCGCAGGACCCCGAACCGTCATAGGGTTTTCCGGCCGCTAGCCGCCAAGGTAGGCCCTGAGCTAGCTCATCGAGAACGGTGTGAGCCGTGGTGCCGTAGCCCCGGGTGGGTTCGCGAGTGTACTCTTCGGCCAGAAGTTTGGCCAGTTTATCAGGCTGGACCTCTTGGTGACGTTCCAAGCAGGTGACCAAGCAACGGGCCATGGCGGTGTCGTCCGACCATCGCCAGATGTCCGCGCACAGGAATCGAGCTTCGACACGTTCTGGAACGTCGGTCTTCCAAAAGAAGGTTCCCCCGAAGGCATCCCCCACGCGCAAGCCTGTCAGGCTGCGTCGAGCCCTTTCCAGCCGAAGTGGGCGAGAGGGAGTAGGGGGGGAGACCCTCTTCGAAATCCTTGGTGATCATCACCGACCCGAAAGTCGTAACCAGGTAGCGGTTCAATTCTTCGCCATCAAGGATGCGGCAAAAGCTCCTTGACATCAGGATCCAACGACGCTCGTGGGGGGGGAGCGTGAGTTGTTCCAGCCGATAGTCATATCCACCAAACATCTTCGGTATTAGGAAGGTCATCACCGGTTCGTCCTGCTCCAGGAGCAGGTCCAGAGGGGGGAGCCGCAAGGCTGTTGGTTCAACTTGGCTCGGGAAGTCGGTTTTTAGGATCAGCTCATGGAATTGGGTTTCAAAGGCCGCAAGGTCTTTTTCGGGGACCTCGTGCTTGTCTAACGGATCCAACAGAGGAATGAGGTGGCTATAGCCTAGGCGCCTGGCAAGGTCCACCGGACGCTCTCCGGCAGCGCAGCGAAGACCGCGAAAGTGCCCCAAGGACAAGAACTCTTCAATCACTTCCTTGGGGGCATTCCCAAGAACGGCGTGGTGCAAGAAGCTGTACCAGGACCGGTCATCAGGGCGCACGAAATTCAGGGTTTTCTCCTGGGAATCGGCCAAGAGTTCGAACAACCCATCCCAGTCGCCGCCTTCTGCGGCATCGAAGAGCCGGCGGCGAGAGGACGACCACTCCCAAGACATCAAGGTCGAACAGACGCATCCATCCCACACCGGATGGGGAAACGGAGGGGGTCTCCAGGTCTTTGTTCTCATCAGGCTTGCTGGCCTCGCCTTAACTTCATTTGAACAGTCAAAACTTAATCCCGCTTGATGCGCGAGAGAACCTCGAGTTCCAAAGTGACGATGTCACCAAGGATGGTGCCCTTCACCGGGCCGTCGAGTTCGGTCTGGCTGGCGGCCCAGGGCTGCAACCAACCAAGTTGAAAAAGATGACGAAAAGAAACAGTGAGGTCCGGCTAGACATTCAGAACACTTGGTTGTCGGAGAGCGAGAGCCCTCCTATTCTCTTCATTCTAGTCCTCGATGAGACCAAGTCTCGGGCCTAACGAAAGCCCGTTTTCAGGAAAAATGTGAAGAGTTTAGCTGGAGGCGAATATCCCTGGCCAGCGAAATTTCTCGGAATGGACGAGAACCGAGCCAAGCCCGCAGAACCTCCACAAAAAAGTCGGAATTATGGACAGTGGTTGGTCCGAATTGTGGTCTTGGTGGGCCTTTTTTCGTTGCTGGCGACTGTGGTGGCTCCGCATTTCTTGAGAACCGGGCACCGTGCACCCCGAACTATGTGTAAATCTAACCTTAAAAATATCGGAACGGCTTTCGAAATGTACTCCACTGATTGGGGTGGGCTCTACCCCCCTCGCTTGGAGCAGTTGACTCCGAACTATCTGAAGACCATCCCCACTTGCCCGAGTGCCGAACGAGTGACCTACGTGTACACTGTCGGACTTTACGCGGGGTACAATGACAAGGGGTATAAAGATTACTATTATGTTTCTTGCTTTGGCGAGAATCATAAGATGGTTTCCGTCCACGGAAATTTTCCGGCCTACGATGGACTGAGAGGGCTCTATGAGCGAGCACCTTGATGACCAATCCGAGGAACTCCCGCCGGAGGGTCGAGGCAAGAAGCTTCGCTCTCGGTTTTGGGCTCTAACGTTTCGCGTTTTGAGGTTGAGCCTTTTCTGTGTGGCCGCCGGCGTGGTTTACCTCTACGCCATGCAGGCCATCGGTCAGATGAATACTATTGTCGGCCCGCTGGCCTGTGAACAGAACTTGAGGGATCTCAGTAGCGTGGTGGAATCCTTCGCCCTTGACCACCAGGGAACTCCCCCTGCCAAACTCGAGGACTTGATTCCCGACTATCTGATTGATGTGCCGGCCTGTCCGGGCGCGGGAAGGCCGACCTACCAGATCTCTACGGGATATTTTGCTCCCTTCAACAACGAGCAAGACCCGAACTACTACTACCTTAACTGCTTTGGTCTGCACCATCAAGATCACGGCTTGTCTTATGATTTTCCTGGTTATTCCAAAACTCATAAGATCGTTTACAAGCACCGACGGTGACCGTACTCTAGCCGAGCTCTTCTTCAATTCGAGGCCAAAGGTAAAGGAGGGTCTGGAGGGCGGTTTCAGCCAGGCAGTAGCACCGCCTATCCCGGTGGCTCTCGAGAACTCCCCCCTAAAACACACAAAGAGAGGAGCTTTCACCCCTCTCTTGTGAGAGTCCCACCTATCCCTCGTCAAACGAAAGGGATGGTTTGGTTATGAACGAGTCTCAGGAGAGACTCTCAAGGAAATGCTTCGCCTCGGACTAGGAGGTGAGTACTCGGTGCACCGAGGTGGAGAGTTTCTGGGAGGACTTCATCCTCATCACATACGACTCTCTCTGCATTTCATTAACTTTAGTGGTAGTGTCCTGTTGAATTTTGTGGCGCTCGGCTTGGCCTCTGCGGGCTTCGGCTCGATTCTGAGCTTCCATCGTCATCAACTGCTGGGTGGTGGATTGGGCTTCTTGCCTCATCTGTCCCATCTGCAACGCTGCCTGGTTGCCGTTACTAGCTAGACCTTGAATAGCTTGTCCTGCGAATGGTAGTAATGCTTGCCATGCCATAGTTTTTTGTTCTCCCTTTCGTTTGTGCGGTTGTCCCGCTGGTTTGGTTATACCGCAGATGTTCTCCCGGTAAAGGGTCATGTTTGTTAACAGATTGTGAACACCTGCTGCTCAACCCAATCCTAGGCATCTACTCCGCCATTATAGCAAGGCGGAACCTACCTCCACAAGGTCGAAAGCGCAATCGAGCTATGGAATCCTTGCTACAAGACTTCTTTTGTCCCGATCTTCAGGCCTCAAATCGTCAGATCCGGAAGTATCTGGAGGCCGAGGGGATCTCCTTAGCCTATCGCGAGATTCTGACCTTAAAGAATCTGGCGCGCCAGCGAATTTTCTTGTCTTATGCTCTGCTGGATTCTCTCTCACGAGAGATTTCGGACCTGCAGATGCAAGAATGGCTTGAGGGCTTGGAATCAGGACAGGCCAACTCCCCAGATTCGAACCTGGAGTGGGAGAAGTTTGTGCTCAGAGATGGGGCTGTCCTTGTCGGGCTTTGCGATGAGTTCGCCGAGTGCTCACGGGAATCGAAACCGATAAACTCATTTTCTGCAGCCGAGCCTGGACAGGCGCTCGTTCCAGTGGCCTCAGTGTTCGGTCAGAATTTGAGCCTGAACACGCCTGGAGTGGGCGGAGTCTGGCAAGAGGATGCACTGCACGCCGATTCGGTCACTCTGCTCGATGGGGAAGACGAGAAAGAGTTGGTGGAAGCCTTTCGACACCTTTATCGAGCTGCTCCAGATGGCCAAGCAAAAGCTGCGGTGATCGCGGTGGCTCTCAGACGGCAAAAGAGAGCTCTCAGTCTTGAGGTCACCGACAAACTGCAGGAGTTTTCTGTCACTCTTGGGCGAAGCCTGAGACAACTCTTCCACTCTGAGCATCGCGATGAACGGATCAAGGCTTTGGCTTTTCTGTTGGCCCAAGAAACCACCGAGAGTCCGCCACCCTGGGTCGGATTCTGGCGGTCCATTCGCACTTCAGTTTTGGAAACCTTGGCCAGTGGGGCATCCCAAAGGCAATTGCTACGCGAGAATATTCTTGCTCTGGTAGAGGTGCTGTCTGGGAGCGATGAAGCGGTGATTACCCCGCCGGTGCTCGACGCTCTCCTGGAGCATCCCGAACGACTCACTACCGAGGAGGGGCCTGCTCTTATCGAGGTTGTCTTGAGTTTTTTGAAGCATAGCCAAGGCGGGCTTGAGATCTTAGAACACCGCCTGCAATTGAGTTCAGACTTCAAAGAACAGCTGATCATCGGGGAAGCCTTACGGCGCTGGTATCTGTTGATCGGTCACCCAGACGGACTGAAAAAGCTGATGCAGAGATTTGGGTCGGAGGCCCTGTCGGTGGGGAGCACCGCCAACACCTTGGCGTTGTCGGAACTGCTGGTGTCCTTCGGCAGTGAGTTGCTGGAGCTGCCGGCGCTCACTGACTTGGACGGATTGACCCCCAGGCAAGTCCTGAGAGCAGTCGAGATCTGGGAGCAGGTGGCACTGGAGGAACCAGAGTGCTTTCCCCGAGTCAGTCAGCTTTTCCTTAAAGCCCTCGATGAGCAATCGACTCATCCGGCCATTGATCTCTCCCTTCTCTTGAAAACCTCTATGCTGGCCAGAGACGAGGTGTTTGAAGCCTTTTGTCGATGGTGCCAGGAAGCCCCGATGGAGCGACGGAGAGAAATTTTTCTAGCGACCTCCAATTGGACTTTGTCCACTCCGAACCGGACCTCTGTGGCCCGAGCCTTAGTGGGATTGGAAGGATTCGGAGCGGACCTCTGGGCCGGCGAATGGAGAAAGCCGACTTTGAGCTTTCAGAGATTGGGTTGGTTAGCCCAGTGTCTTACCCCCGAAATCGAAAGACGACCTAGGGCCTGCCAATCTGAGGAACAAGTTATTCAGACGTCCTGGCCGCTCTGGACGACCGAAATGGAGGCCAAGGTTTTTGCCGCACTGAGAAGCTCATCGCGAAACCTCTACTTTTGGGATTTACTCAGACGCTGTGCTCGATTCGGACCCTGGTCGGACGAACTCCGGACTCGAGCCTTAGAAACTGCTAGAAGACTGTTTCAAGCAAGCGTTGCCGGAGACCCCGACGAAAAGGAGGCTTTTCTGGGGGCCGCAGCAGCTATGCTGATGGCCAACCCGAACACCGAGGAGGTGCAATGGACTTGGGTGGAGTCCTTGAAGTCCGATCAAGGAGATGATTTCCAATGGACCCTGGAATTGGTCACCGCTACCTTTGTGGACCCCGGATCCCGATTTATTGCCGCCCCCCACCTGATTTCGGCAATTCTGCAGAGGCTACTGCATCAGGGTCGGATCTCCATGCAACAGATTATGGCACGCGCCCTAACCGAAGGTGAAGAGGCTCTGGGCTGCGACGGTGCTCTAACGTTGGAGCACTTGAACTCAGGATTGAAGGCCTTGGGGGCCATCGCCTCTCACCCACTCACCTCTGGAAACCTCAAGGGCTCTCTCAGGCGCAGGCTGGCTATATTTCTTCAAGACTGGATCAGGCAACTCTCCGAGACCAGCGATCTCTACGCATTCCGCAGCACCCCGTTGTTTTCCATTCTTGAGCCCCTGATTCAGGCTGACTCTGGCGATCTGCAAGAGCTCTTGGACCAAGCGGTTCTCGCGATGCTTCTAGTGCATCGTCGAACCCCAGAACGTTTGCGCCTGGAAGTACGCCAAAGCGCACAAAGCTTCCTCAACACTTGGGTTGAGCACCGCGACCCCGGAGCTCACCCCGAAGCCGCCTCCTGGCAGAAGATCTTGGAAGAACTTAGGGCCGAACGTACCGGAGAATAGAGACCCACAAGCTTCAATCTCGGAGGAGAGCTTCCAGAGTGGCTGCGCAGCCGTCTTCAGAATAGGTCGGGGCGACGAACCTAGCAGCTCTCTTTACTGAATCGGGAGCATCCCCCATAGCCACCGAAGTGCCCACCACTTGGAAGGCTGGTACATCGTTGGCTTGGTCTCCCACCGCCAAGACCCTTTTGGGGTCTAAACCTAGGTGCCGACACAGGCGATCTAGGCCGCTGCCTTTGGTCACCCCCATGGGCATGGCTTCCAGCAACTCCGCATGGGTGCGAACCGTTTGCAGAACCTGAGGGAAGAGGGCGTTGAGGTCGTCCTCTAGGGATTTGTGGGTGGAAACGATCACCTTGCACAAGAGTCCGCTGCTTCGCTGCCAAGCCTCCAGCAGATCAGGAACCACCGACCGGGGACCACCAAAAAGGTAGTCGTCGTGCTCCGGGCGTCCAGAGCAGCGATTCTGCACCACCCAAAGACCTTCGGGGGTACTCAAGTAGCAGGCGACCACCTCGTCTCGCTGTTGCGCCCAGGACAGTAGAGCCGCCGCTTCGGTGTTGGAAAGCGCGGCTCGGTAGAGAAGTTCCCGATGCACCGGACAAAAGATTCGTCCCCCGTTGTAGGTGACCAAGGGGGACGATACTCCCAGAGTCTGTGCAAAAGGCAGGGCATAATCTTCCGTTCGACCGGTGACGAAAGTGACTGGCACGCCCCTTTCCAAGACCTTGGATATTGCGGAACGTAGCCGGGTGGACAAAGGCGATACCCCCCGAGGACACAGAACGGTGCCATCGAGATCCAAAGCGACAAGATCGAGTTCGCCAAGAAGGGGGAATCCGGGGTCCAAAATCGACGGAAAGTTAGGGTTCACGGGTGTTCCTGTCGGCCTTCTAAAGAGATGGTCCCTCTCCAGACAACAGAGGAGGGAAGACTGAGGATCGCGCAATCGATTTGCATGAGGGCTTCTTCCCATAACGAAAGCAAGCCACCTTTTGAACCGAGGGTGGTCTATGAAGACAACCACCTCTTAGCCCTGGTGAAGCCCCACGGTATGCCCACTCAGCCCGACAAATCCGGAGACTTGTGCCTGCTGGACTGGGGAAAGCAGTACCTCAAAGATCGCTACCATAAGCCGGGTGATGTCTTCTTGGGGCTGCTCCATCGCCTGGATCGACCCACAGGCGGCCTGGTCCTTTTCGCTCGGACTTCCAAAGCGGCCAGTCGCATGTCGGCAGCTTTTCGAGAGCACCGAGTCCTCAAGACCTACTTGGCTATTTGTCGCGGTCTACCTGAGCCCCCGGAAGCGTGCTTGATTCACCACTTGAAGCGCCTGCCAGGGGTGAACCGGATGGTGGCTCTTGGCAAACCAAAGACCGGTAGTCAACGAGCCGAATTGTCCTACCGTACCTTGGGGGCCACCAAGCGATCCGAGATTTGGAGTCTCCTTGAGGTCAAGCCCACCACGGGGCGTCGTCACCAGATCCGGGTGCAATTGGCCCGACAGAACAATCCCCTATTGAACGACCAAAAATATACTGAGGGTGGGTCAGAGAGCGGACAGATCGTAGGACAAATAGGTCTTTGGGCTTGGCAACTGCGAGTGCCTCACCCGACCCGAGACCAGAACCTTGACCTTAGGACCGATCCCCAGACCGGCGATGCCCCCTTCTGGGGCTCATTTGTCCACCTTCTGCCAGAAGGGTAGGGAACGGAGGGCGAGAACCCGCCTGCCAGGAGGTCGTGACTATGTCGGAAATGGATTCTTTTGAATGGATGAAGGCCGAAGGGTTCTTCGAGGACCAGGCCATAGCTAACGCGGTGAAACGGATGCGCCCAGACCTCAAGAGGGTGGAAGCTCTCCGTGGCAAGGCTGAAGAGATGGGCCTGAAGCCGGACTCTCCGATCTCCTTAGATTTTTTTCTCGAGGCCATGGACACCTATGTGCAGTTCTTGATCTCCCACCGATACGTCATGAAGGCTCTCCTCGAACGGACAGTTCGCGAAGAAAGTGGTATCGATCGTGAACCGCATTAGGCTCGCGGACTAGGGCGAATCAGCGGTGCCCAACCGGCCCAACTACGATCTCGTGGTGGTGGGCTCAGGAGTCAATGGCATGGTGGCTGCCCTACTAGCCGGGCAGCAAGGTTGGAAAGTCCTGCTGCTTGAGGCTGACCGAGAGTTGGGGGGAGGGGTGCGCACCCGGGAGCTCACCCTTCCGGGGTTCCAGCACGATGTTTGCTCAGCCATACATCCATTTGGGCGGGCTAGCCCGGTCCTCAGAGATCTCAACCTCGAGGCCGAAGGTCTTAGGTGGATCGACGCTCCGGTCCCTTTAGCTCATCCCATGGACGGGGAAGCAGCCGTCGTCTTGCATCGCGACCTGCAACGCACCATCGAACAGTTGGACTCGTCTAGCAGGTATGGCTCGCTCATGGCCGGCGTGCTGGACGCTTGGCCTAAACTTGACGACCAGCTCTTGGGACCGGCCACCAGGTTGCCCAAGCTCAGCCTGATGTCGCCCTTGACACGATTCGGTCTCTGTTCGCTGCCTCCGGCATCGGTGATGGGCCGACTTCTTGGCCGACGCGGTGCCGCACTTTGGGCCGGTCTTGCCGGACACTCTCTCCTTCCCATGGAAGCCCTGGCTTCTTCTGCCATCGCCTGCATTCTGGGAGGATTGGGCCACAGCCACGGGTGGCCCTTCCCGGAAGGGGGCGCCCATCGCATAGCCAAAGCCTTGGAGAGCAAGCTCCGAAAACTCCCTGCGGTGGAGATTCAAACCGAGACCAAGGTGCTTTCCTATCAGCAACTTCCCGATCATCGTGCCGTCATTTTCGATCTTTCGGCCCGCCCGTTGCTACGGCTTTTGGGACCTCTCCTGCCGGCACGCCTCAGGCGAGCCTTAAGCAACTATCGACTCGGACCGGGGGTCTTCAAAGTCGATTATGCTTTAAGTGGCCCGGTGCCTTGGCGAGACCCTCAGGTGTCCTTAGCCGGCACAGTCCACTTGGGTGGAACAATGGAGGAAGTGGCCTGCGCCGAGCGCGCTGTCTGGAGGGGAACCGTGGCTGAACATCCTTTTCTGCTGGGGGCCCAAACCTCACTTTTCGATGCCAGCAGAGCTCCTGTCGGGCAGCACACTTTCTGGGTCTATGCCCACGTGCCCAATGGGTGGAAAGCCGACCTAACCTCGGCTATAGAAGGTCAAATCGAGAGATTCGCTCCCGGATTTCGAGACTTGGTATTGCAGCGCTCAGTTCTCAGCCCTGACCAATTTCAAGCCTACAACTCCAACTATGTCGGCGGCGATATCCTGGGTGGGGCCAATAGTCTTTGGCAGGTGTTGGCCCGGCCCACCTTGTCGACGGACCCCTATTATTTAGGGGGCAGAGCGTTTTGCTGCTCGGCGTCCGTTCCCCCAGGAGGTGGGATCCACGGAATGGGGGGGTTCCATGCCTTCAAGTCTGCTCAGAGTCGCTTTTTTGGATGAATTAAACGTCGTAAGAACAAGATATTTAAAACATACACCCCAGCCATAAGTA
>JBJHCR010000077.1:13985-20467 GCA_050486105.1 Vulcanimicrobiota bacterium
GCCGAGCCTTAGGTCGCGGGACCTCAAGGGGAATCTGCCGAACTTCAACTTCCAAATTGGGATCCACTACTACAATGGAATCTTCCGGAACTGGCGACCATTCGGGACAGTCCTCAGGCTGTTCTTGGTTGGCGGTCAGCGGTTCAGAGCTGATCACCACAGCACCGATAGATCCCCCCGGGCAGCGGCGGTGATGAAGGTTTCCATCCTCAGCTATTTCGAATTCTTTGGCACAGGACAGGTATAGGGATTGAGCGATCTGGTGCTCGGGATGATACCAACTAGAAAATCTGGTGGCGACCACAGAGTTCCCGTCGGTGACGGCGAAGTTCATACTGGTCTTGTCGGTGATTCCCAACTCGTGGGACCAGCCCATCAACAGATTGATCAGTTTTATCATGGTGTCCCGCATCACCACGGTGGGAATAGGTGACTCCAAACTGGGGAGCAGGCTGAGGTAAAGAGCGAAACAGTGCTCTGAGTCGGTGGTGCCTTCAATGGCGTTGAACAGAGAGTCTGGTAGGGCATTGATGATCCGACGCCTCATATTCCGGAACCCAGCGACCCCTCCATTGTGCATAAACAGAAGATTGCCAAACTTGAAGGGATGGCAATTCGACAAACTCACTGAGGAATTCTTACTGGCCGCACGAACGTGTGCAAAGAGCAACTGGGTCTTCAGGAGATGGGCCAAGTTGTCCAAGTTGGGATTGTTCCAAGCGGGGTCACTAAAGACCAGGCGGGCTGGTTCTGGGCTGATGCTTTGGTCATACCATCCGAGCCCAAAGCCGTCTCCGTCCACTGGGTATCTTGGTGCGTGCTCTAGGGGCTGATAACCCTCAAACGACAGAGTTTGATGCACCAGAGAGTTGTTTGAATCCACGACCAAATCGGAAACCAGGATCGGTTTGCCGGTGTAGGCTAGCCAGCGACACATGGGTTGCTCCTTTCCTGGAGAATCTCGGTGGCCGGACGGCCCATCAGGTCTTCATCCATTCGTTCGATCTCCTCAAAAAAGAGTTCTCCGAGTTCGTGCTGGTTCAAAATGGAGGCCAACCTGTCTAGGAGAGCTTCCTCTGTCTTGACCCCCTGAATACAAAAGAGACGCTCCCGAGCCTTCTTCTCTCCCATGACTAGGGCGATGGCCTGCATTCTTGGTGAGTTGTTGATCCTGGCCCAGCCGGAACCCACAGCCGCCACCAACTGGTCCCAGTCGACCTCGGGAATGTTGTTCTTCCAGCTTTCCAATTGCATCGTGATACCGTCGAGTTGGACCCGGGCAGCCTCACGCATGATCAGGCTGATCGGTCGGGAGATACTGCGAGCATATTCGGTGAAGCCAGCTTGGTCGACATGGGATTCGAGAGCACGGCGCGCCAAGGCGACACTTGCTTCTAGGATGGAGCCACAATGTTGGCGGCAAGCGTCATCCAAGGGCAAGAGATCGAGATCCTTCTGGACATCCGTGAGAGCTTGCAAGTAAAGCTCAAGGTCTCCCACATTCTGACTCTGCCCTTCTGTCGGACCCGGGAAAAGACTACCGAACAGACCTAAAGGAGCGTGACCCAGGTATTTAAGAATTTCGAAAGACTCATCCACGGGCTCGACGGTTTCCCTGTGCCCCTTGTGAATCAAAGTGAACCGCCCCCCGGACGGGTTGCCCACCGACAGAAGTACCACCGGGACTTGAGCTAAACACTGGCTCGCTCTAGCTTCGTAGATCGACTCGGCCTGCTCTTGAAGAGTAAGTAAGGAGTTCGCAATCATGAGCCGACCTTTTCGGGCGAAAACTTGCGGATAGCAAAGACCAACTCTCGCCCCAGTTTGCGAGCTTGCTCGCCGTATTTGGGGTCTTTAGTTTGCCAAGAGGAGTCAAAGGCTTCTCGGGCGTGGGGTAAGGACACGGACTCAGGAATCAAGATGACTCCTAACTCAGAAAGGACTGTCCTCAAATGCCCCAGACCTCTCAGACCTGCGTGGTCCCATTTTGAACCGCTGAGTATCCCAGCGACCTTTCCTCTGAAGTCGGTCAAGGTTGGATCGCCGTTCGGAGCCGGTCGGCTTCCCCAGTCTAAGGCGGCTTTCAAGGTAGTACAGAAGGACCCATTGAGTTCCGGAGCGGCGATCAGGAGACCCTGGTGCTGAGCCAACTCTCTCTTGAGCCATACGGCAACCTCGGGAAGTCCATCTCGGGCTTCGTCGTCTAAGGAGAAATGGGGGAACCGGACTTCGTGGAGGTCGACTTCGGTGACCTCGGCACCGAGAGAGCGGGCCTCAGAGATGGCAATGGCCATCAGCCGTTTGTTGAAACAAGTACTAATGATGCTCCCAGCGAGAGCGAGGATACGCGTAGACACTCCGGATGGTTCGTTTGTCGGAAACTGCGCACCTGCAGGAGGTTTCCAGGTCTTAGAAAGAACATACTCCCGAGCCGGGGCTGCCCTTCAACACTTAAAGACTAGAGTTGCAGAATTGGAATCGGAAAAATAAGCTCGTTTCTCGAGTACTGACTGCAAACCTTGAAAGGCTGAAGCCTGCAGCCTTGAATCCCGGAACCCAATTTAGGAGAAGTTACCCTTGAATATCCAAGATTTTCGTACTGTTTTGGACCGAACCGCTGAAGTGTCTCACCGCGCCTACGAGCGCCCGAAGGAGTATCAAGACTATTGCGCGTCTCTGAATGGTTGGCTGCGGTCGGAAATCGATGGGGACTATTATTCCCATTGGGATGTGCAGCCTTGCCCACTGGCCCTGAATTCGACCGAGCGGCACGCTATGGACAGCCTCGGCCGAACACTCTACCAGGTCGTCGAGAGAATTCTTCAGATGTATATCAATGGCATCGATGAGGTGGTCAGTGATTTCCGGCGCTACACCCTGTTCCGAGCCTTGATGCACAGGCAATTGGTGACCTGGCAAGAATATGGTCGCTACGATTTCATCATAAACAGCGAGGGCGATCCGGTTTTTATCGAAACCAATGCGGCCATGGCCAGTGGGTATTTGCCCGGACACTTCGTTCAGCAGCGCTTCGTGGAGACCGCCCCTGACTTTCTTGGGTTCGAGGGAATGCGGGGTGAGGTCCCCACCAGATTCGACACTTTCGGGGAATATATTAGAACCGCCATCGCAGCCTTCGACCAGGGGGCCGGAGTTCTGGCGATCTTGGTCGACGAGAACCACAAACTCCACGAAGTGGAAATGATTAAGAAGAGCGCTGAAGCCGCAGGAGTGAAGGTTATGGTGGGGGATGTGGCCGATCTTGAACACCAGAATGGGGCCTACTACCTCAACGGCCAAAGAGTGAAGGCCACCTTCAATAAATTCCGCATTTTCGGAGCGCAGCACCACTGGAGCGAAGGAGCCCCTACCCGCTATCACGTTTTCATGGAAGGCTTGCAGAACAATGCCTTCTTGAGCATCAACAACTTCGCTTGTCTGACCGTTGCTGAAGACAAGGGAATTTTTGCCGCCATGCGTATGCCATCTGTGCGCCAAGCGATGACCTCCCGGGAGTTGGCCTTCATTGACCGATTCACCCCGGCTTCCTACAATCTGACTCGCGATTCGGTGACTGAACTGGGCCAAAGCGTGCTCGATACGGTCATGAAGGATCGGGGTGAATGGATTTTAAAGCCGCGCAACGACTATCGAGGCTCAGGGATCTACAGCGGTCGAGACCACTCGGCTGAGGAGTGGAAGGGTATGGTAGACCAAATTCTGGAGGAGCCCACTCCGTATCTTGCTCAAGCCCGAGTTGAACCGTACTTTTTCAAACTGGCTCATGCTGGAGCTGATGGAGTGCAGTTGCAAGACGTTCGGATCGTAGGCGGGGTGTATTTTCGTCACCTGGGGGTATCCAGTATCGTCGCCCGGGTTTCCCCGCACGAAGTGGTGAACGCCATCAATGGGGCCTACGTGCTTCCTGAAGTGGTTATCCCGGAGACCTCCAGAGTGGGCCAACAGGAACTCCAGTTGACCTAACCAAGGTTCAGCGATGACAGCCAAGCTGGACTCGATGGGGGGTTACCTCACCATGGTTCTGGCCACGCTCGCTTTGGCTGGCGTGGTCTTCTTCGTTGGCATGACTGAAGGTCAGATTCCGGTGGAGAATCTGCTGGTGGTTCGAGGTGCGGTCTTTCTGCTCTTCCTGGGGCCCTGGGCGTTTCGAAACTGGGCTGAGGCCAAAGGAGTCAATCGTCGAGTTCTCTTTGCTCGAGGAGTAGCCGGGATTCTGACTCAGGCCTGCACCATCACCGCGGCCACCAGAATTCCAGTCTCCTTGGCCAGTTTGCTGCAGAAGACCGCTCCACTTTGGGTATTTTTCTTGGCTTGGGTGGTGATGGGCGTTCGGCCCCTGGCTTTGGAATTCTTGGCCTTGCCCTTGGCAGCAGTAGGGTTGTGGATGCTGGCACATCCCGTGGGAACTCTCTCATTGGGGACCTTGAGCAACACTGGTTTAGCCGCAGGGCTTGGTTCAGGCCTATTCAATGCCCTGGAAATCCTAACTTTGCGTCACCTCAGGACCACCGACCGGCCAAACACTATCAACTTTTGGTACGCTTGCTTGACCGCAGCGGTGGCTCTCCCCTTAACTTTTGACGGAGGTTGGCCGGACACTCCAGAACTCTGGGGGTGCGCCATCATGTATAGCCTTTGTGCCTTAGTCGGACAATCTCTTTTGGCCCAAGCCACCCGCAGCCTGACGGCCGTAGAGACCAGCATTGGAACCCTCCTTAAGCCCATCTTTGCCGGGATCTTGGGTTGGATATTTCTGCATCAGGTCCTCGGCGTGCACGACCTCGTCGGTATGGGATTGGTCTTGCTGGCTGCGGGTGGTGCCTCGGTGGCCGAGGCCTTCCGCAAGAAGGAGCGAAACGGATAGAAGCCCCAAAAAGTGTCGGAAATTCCAGACCAGGAATCCGTTTACACAATGGTAACCGCTCCGGTCCGAACTTGAGGTTTACTCTCCATGAGAAGGAGAAGTAAACTCGTGCAAATCAGTCCGTACCAAAACCGAACTCTATCCGCGTTTCAGAGCGCTGCCCCTCAGACAGCCCCCCCTACGGAAGAGCGTCCAGTCGTCGACACCTATCATGGCCAAGAGGTGGTGGATCGCTTCCGCTGGTTGGAAAACGGTGAGAGCGATGAAGTGAAATCTTGGACTGACGCACAAAACGCCTACACCGACAGCAAATTGGTGAATTCTAGTCTGAGAGCCGGGGTAGTGGAGAACCTCACCAAGCTCTTCTCCGGGAAGGATGCCGACCGCCCATACAAGGTGGCCGGTCGGGAGTTCGTCTACAAGAGGGTCCCTGGTGAGAATCAAGCCTCCATCTATGCCGAGAACAAGGAGACTGGCGAACTCGAAGTGGTCCTAAATCCCAACTCTTGGAGCGATAAAGGGACCGAAGCCTTAGATTGGTACTATCACTCTCCCAATGGCCGCTATATTGCCTATGGACGCTCCTCCGGAGGCGATGAGTGGAGCAGGCTGCACGTACTTGACTTGTCCACCGGAGAAGACGTCGGAGAAGCGATTCCTAGAACTCGGGCCGCCAGCCTGGCTTGGGAGCCTGATGAGTCGGGATTTTATTACACTCGATACCCTACCCCTGGAGAGGTTCCGGCAGGTGAAGAGGACTATCACCGCCACGTTTTTCATCACCAGCTTGGACGTCCGGCCTCTGAAGATCCTAAAGTTTTTGGGGAAGGCATTCCCCGAGAAGCTTGGACCTCCGTGCAATTGTCGCCTGACGGAGACAAACTTCTGTTCACTCTCTCTCAGGGTTGGACCCGAGACGATCTCATACTCCAGGATGTAAAAAGTGGCGAGCGCACTGTGCTGCTGGAGGGCGTAGAAGCCAAAACCAGCGCCGAGTTCATCGAAAAGGGAAGCAAGCTACAGCTCTTGACAACTCTGGATGCTCCAAAAAAGCGCCTCCTAGAAGTAGATTTAGCCAAGCCTGATGTTGAAAACTGGACGGAACTCCTCCCTGAAGATCCTGAAGCCACCTTACAGTCGGCTACCCGCTTGGATGGAAAAGTCTATGCAAATTACTTGAGGGATGCCCATTCTCAGATCGCTGTTTATCAACCCAATGATAACGGCTCCCTTGATAGTTCTGGGACAGTGGAGTTGCCGGGACTGGGAAGCGTGTCTGGATTGCGAGCTACCGACGACGGTAAACTACAGTTCTCCTACACCTCCTACAATTTTCCTCACGCTACCATGGAGTTAGCGGCGGGCCAATCGGAACCCAAAGTTATCGCCCAAAACGAAGTGCCCTTCGACTTCGAGAACTATGACGTCAAACAAGAGTGGTTTCGCTCGGTGGATGGAACCAAAGTGCCCATGTTCATAGTTCACCAGAAGGGTCTGGAGCCGGATGGAGAGACTCCGACTCTGTTGTACGGGTACGGCGGTTTCGATGTGAATTTGACTCCTGGTTTTTCGAAATCCACCGCTCACTGGTTAGAGC
>JBJHCR010000077.1:20477-21458 GCA_050486105.1 Vulcanimicrobiota bacterium
AGAGCAGGGTGGAGTTTATGCTGTGGTCAACTTGCGGGGCGGAGGGGAGTTCGGAGCGGAATGGCATGAGGATGGAATGCTCGACCGCAAACAGAACGTGTTCGACGACTTCATTTCAGCGGGGCAGCACTTGATCACTCAAGGGTACACCAATCCAGACAAGTTGGCTGTGGCTGGTGGCTCTAATGGAGGGCTTCTAACAGGTGCTGCGGTCACTCAGGCACCTGAACTCATGAAAGCGGCCGTGATTGCCGTTCCACTCTTGGACATGGTTCGCTACGATGAGTTCGGGATCGCCAAGATTTGGAGAGCTGAGTATGGGTCTTCCACCAACGAGTCGCAGTTTGACTACATCAACAACTACTCCCCTTACCAAAATGTGCAGAGCAAGGAAGAGCGAGGCGGACAAGCCTATCCCGCTACCTTCCTAAACGCCGGGGAGAAAGATAGCCGCACCGATCCTCTGCACGCTCGAAAAATGGCGGCCGAGCTTCAGCGAGCTCAAGGGGCGGATCAGATCGATGCCCCCATAATGCTCAGGATCGAAAAAGATGCCGGCCATGGACAGGGGAAACCCATTGGAAAATTGGTGGAGTCCGAAGCCGACAAGTGGGTTTTTCTCCAGGAACAACTCGGCCTAATCGCGTCCTAGTGAAGGGCTTTTGGCTGCGGAGGTCAGCGCTGCACCGCCACGAGGTCGGTACAGTTTGAGAAGTCTACTTATGGAAGATTTAGTTTTCTCAAAGAAAAGGTTGAAGGCAGAACCTGGGCGAAGCCCGGCTCTGTCGCAGGTGAGCGCAACCCCCCCCCCCATATCGTGCCACCTGCGACCTTTTTGCGGTCTACCGTGAGCCTCGAAACCATCCTGGAGATCTCCGCTACTATCACCGGTGTCTGCTCGGTAATTCTGCTTGCCCGTGGCGACGGTCGAGGTTGGCTCTTGGGTCTGCTAGCGCTACTGTCTGCCGCAGGGGCTTATTG
>JBJHCR010000078.1:0-21322 GCA_050486105.1 Vulcanimicrobiota bacterium
GGTCTTTACTATCCATACCTGGATTCTATGTCCAACTTTCCTGACTGTTAACCGGAATAGGGTTGGATCTTCGTTAGAATCGTTAACGCGCCACCCAGAACCCATTCCTCTGCAAGGCTCCTCAATGCCCACTCAAGATTTCCTGGCGCTCTCTCCGGAGTTCTTCCAAGTTGCGATGCATCTCCAAAGCTCGGCTTTCATGTCCGACCAGGGTAGCCTGGGCCAATTCTCCCTGGGTTCTGTCAAGTTCATCTCGGAGTTCTGAGGCACGACTCCCCTTTTGGGGTCCGGAATCCTTGCTCCAAGCATCAAGGAGGCTGGAAACTCCACCCTTGGCGGCCTCACTGTTGGCAAATGCTTTCGCCGAAAAGGAAACAGAATCCGCAAATGCCGACCCTGAATTTCGAAAAGCTATCGCGCTGTGGGTGGCCGTCGCTTTCCCTGGCTTGAGGTCGATAGGTGACCAAGATCGAGGGTTAGCTCCCGGTGAGTGGGCGCTGGCTGCAGTAAGTTGACTCATTGATTTGGACCTCCAAGCTCGGTAACCCTTGGACTCACCCTACCCCAGGCCGATGAACTCAAAGTGGATCAAAGTTGCACCATGTAAACATTTCTTTGTTTTCCCTTCAGAACCTGAAGCTTTCCCCTTCCCTGGCTACCCTCTCGGGTTCGGAAATCAGGGGGTAGAAAAATTTGACCGTTAGGGCGCAGGTGGGGCAAAGGTCGAAGCAGTTACAACTGAATTTCGACAAACCTGAGCTAGCGCTCTGTGGCCTTCTATTTGACGTGCTGCTCCAACCAAGCCTCCATCTCGTAGAGGGTGTGCAACACCGACTCCTTGGCCTGGTAACCGTGTCCCTCCTTGGGAAGAATCACCAGCTTGGCCTGCCCTCCCAAGCCCTTGATGGCTTGAAACAAACGCTCGCTCTGCATGAGATGGGTTCCCGAGTTGGGGTCTTCTTCTCCGTGGATCAGCAGCAAGGGACGAACTATGCGGTCGGCATGGGTAAAGGGGGACATGGCCATATAGGTCTCGGGAGCCTCCCAAAAAGTGCGCTCCTCGGACTGGAAACCGAAAGGGGTGAGGGTCCTATTGAAGGCTCCACTGCGAGCAATTCCGGCCCGAAAGAGGTCTGAATGGGCCAGCAGATTGGCCGCGGTGAAGGCTCCGTAAGAGTGCCCCCCAATGGCGCAGCGGTCGCGGTCGGCTATGCCCAGCTCCACTACAGCATCAATGGCCGCCTCGGCGTTCATGACTAACTGCTCTATGTAGGTGTCGTTTGGCTCCTCTTCCCCCTCACCAAGTATCGGAAAACTGGGGTTCTCCAGAACCGCGTAGCCCCGCAGCACGAAGAATAAAGGCCCACCCCAATAGGGTCGAAAAAATCTATAAGGTGAACCCGTCACCTGCCCGGCAGAATCGGCACTCTTGAACTCCCGGGGATAGGCCCAGACTAAAAGAGGCAAGCGCCCATCCCGGTCTTTATCGTATCCCGGCGGAGTGTACAAAGTGGCGCTCAGGTCCACCCCGTCAGCCCGCTGGTAGCGAATCATCTCCTTGCGAACGTCTCGGAGTTCTGGAGTGGGGTCGGGAAAAGCGGTGAGGGTCTCAACCTCCTTGGCCTCCACCCGGTAACGATACAGATTGGGAGGCTCAGTCAAGGATTCTCTCAGCACCAGCAGTTCCGTGCCGTGCTCGTTGTGCTGCAAAAGTTGGTAGGGTCGCTCGTAGTTAGGCGGCGGGCTCCGATACATGTCCTCGATCTCCCCGGTTTGCAAATCCAACTTTCTCAAGAACGGTCGGTCTCCCTCAGGTGAGGCTCCCTGGCCGCTCAGGTAGATCGACCTCCCATCCTCGGACATTTTCAAGACCGGATTGACGTGGTTCGATTGGCGATATAAGGGACGACCAGGGTCACTGTAACGGTCTTCGGAGGATCGGTCGAATAAGACTTTTGGCTCGCTTTCACTAGGCCGCCCAGGGGAGACCAGGTAGGTTCGAGTGCGGCGGTCCTTTGTCCAACCCTCGTGGATAAGCGCGGTCTCATCATCTCCCCAATCGACCCCCCAAGACCTCAGCTTTAAGGAATGCCAAGGGGATGGCGAGTCTTCCCCGGGGGACCAAAGAAAGAGCTGATCGCGAAACTCCACGTCCACCTTCGGGTCGCCCCCGTCGAGAGCTTCGACCCAAAAAAGGGTCGAATCGGCATCCGTGCGCCACTGCACCTGTCTTGGCCCCGGGCGGACCGCATCGAGCTCGGGTGGTGAATGGGTCCGCAAAGGAAGCTCCCTGATCACCGCGACCTCCTCTCCTCGTTGGTCCCAAAGTACCGATTTCAAGGGAAAGGCAAACCGCGGCAGAGTTCGACTGAATGGGCGCTCCCAGTAGGAGACCAAGAGGTATCGACCATCGGGGGAGGGACTGACATCGGTGAACAAGCGCGGGCTTGAGAGTGGTTTGACCTTGAGCTCTTCAACCTCCACCCGATACACTTGAGAAGTCAGATAGTGCTCAAAAAGCTCCTCGTCTCTAGGGGTTTGAAGAAGATCTTGATAAGTGCGAGCCGAGGCTTTGCCCCCGCGATGCTCCAAAACCTTGGGTCCGGTCGGGGCCTTTTCCTCAGGAGAAAGGGCAGGAAGCGTCTTCGGAACACCGAGAACCACCAAACTGAGACCGTCCGGAAGCCAGCGGACCTCGAACCAGTTGGCCCCATTGAGCTTTAGATCCGGCACTTTGAATGCCCGAGCCTGACTCACGTCGACGAGCCAAAGCTGGGACTCTGTTTCGGTCACATTCACCACCGCCAAACGCTCCCCGTTTGGCGACCAGGCCACTTCAGTCAGACGCGCGCCTTCAGGCAATCCGGTCACCGCGCGAGGCTCGCCCCCCTCAGTGGAGAGCAAAGAGAGGTTGACACCCATAGCTCTCCTCAAGGACGCTCGGCTTCGGGGGTGAAACCTCAGGCCGGCAAGTTTGAGTTCCTCCCGAGAAAGGTCCTCAATCCCGAGATAATCTTCGCGTTCGAAGAGAAGCAGGTGGCGATTCGTTGGGTCCAAGATCAACTGCGGTGCACTCGGGACTTCCACCAGGCGCCTCAACTCTTCGGAGGGCTGTCGATAGAGGTCCCTCGAGCTCTCCTCGGCCAACGCGGCCCAACTCGAGAGCAGGAGAAGAATAAGCAGTGAAAGGCGAAAACGGCAGGTCTGAGAACTGGACATGCTAGAATCCTTTAGTGAGCGATGAAGTCCTCCTGCTGCTCTAGGAGGCCGGTTCAGATGGAAGACCTTCACCGAGAAACCTCACTTTTTCACAACGAAGGGAGTCCCGAGCTCGCCAAGAATATCTGATAATGCGGCTTTCGACTCCCTCCTACCATAAGCCACACCTTGTCGGTGGCCTCGCTCTGGCTACCAGTGCTCCGGCTCTGGCTTGCGCCTCATGTCAGTGGGGGTCGTTCGGACCGAACGCGGGCAGTTTCGTCCAACTTTTTCTTGTCTGGATTCTCGGGGTGCTGATCACCACCCACATGGCTCACCGCTTGAAGGTGGACGCCGGGCAGATTCCCGAGGGAAGTGCAAGTCCAGCCTGGGGTCACGCCATTTTTCTTATTGCGCTCATGTTTCTTGGAGGTGCCTTTCTCGGGCCCCTTGCTCTAGGCCTGGCGATCTTGATCGCAGGAGTCTCCAGCATCTCGTCACTGAGAGCTCCGAAACCGATGCCCATAATAGTGCTCCTGCTGCACGGATGCCTTATAGCTGGTCTCATGTACTTGGGTGAAGTGAATTCCAAACAGATCGAGCAAGCTGGTGGGCAAGAGATATGGACCTTGATGCATCAAAGGCCAAACTCTCGGAATGTTATGGGGCTGGTACACCGAAAAAGTTCCGAACAGATCGAAGAGCTACTTATTAGGGCCCGAGCCAGCGATGAGGTCCCTGAAGAGATGATTGCCTGGCTTGAAGCTCAAGCCGAACATGCCCGCAGTCGCGAAGAATCTGAGAAAGTGAAAGCCGAAGACAAACGTAGGAAAGCTGAACTCAGAAAGCAGGAGCGGGAAGCGCAAGCTGTCCCAGAATCGGATTGAGGCTACTCGAGTGCTCCGCGATCCGGTCGCGATAGACTTTGGCGGAGGCAAAAGGGACCCTCTTACCTCCTGAGAGGTCTCATTCAGGTATGCGTTCTGAGACGAGAGTCAACCTTGGCTTTGAACCGAAACAATTCTCATCCAGCAGCTTTCTCAGAGATTTCTGATGTTCCTCGAGCCTTTTGCGATAGGACTTGTCACTGGCTTGGCAAACAAAGGCTCGGAAAAGTGACGTTCCTAAACCAGTCAGGATAAGTATACCTCCGAGAGGCGGCACGGCAAAGCCAATCGGAACCCCTACCGCCGCGACCCCCAAGGCGGACAAAGCATACTTTCGCAGGAACCTCTTTTCATACTTCTCGCAGAGTTTCAAAATCACTGGGAACCTCGACGGCTGCAGCTCGGCAGCCACAGCGGCGAGGCTAGCCTTCATCCTAGACTTCTTTTCCTTGGTGTCGTTCAAGGCTAAGCCGGTCAAGTCGGTCCCCAAATCCTCAGCGCTGATAAAGACCGCTGTAGAAAAGTCCGTGAGACGACTGGTGCCCAGGCGCTCGGTCTGAACCACTACGCCGTCCGAAACCCAATACACATGGGGGAACTCAGGCCAAACCCGCCACTCCTTCTTTCTCGTTTCCGTAACCAACTCCAGCTTCGCGCTGAGAAGATAGACCGCCGACCCAACTTCGAAACGGGGAATCTTGGGAAACGCCTCTTGTGCCAGTTTTGTTTCCCAATAACCGTTCACCGACTCCCTGCGGAAGAGCTCTTTGCTTGGCCTATGCGCGGCTACCCCGAGAAAGGTGCCGGGAGGAACAACGAACGACGGAGCCTCGATCTTCGCATTCCCGATCCATATAGGTAAGGTCTTTGGGCCCCAGCCATGAGTAGGGCAGTTCAACAGCGAGTCGATGCGGTGCCCATCGACCGAAAGGGGAACGGGACAGGCATAGCAATTTCGAGCCAGAGTCTCGGTGAACTGGAGATTTCGGCGAGACTCCTCAACTTTTGCCTTGATCCAATTTATGGCGCCGCCTTCGGGCTTGGAGTGGCAAACCGCCAAAAGAGCGCAATCGAACTTCTGCTCGGAGACTTTCCGGTGAAGCTTTTCCCCGTCCCAGACCAGAGTCATGGAGCTTTCGGGAAGGAGAACCTGAAAACTCCAACCATTTCGAATCCCGGCAGCCCATAGCGCGCTGATAAGATGCCGAAGACTCCGCTTTCCTTGATACTCCGGCTCAAAAAAAGCTTCCTCGATCTCGCCCAAAGACAGATCGCGAACCTGAAAGTAGAACTTGATCTCTCGACTGCCAAGTTCGATTCGAATAGGTTGCTCGGTCTGCTCGGCCACCGCAGCCTGGACCACTTTAAGGAGCCAGGCGTCCGCGAAGGGAAGTTGAAACTCTGCCAACTTCTTCAAGCTCATCTCCCGGGCCAAGGTGAAGTGACCCTCGCCTTGAGACTCGCCCTCCTCACCTTGCTGGAGAAGAAATCGTTCTAGTTCCGACAGATGTTCCACTAGGCCAAGAATCCGCTAAGAAAGAAGAGGACACCTGCTCGGTTCTTGAAATCATGCCGGCTAGCAAACCGATCGCTGGGCGGACCTACCTTCGCTTCGTTCAAGGTGTCCAGTTGGGGCCTTTGGTGTGAACACAACCAGAAATCTTGGGACTCTTCAAGTTCGAAAGCCCCAGGCACCGTTGCCGTCAACGTGAACGAGCTTTAGGAGACCCCTCCTTGACAGTTTGCCCTCGGCCCTCGGCGCCCCGCCGCATTCAGGCTTATGAGAGAGGCATTCGTGGAGGATACAGCGCACAGGCCACAGGGGATTGAACTCGTGAGCGAACTTTGCCGGGAAACCCTCAGTGACCACTCAGCCCCAACGCTTAAAGATCAGTGAGGTGTTGATGCCGCCGAAAGCAAAGTTGTTGCTCATGACAAATTGATTGGTCAGGGTCCTTCCCTCGTCGACAATGTAATCAAGGTCGGCGCAACGGTCGTCGAGGTTGACTAGGTTCAGGGTGGGGGCGTACCAGTCGTGGTTCATCATGTTGATGGAGGTCCAGGCCTCGATAGCACCGCAGGCGCCTAAGGTGTGTCCGATGTAGGATTTCAGGGAACTGATGGGCATTCCGCTCCCAAAAACGGCCTTGGTGGCGGTGGTCTCAGCAATGTCGCCTCGCTCGGTGGCCGTGCCGTGAGCGTTGACGTAGCCGATCTGACCGGGGCTCAGCCCGGCATCGCCGAGGGCGCCTTCCATACAAATTTGCATGGTGGGCGCGTTGGGTTGGGTCACGTGAAGCCCATCGGAGTTGCAGTGGAACCCCACGATTTCCGCATAGATCTTGGCTCCACGTTCTTGGGCGTGCTCGAGTTCTTCCAGAATCAGAGTGCTTGCTCCCTCTCCGATCACCAAGCCATCCCTGTCCTTGTCAAAGGGTCGAGGGGTGCTCTTGGGCGAATCATTTTGGGTGCTGGTGGCAAACAGAGTGTCGAAGACGGCCACTTGGGTCACATCCAATTCTTCCGCACCGCCGGAAACCATAAGTTTTTGCTTCCCATGGCGGATGGCCTCATAGGCATAGCCGATGCCTTGACTCCCGGAGGTGCAGGCACTACAGGTGGTGATCACCCGCCCCGTTAGACCGAAGAAGACTCCGATATTCACCGGCGCCGTGTGAGGCATCATACGAATATAAGTGTTCGCGTTGATGCCTTTCAGGCTCTGCTCGATGATCATTCTCCCGAAATCGGTGATAGCTTGGGGGGTGCCCGAGGAGGAGCCGTAGGAGACCCCCATACGGCCGTCCTTAATCATCGGGTCCCCCAATAAGCCGGCGTCTTCAAGGGCGCGCTCGGTGGTGCGAGTAGAGAGCAGAGACACCCTACCCATGCTTCGAATCAGCTTTCGAGTGTACCAATTAGGAACTTCAAAATCGCGGACTGGAGCGGCGAGCCGGCAACGCAGATCGCTGTAAATGTCCCACTCATCGTATCGAACGACGGCGCTCTTGAGTTGGCGCAAGTTCTCCCAGACGGTGTCCCAGGTCTCTCCGATGGGAGTGCTCGCCGCCATACCTGTGACCACCACACGGTTCATCAGAGCAGCCCCCCGTTAACCGAGAGCACTTGCCGAGTTAGGTAGCTTGCCAGGTCACTGAAAAGGTAGCGCACCAAACTCGCGACTTCCTCAGGCCTTCCCATTCTGCGCAGAGGTACCAGTTGTTGGACGTGCTCGAGGGGAATGTCTTCGGTCATCTCGGTCTCGATGAGTCCGGGTGCCACACAATTCACAGTGATCTTTCGCTTGGCAAGCTCTACCGCGAGTGCCTTGGTGGCTCCGATGATCCCGGCCTTAGAAGCGCTGTAGTTCACCTGCCCTCTATTGCCCATGATTCCTGAAACCGAGGACATGGTGACGATCCTCCCCCCTTTCTTGGCCCGAACCATAGGCATGATCAAGGGGTGCAAGACATTGTAAAATCCATCCAAGTTGGTGTGGACCACCGAGTCCCAATCCTCACCCTCGAGGGCCGGAAAGGCTTTATCTTTGGTGATGCCGGCGTTGCACACCACCCCGTAGAAAGGTCCGAATTCCTCGATCTCAGCCGTAAGGACCTGCCGACACTCCTGACGGTCGGAGATATCGAATTGCAGGATCTTGGCGCTCCGACCCAACTCTCGCAACTCAGCTTGAACACCCTGAGCCCCTGTCAAATCGCTTCGGCAGTGCAAAACCACTTCAAAGCCATCTTCGGCCAAGAAGAGCGCCACCGCCTTTCCGATTCCCCGACTAGAACCCGTTACTAAGACTTTTCTCATCACTCGTTATCATCCCCGGGAGCAAACAGTCTCCGGCGCTCTCCTTCGTAAACGCTCAACACCGCTTCAGCCTTCAAATCTTCGCAATGAATCTCGCATTCGAAGATGCCCAAGCTGTCGTGCTTGTCGCGCATTCGTACTTCTATCCTCAACTTGCAGCCCTTTGGAAAAACCGGTCTGTTGCTCGTATACTTTCTGGTTCCAATGAGAAAGCCGAGTTCGGGTTCCTTTCCCTTTTCTCGTCCTCTCAACCCCGACCAAGCCGAGATCGCTTGAGCCATGAATTCGATCCCAACCCAGGCGGGCACCCCGGCCACTCCTCCACTCAGCGGGTCGCCGGCGGCTCGAAAGAATGGGCCCGATTCTCGGATGGTTGCTTCGGCAATCAAGGTCTTGTCGTCATACGAGACGACCCCATCAAGGAGCACCATATCACCCGCGTGGGGGACAACATCTTTAACCTCTATCATCGGCTGAGACACCTTTCATCACGGCCTTCCTATGACCACCGAGACGTTGCTTCCTCCGAAGGCGAACGAATTGCTCATGAGATTCTGGGGCTTGGTGGAATCTAAGGTGGTCTGAGGTGGTGCCAAGCAGAGAGGCTCCAGAGCCTCATCCACCACTCCATCCCAAACATGAGGTGGAACCTCACGCTTTTGGTTCAGAGCAGACAAGGTGAGCCAACAGAGCCCTGCTTCTACCGCCCCGGCGGCACCCAAAGTGTGCCCGGTCAAAGCCTTGGTAGAACTGCACGGAAGTTGGGAGCCGAAAACCCGATGCACGGCCCGGCTTTCCATGAGATCGTTCTGCTCGGTGCCGGTGCCATGGAGGTTGATATAAGAAATGTCGTCCGGCTTTAGGCCCGCATCTTTCAAGGCTGCTCGCATGGCCTGTTCCGCACCCACCCCTTCGGGATGAGGGGCTGAAATGTGATGAGCATCCGACGACTCACCCACCCCCTTGAGGGCGATCTCCGACTCCTCTTTGCCAAGGATAAAGAGAGCCGAGCCTTCCCCAATGTTGATGCCATCGCGGTTCAGACTGAAGGGATTGCTGAGGCCCTGAGACATGGCCCCCAGCGCCGCAAAACCGTTGGCCGTCAAGCGACACAGGGAATCGACTCCCCCCACCAAAACAGCTTCGCACACTCCTACCTCGATCAGGTTGCGGGCGGTGTAAAAAACCTTGCCGCTGGAAGAGCAGGCGGTGGACACAGTGAGCGCCACGTTAGACAACTGCAGAAACTCGGCCAGGAACTCTGCCACCGTGCCCATTTCCTGCTTGTAGTCGAAATAGCTCGGAGGATAGGCCCCTGTGCGGAGTTTGGTTTCCAGAGCGTCTTCCACCTCTCGGATCCCCGAGGTGCTCGAACCCAACACCACCCCTATTCGCTCCGGCCCAAACTTATCCAGGAGAGCTTGAACTTCGGTCTCGATCTGCCGATAGGCCTGAAGTAAGATGCGGTTGTTCCGGCAGTCGTACTTGGAAAGGCGAGGATCGATGGGGTCGAGTTGGGTTGGCACTTGACCAAAGTACATCTCTCGTTCCGTGGCTAGATCCTTGATAGGTTGCAAGCCCGATTGGCAACCCCGCAAGGCCCCATCGAGGACCTCTCGCGGGCCGCATCCTAGGGCGTTGACAATGCCCAGTGACGAGAGATAAAGATTCAAAAGTCGGCATCCTCAAACTGGGAGATGTGCAGGGTGTAGCCTCTCTCCAGATGCTGGAAAACCACTTCTTTTTTCCCATCGTCGCCGTCCTCATAGTGGATGTCGATGATCTTCAAGTCCCCAAAAGTGATGGTCCGGCGACCTGGCGTCTCCTCGATCGCCAACTTCCGTGGGGGGGCAAACCAATAGGTCTGGGGCTCTGACCTATCAAACTGTTCTCGAATGGGTTCTAGAGGCCAATGGGTCAACTGAAAATCAGCCAACAAATTTTCCGGCAGCAGCTTCGAAGACGGTTGGGGAATGGTGGCAAAGGTCAGGGTCTCACCTTCGTAATTCAAAGTGTAGATGCGGGCGCCAAAAGTGGCCATTCCCACCATGGTCATCTGCTGGGGGTCGATCTCCACCTGGGAGAGAAAGGTTTGCCGGTCCTGGCGAAAGACCATGGTCACGGTCTGACTGAAGGAGCCGTTCATTTCGGATTCTGAAAGAGGCAGAAGCTCGAAGTAGGCGTCGTTAGCGATCTCCACCCGCCCAACCTGTTCCACGGTGGACTTGGCGGTTAGGGGAGGATTGCATCCTGCTAGGATGGCAGCTAGCGAAAAAAGGAGCAAGCAAGCCTTGAGGAACTTCAAGCTAGGACCCCAAGTGGACTGGGGCCGGAACTCCGAGTCCGAGCTTCGGCAGGATGTCGTCGAGTTCTCGACTTGGGGCGACCCCCGCATAGCCTACGGTTCCCTCACCGTCCGAGGGATGCTCCAGGGCTGCCAAAATTTCCGAGGCCAACTGTTCCAATCGGTGGGTATTCGTTTCTAATCTTTGGGCGAATCCAGCGTGGTCTGCCTCTTCCCCGAGATCTTCATTGAGTTCCCGGAGAAAGGGCACTTGGAAAAAGTCGATGCGACCAGACCTTTCCAGGACTGTCCGCCTGGCACCGGAGGCTCGGAAAGCCGCCTGCATGAAACTGTTGACCTTGCCCACCCGGGTGATCTTTTCACTCACGGCGCTCAAATCTGGGGGCTCGAGCAGGCGCCCTTGGAAGAAGAGGTAGGCTAAGAGTGCCCAGTAGACAGCGAGATCCCAAACGATCTTGAGAGACATGACTTGGGTATGACCAAAAATCGGGTATTGGTTTTGAAAGATTTCCAAAGTGTTCTGAAAGAACGAGAGATAAAGACTATTGAAAAATCGAGTCTTGGAGCGAATATCTCGCCTCTGCCTATCCTCTGCTATAAGGCGGGTCACAAAAGTGTTGCTCAAGGCGATGAAGTCGCTTCCCGGTGAATAAAACGGGTCCAGAAAGACCCCGGCTTCACCGGTGATAAACCAACGTTTGGAGGAAAAAACGCGCTCGCAATCTTGGGAATAGTTCCTGAGGACACCAAAATCCTGAATCTTATCTTGGACCGGAGACAACTTTTGGGCGCACTGGGGTTCGAATTTCCCCAGCCACTCCAGGGCTCGCTCCAGGGTGCTGACTGAAGCTATTGGGTGCACAGCCTCATCAAGCACTATGCCCAAACTGGTGGACCCGGAGGCCAAGGGAATGAGCCAAACCCAATAGCCCTTGCCCATAAGGTGATTGGTGCTGTACCAGCGGGCATTGGAGCCTCGGTGACCTGCCCGCCAAGCAGGGTCCGAGGACCAATCGTCGATATGGATGGAGCCCGCTACCCGAAACCATACGGCGCTTCCTTTGTGCGGGGAAGGCTTTTGAAGCCGCTCCCGTCGCTTCAACAAGGCGGTGCGACCCGTGGCGTCTACCAACCACTTGGCCTCTAGGGTTTCCCTTGCCCCTCCTTGGACATAGGTGACCGAATGAGGGAGGTCTCGTTGGCCCAGAGCGAACTCCTCCACTCGTGCATCCTCGAGAAGCCTCACTCCTTCGGCTCTACACCGTTGGGCCAAGAAGTTTTCGAACCGTCCTCGATCCAACTGATAGCTGGGGGTGGGTGGGAAAGTGCTTCCTCCCAACTCCAAACGCTCGGAAATATCACCCTGACCAAAAAAGAACCGCAGGCCAAATTTGGGGAGTTGCTCTTCTTGCAAATGGTGTTTCAGTCCCAGGGTGTGCCCAAAGTAGTGAGCGGCCAGTTCAACTGTGGATTCGCCAACCTTGTGGGCTGCTTCGGGAACGGGGAACCGGGCTTTTTCCAGCACGCTGATCTCCAAGCTGGAGTCGGTTTGGGCCAGCTGCAATGCCAGACTCAGTCCAGCCAATCCGCCACCGAGGATGACGACGTCAATCATGAGGCAAAACCATGCCGTCGAAGTTGACCATATTCACTCATTTCAAGGGAAATCACGCGGCTCAAAACGTTCTTTGTGGACCATTCGCCTCCTGCCCGAGGGCCACCGGGGGTGAAAGGGAAGGGACTCGAGGGGAGGGAAGCAACCAGTCCCATGGTGAGCCTACATGCCTTTGAGGTCAACATCGAACGCTGGTCCGCCTGGGCTCCCGGGCTCCACTCTGTGGACGACTGGCTCGGTTGGTCTCAAACCGGAGGGGAACTCTCCAAGGACGTCTCCCTCCCCAAACTCGCTTTCCTCCCTCCCCTTATGAGACGCCGCTTGAGCGGGGTGGGAAAGATGGCGCTCAAAGTCGCCTACGATTGCGAGTTGGAAAACGAGGAGATCAGAACCATCTTTTCCAGTCGCCACGGGGAAGCCAATCAAACGATTCCCCTGCTTCACGACATCGTTCGGGAAGAGCCCGTGTCGCCCACCAAGTTCAGCCTCTCGGTCCATAACACCAGTTCTGGGTTGTATTCCATCACCGCAGGCCGCACCGCTCCCACCACAGCCTTGGCTGCTCGCCTGGACAGCTTCGAGATGGGCTTCGTGGAGGCGTGCTCTTGCATCGCCTCGGGTCGGGAGGACCGGGTGATGCTGGTCTACGCGGACGCCCCCTTGGAGCCCCCATTCGACGTCTTGGTGGACTACGAACCTCCCTTCGCCGGGGCTTTCGTCCTCAGCGCCAAGTCTCTGGGAATCGGTTGCTCCTTGAGCATGTCGCCGAGAGGAGAGAGGAAGGAGGTCTCTACCCAACCTCACGCCTTGGCTTTCATGAAATTTTTCTTGACTCCAGAGCACGAACCTCTCGAGTTGGTGACGGATCGGCTCTGCTGGACTTGGAGCAAGAGTGCTTAGGGAACTCAATTTCACCTGGAGGGTCCTAGCCACGGGGTTTTGCTTTCTCTTGTTTGGATTCGGTGCAGTGATCGCCTTTTGCCTCCTCGTGCTGCTCCGTCTGCTGCCTATGGCACCGGAGAAAAGGCAGGAAATTTCCCGTTGGGTCATCCGGGAGCTCTTCACCCTTTTCGTGGCCATCATGCAGCTCACGGGTGTGCTGAAGCTCTCCGTGCAAGGAGTAGAGAGGCTTCGCACAAAACGAGGGCGCCTCATTGTCGCCAATCATCCTACACTCATCGATGTGGTGGTTCTCATTTCGCTCATTCCCGACGTGGTTTGTATCGTTAAGTCCGATTTGGCTCAGTCCATCTTCCTCCGAGAAGTCTTCCGCAGCACCGGCTACCTCACCAACTCCAATCCCGAGGAACTCTTGGAGGGCTGCCAGCAAACACTGCGAGAGAGCCGTTCTCTTTTGCTCTTCCCCGAGGGCACCCGGAGCACGCCGGACCAACCCCTGAAACTCTTGCGCGGAGCGGCTCACATAGCTCTCCGCTGCGGGCAGGATTTCACCCCCATCGTGGTCACCTGTTCGCCCCCGGCTCTGCTGAAGAACCAGAGGTGGTACGAAGTTCCCCGGACCGGTCCGGTCAAGATGACCTTTAAGGTCGGTGAAGACATCCCAATTGGTCCGTTTCTGGAGCAAAATAAAGGATTATCGTTGGCGTCTAGAAAGCTCACCAGCCACCTAACGGACTACTTCAACCGTCAATTGCAGAGCACGGAAGAGCTAGAGGAATAAGTAATGGAGAATCTTGTAGAAGAAGTCAAAGTCATGATCATCGAAGTTCTTGACTTGGAAGACACCTCACCTGAAGACATCGATACCAACGACTTCTTGTTCGGCGAAGGCCTCGGTCTCGATTCCATTGATGCCTTGGAACTCGGATTAGGAATCCACAAGCGCTTCGGAGTGAAAATCGAGGAACAAGAGGCGCGAAAAGCCTTTCGCTCCGTGGCCACCTTGGCGGAGTATCTGCAGAAGGAGATGGACGCGAATGCAGTCTGAAGCACCCATCCACTCTAGGGCGACCATCCTCGCCGAACTCAAATCGATCCTGACAGAGTTGTTCGAGATCCCACCGGAGAGCTTAACCCCAGAGGCCCTTCTCTATGAAGACTTAGACCTCGACAGCATCGACGCCATCGATCTGGTGGTCAAGCTTCAAGACTGGACGGGCAAGAAAGTCCAACCGGAAGATTTTAAGAGTGCTCGCACCGTGGATGACATCGTCGAGGCCGTTTACGTTCTTGTCCAACCCTGAAGGATTGTCGAAACCTGCTCTTGTGCCCAAGGTGCTCGGAGTTGTCCTCGGCGTAGTCCTCATTCTGTACCCTTTTTTCATCTACTTTGCTGTGCAGCAATTCGCCCCCAGGGCGATCAGCGCAACCTTGCTCGCCATCTTTGCCGCAAGGTTTCTTCTCTTGAGGGGGAGAGCCGGTCTCCTGAAGCTCAATTTCCTGTTGCCGGGGACCCTACTGGGGCTGGTCTTTTGTCTCTTCGTTTTCTCGGCAAACCATATCCAAACTCTCAAGTTCTACCCGGTGATCATGAACCTGTTCTTCTTGGTGGTCTTCGCCGCATCGTTGAGGTATCCACCACCGGTCATCGAGCGCGTGGCTAGAATGATGGAACCGAACTTGCCACCTCGGGGAGTGTTGCACGCCCGACAGGTGACCATCGTCTGGTGCTTGTTTTTTGTTGCCAATGGCAGCATTTCTCTCTACACCGCCCTCTACAGCTCCATGGAGTTCTGGACTCTCTATAACGGCTTGCTCTCCTACCTGATCATGGGAGGGCTCTTTGTCGTGGAGTATGGAGTCCGCCGGGTGAGAATGGCCCAAGACCGGCGAGAGGCCACAGAGCTGTGTTGAGCCTCTCGAATCTCGCCCTCGAGCTCTCAGAGGTGCCGGCTCCCCACCTGAAAACGTTGGCACTCTCGGGCTCGCAAGAGCTGAGCTTGGAGGAGTTCATGTGGGGCTTGGACCAGGTGCTTGAGCTTGTGGAGAGCAGGCCGGAAAGGCGCTGGGGAGTTTATCTTCACGACAGCTTTCGTTTTGCTCTTGTGTTTTTTGCCTTACTTCAGGCTGGAAAGATCCCCATTGTCTTGCCGAATGCCCAACCGGACTTCCTGGCCAAGCTGAATTCCGAGCTCGACCTGCTCCTTTTGGACCCCGGGCAGCCAGCCCTTAACACCACTGCTCTCCCTTGCCTTGAGTTCCCAGAATTGGACCGAAAAGCTCGGACCGGGAGGGTCTATTCGCCCTTGAACCTGGAGCGCTCTAGGTTCGTCCTCTTCACATCCGGCTCCACTGGGGAACCCAAGAAGGTCGAAAAGAAACTGGCCCATATCGACTGCGAACTCAAGACCCTAGAGGCTATGTGGGGAAGAGACACCGGAGATGCGGTGTTCCTGTCCACGGTCAGTCATCAGCACATCTATGGACTGCTCTTTCGGGTGCTTTGGCCCCTCTGCTCTGGCAGGACTTTCGACACTCAACTCTACAGCCATCCCAGTGACCTTTCTGAGCGAGTGCGAAGCTGTCGGCGCGCGGTCTTGGTTTCCAGTCCCGCGCACCTCAATAGGTTGCCTGGGCTCATAAACCTGGAAGCTCAGGGCTCAAGAATCTCCGCCGTTTTCTCCTCCGGAGGCCCCCTCAATCGAGAGGCCGCTCTTAGTCTTGGGCAAACTCTCGGACGTGGGGTGTTCGAAGTCTTGGGGAGCACCGAAACAGGTGGAGTGGCTTATCGCTGCCAAGGGAAGCAGCAGGACTCGACACTCTGGCAGCCCTTTCCCGGCCTGGATGTGAAGGTGGAAACGGGCGGGCAAAGGCTTCGTCTCAAGTCTCCCTACATCGATGGCGACTCTTGGTACACCATGGAGGATATGGCAAGGCTCACCGGGGATGGTCGCTTCGAGTTGCTGGGGAGGGCGGACAGGGTGGTGAAGGTCGAAGGGAAACGAGTTTCTCTCAATGAGATCGAGACCCGCCTGGAGATGTCAGAACTGGTAGAACTTGCCCGTGCCCTGGTCTTGAGAGAGAGTCGAAGCTCCATAGCAGCGGTCCTGACCTTGACCCCCGAAGGAAAGGAGTTTGTGGCCTTTCAGAGCAAGGCAGCCTTGAAGGCCGTCTTAAAAGAGGAGTTGGCCAAATATTTTGAGCGCGTTTTGCTGCCACGAAAATTGCGAATCTTACCTGAGATGCCTACCAATCACCTGGGCAAGACCACTGGAGAGGAACTGGAAGCCCTGTTTCAAGACGAAAGCCTAGTCAAGCCCATCGTTCTCTCCGTAGTGCAGTCAGAGAACCAGGTGGAGATGGACCTGCAAGTGCCCGAGGACCTTCGCTATTTCCAGGGTCACTTCCCCGGACATCCGGTCCTGCCGGGAGTTGCTCAGGTCGATTGGGCCGCCGACTATGGGATGCAGTACTTTCGACCCCAGGCACCCTTCAGCCGCCTCGAGGCGGTCAAGTTTCACGAGTTCATCCTGCCCAAGGCTCAGGTCAAGTTGACTTTGACCTATCGTCCCGAGCAACAGAAGATCACTTTCGCCTTCACCGGAGAGCAGTGCAAGCACTCTTCCGGACGAATCATTTTTGAGAATCAACCCTAGACCATGCCTAACCGATACTGTGTCGTCATACCCTTGTACAAGCAAGTGGAAGCCATCGCCAAGACTCTGGCTAAAGTGGAGTCGTATGGTCTGCCCTGCCTACTCATCGACGATGGCAACGAAGAAAGCGTTCGGCACTACCTGGCCGAACTGGTGGTCCAACATCCCCACACCTCCCTTCACTCCCTGGCCACTAACCAGGGCAAAGGCGGCGCGGTCATGGCAGGCTTGAGGTTGGCCCAGGAGGCCGGCTACAGCCATGCTCTGCAGGTCGATGCCGATGGGCAGCACGATCTCACTCAGATCCCAGTTTTTTTGCAGCTCTCAGAGAGCAACCCTGAAGCCCTGGTCACCGGGCAACCGGTCTACGACGAGAGCGTCAACCGCATGCGCAAGGCAGCACGTCACCTCACCCACTTTTGGGTGAAGGTGCAAACCCTTTCCCGGGACGCCCCAGACACCATGTGCGGGTATCGAGTGTATCCTCTGGAGGTCACCTGCCGACTTTGCGAACGGGTCCGCCTGGGCCGCAGAATGGATTTCGACATCGAAGTCATGGTGCGCCTCATTTGGGAAGGGGTGCCTGTCATCAAGCATTTCACCAAGGTCATCTACCCCGAGGGCGGTCAGTCCAACTTCGACTACCTGCACGACAACATCTTGATCACCAAGATGCACACCAAGCTCGTTATCGAGATGTTGCTTCGCCTTCCGTCTCGTTTCTTGGGCCGCAACACCCGAACCCCGAACCAGAGAAAGCATTGGTCTGAGATCGAGGAAGTGGGTGTCGTTTGGGGCATGCGCTTGATGGTCTGGAGCTACAAACTGTTCGGAAGGGCCCTCTTCAAGGCCCTCTTGTGGCCGGTGATCGCCTATTACTTTCAGACCAATCGAAGGGCTAGAACGGCCTCTCGTCAATATCTTGAGAAAGTGTACCAGGCGGGGTCCCGCCATCCTGAACTCCTCCACCCCCCAGATTGGCGCACCGGCTTCAAGCATTTTTTGCAGTTCGGCTACTCGAACCTGGACCGAATCGCATCTTGGACGGGCCAGATGAGCCTGACCGACCTCCATTTCGTGCAAAAGGACGAGTTTCTGGCCTTATACAACCAAGGCCAAGGTGCCGTCATCATCAGCTCCCACCTGGGTAACATCGAAATGTGTCGAGGGTTGATCGCTCAGTTCCCCGGGGTCAAGATGCATATCCTCATGCATACGGAACACGCAGGCAAGTTCAACTCTATTTTGAGAGAGATCAACGCCTCCGCTGACCTGGGAATCATTCAGGTCAACCAGGTGGGTCCGGAAACCGCACTTTTTCTCAAAGAGAGCATCGAGCGAGGAGAGTTTGTGGTGATCCTGGGAGACCGCACTCCCGTCGGCGCTCGAGACAGAGTGTCCGAGGTGGAGTTTTTGGGCGAGATCACACAGTTCCCTCAGGGGCCCTACGTCATGGCCCACCTCCTGGACTGCCCGGTTTACCTGATGTTCTGCTTACAGGAAGAGGGACGCTATTGCCTTTACATGGAAAAATTTACCCACAGAATCAAGCTTTCCAGAAAAAACAGGGAGGCCGATTTGCAAGCGCTGGCCCAACGCTATGCTCAAGCCTTAGAGAGCCACTGCCTCAGGCAACCCCTCCAGTGGTTCAATTTCTACGATTTTTGGGGCAACAAAACTTCAGAGGTCCGGCCGGAAACCCGGCAAGCCGCAGGCGCTACGAAGTCCGAGTATAACGAAGTATATTTTGGGCATGCGGAATAGGATGATTTCGCGTAATTGGCCGAAGACGGAACGCTACGCTTTCGGGAATATTTGGCGACAATCCGACGATTTCGCGTGCACGGGTACCCGCCGAAGGTGGGTGATAGACGAGTTAGACGACGGGAGGGTTTCCGGCCGGACCTCTAAACCAAAGGCTAAATGGTGAAGATGAATCTGCAGCATATTGAGAATGCGGTGCTCTTCGGCACCCAGGAGATCACCGTCGAAGAGATCGTGGCTATCGCTCGTGGGGTGAGCGAAGTCCGGCTTTCCGAGGACCCGGACTACAAGACAAAGATCCAAAAAGGGGTGCAGTTCTTGGACAAGCTTCTGGCCGAAGACGGTGTGGTCTACGGAGTGACCACGGGCTATGGCGACTCTTGCACCGTGAAGCTCTCGGCTGATCTGGTGCAAGAATTGCCCCTCAATCTCACTCGTTTTCACGGCTGCGGCATGGGCAAACACCTCGCCCCAGAGTTGTCCTTGGCCACTCTAGCGGTACGCCTTGCTTCCTTAAGTCGGGGCTATTCAGGAGTGCGTTACGAATTGCTCGAGCAGTTGGCGGCTCTGATAAAGCACCGAATAGCCCCTGCTATCCCCGAGGAGGGTTCTGTGGGGGCCAGCGGTGACCTAACTCCCCTGTCCTACGTAGCGGCCGTGATCATGGGCGAGCGAGAGGCCTACTTGGATGGGCACCTCGTCCCAGCCGACAAAGCCCTGCAAAGCGTGGGACTCAATCCCCTCAAGCTGCGGCCCAAGGAAGCTCTGGCCCTCATGAATGGAACGACGGTCATGACCGCCATCGGTTGTGTGGCCTATACCAGGGCCGAATACCTGACCAGGCTGGTCTCTCGAATAACAGCCATGGCCTCAGTGGCGCTCATCGGCAACAGCCACCACTTCGACGAAAAGCTTTTCACCCTAAAGCCCCATCCCGGCCAAATGCAGGTGGCCGGGTGGATTCGCGACGACCTCAATCATCATCGCAGCCCAAGAAACTCCAGTCGTCTGCAAGACCGCTACTCTATTCGGTGCGCCCCACACGTCATTGGAGTTCTTCGAGACGCTCTACCTTGGATGCGAACCAACCTGGAGTGTGAACTCAACAGCGTGAACGACAATCCCATCATCGACGGCGAAGGGGAACGGGTGCTCCACGGCGGCCATTTTTACGGAGGACACGTCGCCTTCGTCATGGATTCCATGAAGAACTGTATCGCCAATCTGGCGGACCTCATGGACCGTCAAATGGCACTTTTGATGGACCCGAAGTTCAACAACGGCCTGCCTCCCAACCTGTCGGCGGCTGCCGGGGAAAGAGCCAGGATCAATCACGGTTTCAAGGCGGTTCAGATCGGGGTCTCCGCTTGGACTGCCGAAGCCCTGAAACACACCATGCCCGCCAGCGTCTTCTCCCGCTCCACGGAGTGTCACAATCAAGACAAAGTGAGCATGGGTACCATTGCCGCCAGAGACTGCTTGCGAGTCTTGGAGTTGACGGAACAGGTGGCGGCGGCAGAGCTCTTGGCGGTGAGTCAGGCTGTAGAAATTCGCTTACGAAGAGGTGAGCTCAAGAGGGGTGAACTCGGAGCCGGGGTATTGGAAATGAAGGAGCTCATCTTACAGGATTCTCCCTTTTTGGAGGAAGACCGAGCCTTGGAAAGTGAACTCCGAAGCACCTTGGCAAGCATTCAGCAGCAAGGGTGGCCGCTCTATGAATAAGGTGGAGGCCGAAATCCCCATTAAGGTTCCCTTTCACGACGTGGATTCCATGCGCGTGGTTTGGCACGGCAACTACGCCAAATACTTTGCCGCCGCTCGATGCGCTCTGCTGGACCAAATCAACTACAACTACAATCAAATGGCCGAATCTGGCTATGCCTGGCCGGTGATAGATCTCCGAATCAGATATGTGAAACCAGCCGTTTTCAATCAAGAGATCTTGGTCAAAGCCGAACTGCTGGAGTACGAGAATCGTCTCAAGATCGGGTACCTCATTCGAGACGCCGAGAGCGACACTAGGCTGACGAAGGGCCACACGGTGCAGGTCGCCGTAGATATGCACAGCCAAGAGATGTGCCTCTACTCCCCGCAAATACTATGGGACAAGCTAGGCATGCAGCGATGAACTCTCTTCCATTCAGGGTCCTGCTTATATTGCTTGCTATGACTCTTTGTTCCGGAGCCCAAGAGGATTCCGAATCCCTGGTTTTCCAGCGCCCGGTCAATGTGAAACAGCCCGCCCAAGACTTCCTAAAGGTGCGCGACTCCTTGTCCGGAGCATCGGTGGTTCGAAGCAACTTCAGGCAGAAGAAAACTATCGCCGTCCTGAAGAAGCCCCTCATCTCCAGCGGCAACTTCATCTTTTCCGAACAACACGGTCTCTATTGGAACATCAGTGTTCCCATCAACACCAGCTATGCGCTCACCCCGAAGTATCTGGTGGAGCGGCAGAAGGGCTATAAACCCAAGGTGATCACACCCCAAGAGCAGCCGGCCCTATTCGGTCTGACGGAGGTCTTTGAAGCCATCTTCGTGGGCGATTTGGACAAACTGGGTCAAGACTTCGTCATTCACTTTCTCGGCACTCCCAAGCAGTGGACCATCGGGCTGATCCCGCGCAAAGGGATGCTCAAGCAGATGTTCAAGCGCGTGGTGCTCTCGGGAGGGGCGACCGTCAGTGAGGTCAAGTTGTACGAAGCCAACGGGGACAGCACTCACCTGAAGTTCACCGAAACCACCCGGCAGCCCGCCACTCTCACTCCTGCAGAAAAGGGCCTTTTTGCTCGATAGACTGGGCAAGTTCAGAGTCCCTTGGGCCCTCCTACTCGGTGTGATGGCGGGCTTTCTCCTCTACCAGGTTCACCTCGGTTTTCCGCTGGAGACCAACATCCTTAAGCTGCTCCCGGAGACCAGAAGGGACCCCGTTACCGAGCAGGCCTGGCGCCAGTTCGAAACGGCCACCGGCCGCCAAACGATCTTCTTAGTGGGCAGCCAGGACCCGTTGAGTTCTAAGAGCGCCGCTGAGCAGGTATACCAGCGCATGCTGGAATCGGACGTTTTCAGCGAGATCTCCTACCGGGTGGACCCACAAAGGGCTAGGAAAACCTACGAGATCTACCTTCCTCACCGGCAGTCTTTACTCAGTGAGGAGCAACGCCAGTGGCTGTTGGACGAG
>JBJHCR010000079.1:0-21322 GCA_050486105.1 Vulcanimicrobiota bacterium
TTCCAGCCCTGGCCGGTGATGCCTCGGGTGGCGCCCTCGGGTCGGGCTCGAAAATCAGAGACCATCCAAAACTTCAGAGGCTGCCTATGATGGCGAACCGACCACCGGGCATAAGAACACAGGGCCAAGACTTGCTCCCCGTCGGCGGCCACCAAGGTCTCCTTTTTGGGACCGATACTGTCCTGGCTGCCCAGGAAGCTGGGCTGGCGGAGCACCCTCAGGCTGAGGGCCCCAGGGAGGGGTTCGCTGACCAGAGCGCTCAATTGAGGATCGTCTTCGGGGCGGGCGCTGCGAAACTTCAAGGTGCTGGTCATAGGGTCACCATCTCGGGCTTAGGCCGGGATCAGCTTCCCTTCCCAGGCGGCATCTCCCAACGGCAGTCCGTCCCGAGCCGAGACATCTCGACCCATCATCAGGTTGATGGCAAAGTATTGCCAGGTCATAAAAGGCGAGCGCAGGTTCCAGCGGGGGGCGGCCCGTCGAGCCAGACCGTTCCAACCGTAGAAGCGCCGCCGGGCCCAATGGCACAGCTCTTGAATCTTGAGCCGGTCTAAGCCATGGGGGTGAAAGGGCACCTCTCCGTAGCGGTACTTCTCACTGAGCCACCATTGGGGATAGACCAAGCGGTCCTCCTCTTCCAACTGCCGATACAAGGGAGTGCCCGGAAAAGGGGTGAGGTGGTTGAAGGCGGCCAGAAAGAACTGGTTCTCCACCGCGAAATCGAGAGCCCTCTCCACCGTTTGCTCGCTGTCTCCGTCGTAGCCCACGATGAAGGTCCCGTAGAGCCTGATGCCGTGGGCCCGAAAGCGAGCGATGGCCTCCAGGTAGCCCCCTCGGGCCATATTGAACTCCTTGCCCATAGACCCCAGCACCTCGGGTTCCAGGCTCTCAAAGCCCACCAGCAAACCCTGGCAGCCGCTGGCCTTGAGCAATTCCAAAAACTCTTCATCCCAGGCGGCGGTGATGCTGGCCTGGCCGATCCAGCGCAGCTTGAGCGGCGGCAGCAGGCGCAGCAACTCTTTGGCCTGCTCCATCCTCGAAGTCACGTTGTCATCCACAAAAAAGATCACTGAGCGCTGCAGGTCCCGCAGCTCCGCCACGATCTCCTCCGGCGGCCGGCGCAGTTGGGTGCTGCCGAAATAACTGGCGATGGCGCAGAATCGGCAAGAAAAGTGGCAGCCTCGGCCCGCTTCCACTAAACGGATTGGTAGGTAACGCTTGCCGGTGAACAAGCTTCGGTCGGGGGTGGCCGAGTGCAGTTTGGGCCGGTCCCTTCCGGTGGCGGCCCGGTAGAACTTCTGCAGACGTCCAGCCTCAAAGTCGGCCAGCACCTGGGGCCACAGCGTTTCGGCCTCGCCCACCACCACCGCCTCAGCAAACTCTCCGGCTTCTTCGGGGACCAGGGTGGGGTGGAAACCACCCAGGACCACCGGAACTTTTCGGCGACGAAATTCGCTGGCGATCTGGTAGGCCCTCCGGGCGGTGTAGGTCTCCACCGAAATGGCCACCAGGTCCGAAGGGGCGTCGTAGTCGATGGCCTCGGTGCGGTCGTCAAAGAATTGCACCCTATAATGATCCGGTGTGAGAGCCCGAAGCAAGGCCGGAGCCAAGGGCTCCATCTGCCAACTGCGCAAATAGGCTTCATTGCGATGCCGCCCCACGCAGGGGTGCACCAGGGTCAATATGGGATTGCGGGTCTTCAAAGGCGATCTCTGTTCTTAGGCTTCTTGTTCGTAGAGTACCGACCAGAGCCTTCAGAAGCTAGGGTCAGACGACCCGTTTTGGGAGCCAACTCACGCCCCCTAAAGACCCTGGGCCTCTCGAAGCGCCTTGTCGAGCAAGGCGGTCAATCCCAAATCTCGCGACCAGAAACGGAGATATCCCAAGTCGAGCTTACCGGCTTGCACCAAAAGGACTCCGAGGACATCCCGCCACTGTTGATCTGTAGGGCTCAAGCTGTACCACTCGAGCTTGGACAGTACGGTATCTTCAGCGGTGGAAATCACAATACTCTGACCATCAATTTTGAACTCAAGGCCCCGTTCCAGTCTTTCAAGGTCGTAGTCCCGACCCTGAGAAACAAATAGGTCAATCTTGAATCCCGACTTCAAATGAATCAAGTTGAAGGATCGCTTCAGAGCGAGAGCTTCTTCCACCGAAGTTTGGCTTACATAGAAGTCGTTCTGGAAAGCCTCCACCATCCTCGAGGCAAGGCTAGGATCCATATCGATCAAGAAATCGCAATCTCGGGTTGCTCGAGGTTCTCCATGGATACTGCTGGCGTAAGAGCCTCCGACAACATAGCGCACCCCCAAGTCCTTGAGTCTTGACGCTGCGAGCAAGGGCGTAGCTATCGGTCTCATGACTGTTGAGTCTCCTGTGGGAGGAGCGGGGTGGGATTGTCCCAGCCAGCGTGCATAAGAGTGTTCTAGGGAATTGCCTGAGCAAACCAGAGCCCAGGTAAAAAGCGAGGCTTCGGCCAGTTGGTTGAGCCGTCCGATCGGTCCCAAGTTTCTGAGAATTTCAAGCTGCACTCTCTCGGCTTCCGGAGAGGTATCCTTCGAAAGTCGGCCCATCTTCGGAGATTCTCGTGGTTTTGACCACAACCCTGTCATGAGCCCCTCAAGCCCTCGACCAAGTGCTCGCTCAGCATCCTCACCATGGTGTCTGAGTCCCCAAACCACTCAGAGTTGAGTTGTTGGTCGAGGGCCAGGTGGGCTATGCCGTGCACCATGGTCCAGGCAGTCTTGGCCATAATTTGCGTGTTGCCGGGCTTGAAAACTCCTGCAGCCTGACCTTCGGAGATCACCACCATCAAGGCTGCAAAGCACTCCTGGCAGTGGAGATGGAGGCCTTCGTGTTGACTCTCGGCCATCAGCGGCCCGAACATCAAGCGAAACAGATGGGGATTGTCTCGGGCAAAGGCCACGTAAGCGATACCTCCCAGGTGGAGCCGTTCCCGATGATCGGTCACCTCGGCGATGTTTTTCTCTATGGCCGCCCTCAAGCGTTGAAAGCCTCTCTGCCCGACCGCCGCCAACAGGTCTTCCTTGGCCTCGAAGTGGCGATAGGGGGCTGACTGAGACACGCCCGCTTGCCGAGCCGTCGCTCTCAAGGACAGCTTCTGAGGACCGTCCTTCACTAAAAGATCGGTGGCCGCTTCCAGCAGGGCCTCTCTAAGATTTCCGTGATGATACGTCATAAGCGTTCTCACTATAGCACAAGGCAACAATGTTGACACCGTAAACATTATGCCCTATGTTGACAGGGTAAACAATGTTGTCAGTGAGTACTTCGATGATTAAGCCTATTTCCCTTACCGTGGTCGCAGTTTTGTTGGCTCTATTTTCTGTGAGTGCTCTCTTGGGTTCGGCAGAAAGCCATCCCGAACCCCAGAGGCAAGAACCTTCTCAGGTGGTTAAAGCGAGCCGGCCTGAGGTCGGAGAGGGCTATCGAGTGGATCGTCAGTACACCGGCACCGTGGCCGCCCGGCGGACCTCTGTGCTCTCGTTCTTGCGGGCGGGTCGAGTGGAGCAGATCTTGGTGGACGAAGGAGACCAGGTGGCCAGAGGTCAGAAGCTTGCGGTGCTTGATACTCGGGCGCTGTTCGCTCAAGAGGCTCAACTTCGAGCCCGCCTTCAGCGCGCCCAGGCCCGCTATGACGAACTCTCGGAAGGGCCTCGCCTCGAGCCTAGGCTTGGGGCCCAGGCTCAAGTGAGACGCCTTCAAGCCGAACTCGAGTTGGCAGAGCAGAAGCTAGAAAGACGCCGGCTCCTTTTTCAAGAAGGCGCGATACCCAGAGAGAATCTCGACGAATGGGAATCTCAAGTTAAGGTGGCCCGAGAAAGTTTAGACGCAGCTCTCCAAGACTCTCTCGAACTCGACAACGGAACCCGGCCCGAGATTTTGGCCCAGGCGGCTGCTGAGATTCGCGAAGTCGAAGCCTCCTTGCAAAGCATGGAGGTCCAATTCCAAGACAGCTCACTTTTAGCTCCCTACTCTGGACGCATTGCTCAGCGGATGTCGGACGAAGGTACCGTAGTCTCGCCAGGCACTCCGGTCTTTGGTTTTGATGAGGATGGTCCTGGAGAAGCCCTGATCGATCTTCCCGCCGACCTCACTCCACCTCAAGAGGTCGACTTGCTCCTCGAAGGCCGGGAGGTCAGAGGAACTCTGATCGCTCAGCAACCCCGAGTCGATCAAGCAAGCTTCACCCAGACGGCCCGCTATCTCATTCCCTATACCCTACCTGGCACCCCGGTCGTGCTGACGTTGGAACGTTACGTGAGCGAGCCCGGGCTCTGGATTCCCCTAGGTGCACTCAAGGCCGGAGACAACGGGTTGTGGCAATGCTACACCGTCAACGAAGAAGGTCAGGTCGACACCCAGCATCTCGAAGTGCTTTATCGCGAACCGGGGCGCGCCTTGGTTCGAGGCACCCTGACCGTTGATGATCGAGTGATCGTAGAGGGGGCACAGAATGTCGTCCCGGGCCAAAGCGTGGCGGTCGACCTCCGGTGAGTTGGGTCGCTCTAAATCTTCGGTCCCGACCTCGCTACGTGGCCCTCATCTTGGTCCTCATTCTCACCGTGGGTTCCGCAGGGATCATCGTCTTACCACGACTCGAAGACCCCACTCTCAGTGCGCGCTTTGGTCTGGTCAAGACCTTCCTTCCTGGAGCCGACGCTTTGCGGGTCGAAACCGAGGTGACCGAGGTCTTGGAAAAGGAGCTTCAAGACTTAGGCCAGATCCGTCTTATGCGCTCCCAGTCAAGACCCGGGGTCAGTATCATCACCCTGGAGCTCAAGGATCATATCACCGATCTCGAGAGTGCCTGGTCCGAGGTACGAGAAAAAATGGAACTCGCCGAGGGACGGCTTCCGGTGTCTACGGTTAAGCCGGAGTTGGTCCGCACCGATGTTCGAGCTTATGCCTTGATCGTGGCCTTGAAATGGGTGTCCGACACTCCTTCCAATCAGGTGATCCTACAGCGGCAGGCCGAGAAGCTCAAGACCGTCTTGACCTCAGTAACGGGAACCGAAGAGGTTCGCACCTTTGGAGCCACCCCGGAAGAGATCAGTATTCTGGTTGATCAAAGATCCTTGGATGGCCGCAAATTGCACTTGACGGAGCTTGCTGGAGCGTTGTCACGGCACGAGGCTCGCTCGTCTACGGGACTCTTGATTGGCGAAGACTATCGTCATGTCATTCGGACCAACTCCACCTTTGACTCTCTAGACCACATACGCCGTGCTCCCTTGATCGCCAGTCCCTCCGGTGATCATCACAAAGTGGAGTCTTTGGCCCAGGTGAGGAGAGGCCTGAGGACCCCGGAGCAAGAGAAGGCACTGGTTTCCGGCAAACGCAGCGTGGTGCTTGCTGTCTATGCCGAAGACCATATCAGGGTGGATGAATGGTCGGCGGCAGCGCACGAAGCTATGGCTGAACTGCGATTTCCGCCCGGCTTGGAACTTCAAGTCCTCTTTGAGCAAAACGAGACTGTGCAATCCCGGCTTAAGACTTTGGTCGGAAACCTCGTCCTGGCGGTAGTGGGAGTGGCGGGGGTGGTGCTTGTGATCATGGGTTGGCGGGCGGCCTTGGTGGTAGGGATCTCCATTCCCCTTTCCTCAGCCTGCGTGTTCGGGGGATTGATCTTTCTGGGGATCCCCATTCACCAAATGTCGGTGACCGGCCTCATTGTGGCCCTGGGCTTGATGATCGACAACGCCATCGTGGTGACCGACGAGATGAAGTCCGAGCGCGATTCGGGATTGGGGAGAGCGGAGTCCATCCGGAAGGTGGTGGGACGGCTCACCGTGCCACTTTTCTCATCCACCGCCACCACCGTTTTGGTTTTTCTGCCCATCGCGCTCTTGCCCGGGGGAGTAGGAGAGTTTGTGGGCTCCATTGCCGTCACCGTAATCCTGGCCCTCATAAGCTCACTTCTGCTCTCTCTGACCTTGCTTCCGGTGGTCTTTCTGTGGCTTGAGGCTCCGAACAGATCGCGACCGGACTTCTGGTCGGGCCGCGCTTTACCAAGAGTCTATCGATGGCTCTTCCAACGTCCATGGACCACCGTCGCGTTGGCCCTCGTGCTCCCGCTCATGGGGTTTCTGGCCCTTCCCACCTTAAAGGAACAGTTCTTCCCCCCCACCGACCGAGCCCAGATCCGCATGACCTTGGAACTCGACAGAAATAGAAATCTGGCCTCCACCGAGCGCGCCTGTGAGTTGGTAAGGCAAGCCAGCCTCAAGCATGAAGAAGTGCTCGAAGTTCATTGGTTTTTGGGAAGAAGTGTGCCGAAGTTCTACTACAATCTCAACGAGAGCCGAGAGCGCGAGCCATACTTTGCCGAAGCTCTCGTCCAACTGAAGTCCTCCATCGGAACCACGCAGGCGATCAGGAAACTTCAAAAGGATCTGGAGAAACGCTTTCCCGATTACCGACCTCGAGTGATCCAACTCGAGCAAGGCCCTCCTTTCGAGGCTCCGGTAGAGATTCATCTCTTCGGAGAGGACCTGCAGACCCAGAAGAGGGCAGGCGAGATCCTGAGATTGGCCCTCTCAAGATATCCCGAGGTGGTCTTCTCTAGGGCGACTCTGTCCGACGAATTGGCCACCATGGAGATGGAGGTGGATCTGGTCCAAGCTCGTCGAGCCGGATTGGACCCGGAATCGGTGGCCGACTTTGTGGCCCTGGCTACCTCAGGCCAAACCGTGGGCACGGTCTTCGAAGATACCGAAGCGATCCCGGTGGTTCTCCGGCTGAATGAGGAATCCCGGGCCTCTCTAGAGACTCTGGACTCCCTGCAGATCTTAGGCCAGGGCAAGAGTGTACCCTTGAGCAGCTTGGTTCATTGGAATATGGTCTCAGAGAATGCCGTGATCGCCCATCGTCATCAGAGACGATGCAACTCCGTTCAAGCCTTTTTGACGGCCGGTACCTTGCCGACGGTCGTGCTCCAGCCACTTTTGGAGGACCTGGAAAGCGGAGCCATCAAGCTCCCTCCGGGCATCACCTATGAGATTGGTGGAGAGGCCGAGCAACGCAATCGAGCGGTCGGCAACCTGATGGTCTATGTGGCTCCTCTTGCGGTTCTCATGCTGGCCGCCTTGGTTGTCGCCTTCGGCTCGTTTCGATTAGCCGCCCTAGTTGGTCTGGTAGGTCTGCTGTCTGCGGGCTCTGGGTTTGGAATGTTGGCCCTGCTGGCCATCCCCTTCGGATTCAACGCCATCATCGGAACCATGGGCCTGATGGGGGTAGCTATCAACGACAGCACGGTGGTCCTCACGGCCCTACTCGAAGAGGCACCCGTTGGAGGAGTGGATCAGGTGGCCCATACGGTGGCCCGGGCCTCCCGGCACGTGGTGGCCACCACCTTCACCACGGTCGCCGGATTCTTGCCCCTGCTGATGGGAGCAGACCGCTTTTGGCATCCCTTGGCCGGGGTGATGGTCGGCGGAGTGGTCGGGGCCTCCTTTCTTGGGCTTCTCTTTTGCCCCGTGGTCTATCTTTGGAAGACGAGGTGAGAGAAGCTGGGGGACTTTCTTAGGAGGCTGTCTACCATCGAGACCAACAGGGGTCGCTCAAGGAACCGAACCCACGCGCACGAATGTACCTATATGGCCTCAGAGTCACCAACACATGATAGTCAAATAGGAAGGACCGACTTTCTTAAGCTAAGCTCGGCAGAAAAGGAAAAGGTTCTTAAAACGCTTGACGAACTTGGGGTGACCGTGCCTGTGGATAAACTCGACTCCTTGGTCGATTCCGTTTCTACAGCAATCTTTGCGAAGTTTGCAGACAAGAACGAGAGCCTTTTTCACGAGCTAGCCGAGAGTCTTGGCAACCAAATTGGAAAGCGCGTCGCAGGAAAGGCCGGGCCGTTTCATGTCGTGAGTCGTTGCCTTGACGCTTGGATCCTCTGTGACTCCGGAACCGTTTGGTTTAATTCTAAGGATCGATTTCGAATAGAGTTCGCCTCAGGACTCGACCTCGAGTTTTACTTTGATGCCGACTCCGACAACGATCGATGGGATTTCAAGGCTCAAGGAAAAACGGCCATGGTAGAGTTCGGCTATCCTCTTGGAACTCGATTGCTTCCTCTTGATATCAGATTAGGCGAAGAACAAACGTCAGGTTTACTCGTTCAGGCCGAACTTTCTCCAGTGATCGTAGCGACCAAGGAGCCGGTGGTAAAATTAGTTTATAATATCTTCAGGCTGTCCGACGAGATGGATTGGAGTCTTACCGACTAATGGCTGCCTTGAGCGTGATTTGGAATACCCAAGTCAAGGAGGCCCCGCAAACTGGTCCGAGCCTTGACGTTAAGCAAAGAGTGCCTGCTTTGCCAGGCAGTTTGTCCTACAGCCCTGTTTCTTCTGAGGAGAGTTCCCCGGTTAAAGAGCAGCCTGTTGTTGCTCAACAGAGGTCGAGGTGTTCGAGTCTGCCTGTCTCCCGGCTTGCTGAAGTCGATTCCAAGGTTCAGGATTTATGCTCGAAGTTGAAACGGGAGTCCTCCGGAGTTTGGCAGGTCACGGCGCCACTCTCGGTAGGCAAGAGCACCCTGCTCAAGGAATTGAAGAAGAGCCTCTCAGCTCTTGGGCTCTGTCCAATCCTCCTTGCCCCGCCCGCAGGGCACATGGACTCCGCCGTAGTCGCTCTTTGCCAATTGGCAGGACAGTTGGCTGAAACCCACGATCCAAGTTTGCTCGGCTTGATATCCAACCCCGAGGTAGCTTTCGAGCAGAAAGTCAGAAGTATCAGGTTTTGTCTTCGGGCCCACTACCGCAACATTGTAGCCCTGTGTGATGAACCAAACGAGTGGCTCCCAAGAACGCCGGAGCGAAAATTCTTTTCCCGTCCTCTCGAAGTGATAGAACGACTTTTTTTTGGCCCGGCAAAGATTCGGGTGGTTGTCGCGGGCTCAATGCTTCCCGGCGCGGCAAGGCCGAAACAGACGATAGAGTTTTCTCCACACTTTGACCCTGAAATATGGTTGACCGAGTCCGAAGACTGGCCCTCAGAGTTCGCCGAGATGGCGACTCAACTCTTCGATATGAAGAAGCTGAACTTTAAGACTCGCACTCCCTTGGAGCTTCGACTGCTTGTTGGCCTGCTAGCGATGGGTAAACCTGCATCAAGCTTTGAGAACTGGACGCGTCGCAGTCTTTCCTATGAGTTCAAGAGGCAAGCCCAATCGGATTCCAAGTGGCGTAGTCTTTTGGCGGCCTGGGCCAGACTGTCTCTACTGCGTGGGAGCTTCTCCGCAGATGCTCTAAGCTGCGTTGAAGCCCCCGAAGAGGATACGATGGAAGGGCAAATTCTTCGTAATTGCCTTCTCTACAAGACTGATGACGGGTATGTCCTACACGAGTTACTCCGAAGCGACATCTCGGGTGAGTTGTCCAAAGAGGAAGAAACTAAGTCACATCGAGATTTGTTGTCTGATTACTATCTGCCCAAGTCCGAGTGTGCAGCCTCCGCTGAAGAAAGTGTAAGATTTGATGTCGAGTGTTTTCATCACGCGGCAGCGAGCGGAAATCTAGAGGTAGCTCTCCAGAAGGCGTACCTTTGCGAACAGCTTAAGATCTTGGGACGCTACCTTTCCAAAGAGCACGGACGTTTCGCAGATGCTGCGACTGTTTTTCAGACAGCTATAAAGCAAGAAAACGACGCCTATGCCCATCACTACTACGCATTCAACCTTGATGTTCTGGCTGAGAGTCCAGAGGTGGTTGAAGAGCATTATCGTGAGTCTCTGCAGAGTAGACCTCGCGAACCTCTTTGGTGGTCACATTTTATTAGCTTCTTACTAATTAGAGGCCGAACTCTTGATGCAGAAAATCAATGGAATCTGGCCCTAGATACTCTGGCGACCGATTTGCCCGAATGGGAGGCCTATCAGTTTCGCGCTCTTCACGGACGGCTGCTGTCGGTCGCTCTAGCTCGGTCCTGTTTGGATTTCGCAGACAGAATATTAGAGACCGTTTCTGACGATGTCTTGCGGCGAGATCCCCAGTTCCGTGCGGCGAAAAAGCGACTCAGAGCGCTTCGACTGGGGCGCGAGGGTAAAATCGTCGTTCCCTATCCGCTGGTTTGTAAGAACTGGTGGGAAAGTGGCCCCTTTTTCCTGGCTTCGAGCCTTGAGAACGGCTCTACCCTTGTGCGATGGCTTGCCGCTCGAGTAGAAAATGTAGATTCTGAGAATGTTGAACTCCGACTGGGTGAAGTTCTTTCTTCAGACCCCGCCGAGCCAAGAATAAGTTTCGGTGACTTTCCCAAGCAGCTTTTGGAGGAGTGGGGTGTAGACGTCAAGGAACTCAAGCCCGGTGAGTTCCTTGAGCTTGGTGCATACGGGGATGACGAATCGATCTTTAGAGCAGTGAGACATCGGGCAGGTGACTTGGCAGAAGTAGATCTCGCTCTCCAAGAAATTTTCCCTGACCCAAACCGGTATCTTGCCCGCGCCTGACCTCATCGAAGTTTCACTTCAGGTCGATCAACTCAGTTTGATCACCATAGGTCCGGGGATGGGTGAATCGATAATTCTGATCATTCCGCCCAATCAGGCGGTAGTCATTGATTCCCTCCTTCATCCTCAAAATACCGGCGATTGTCCAGCTCTCGACTTTCTTTTGGATAAAAATATTGAAATAGCCGCCCTGGTCCTTACCCACCCGCACAAGGACCATGCCGAGGGTTTTGATCGACTAGTCCAACATTGCAAAGGACCAATAGGCTGCGGCAAGTTCTTTCTGGATCAAGTTTCACTCTATGACCCACAAGGAGATTACCAGCAAGGAAGTGCGGCACAAGGCTTGGCTTCAATAAAGAGCCGCTGGGATAAGGAGCCGTCGACTGTGTGGCAACTGGAAACGAATTCGTCCGTAACCTTCGGGAACACCACCTTGACCGCTCTTCATCCAAGCGCCTCTCAAGCGCGAGAAATGAAGAAAGCGAACGACTTGTCTACACCGATCCTGGTTGAGTGGAAGGAGGCGAGAGTGGTTTTAGGCGCTGAACTCCCCAAAAGGTTTTGGAGCACCGTCAATTCGAGTTTCGAGACCACTAAGCACCACGCCTACAAGATTGCCCATCACTGTTCTGAGAATAACTTTGAAGTGGGGGAATTCCAGGGACCCAGAAACCGTTTCTGGGTAGCCACCCCCTGTCGAAGAAAGCCTCAGCCTCCAAGGTTCGAAGACGGGCAAGGCGTGGACCTTCTCTTAGGTTGCGTCGACCAAGTCTTCTTAACTTCGGTTCTTTTCGAGGTTGAAGACCGAGAGTCAGGCGCGGTTCCGCGAAGTCGTCTCCGTGATTTAGCAGAAGCGGTGAAGACACAAAGGGGTTTCGGCGGAGTCGAGTTCGTTCCTCAACTCGAAGCTCGCGATCCCCAACAGGCCTACGTTCTTGCTTCTTGGGACCAGGATGGGCGGCTGGTCGAAGTCGTTCGTGGGTTGCAGAGCGTGATCGTCTCTCAAGGATGAGAACGTTCCAACTGAGGTGCCAAGTCACTTTCCTAAAGTTTGTGCGGCTTCCTCAAGCCTGAGGATGAGGCTTCAACCGGGCTCGAAAGTGACTGGAGATAAGAAACTCTGGACGACTTCCGAAGGCCCTGGGGTATCGGGGGATATCGAATAGGGCCCGGTACAAGAGTTCGGGCGTCGCTTTCAGTAAGGTGCGATTTACGGCCCGGGGTTCTTTCAAGAAGGGATAGAGGAGCAGTCGGAGCCCGGTGCTCGCCACCATCCCGGCGATGGCGAACAGGTAGGGCAGGTATCCAAGCTTGTAAAAATAGAGCAGGTCGGACATGCGGCACTGTTCGACGGCTCCTCCGCTGACATCGCTTCCCATCAGGTGATGAACGACCTGGAACTCTGGGTGAAACTCCGCCCGGAACCTCGAGGCGTGAATTCGATGTCCGAACCATTCCAAGTCCTCTCCGTAGAGATAGAAATCCGGATCGAAACCTCCGGTCTCCCAAAACACTTCCCGCTTGAGCAGAACACAGCATCCGGAAAGCCGATACTCCAGGTGTCGCCCTTCAGAGGCCGGGGGCTGCGGAAAAAGTCGGTTGGCGCTCTTGGTGCGGACGAGGCTTCGAGCATAGTATTCCAGGACTTCAAGGATGCGACTATCGGGGCGGACGCCTGTTATGGATACCTGCTCTGAGCCATCTGGGTTCAACAGTTGGAACCCGAGGAGGTCCACCTCGGGGTGGGTTTCGGCAAAGCGAAGTGCCCGCGAGATGGCATCGTCCGTGAAGTAGGTATCCGAGTTCAACAGCAGCAGAAATCTGCCCCGGGCGTGTTGCATTCCAAAATTGTTAGCCCTACCAAATCCCTGGTTCACCGGCAGGTGGAGCACCGAGCAGTCCGGGTGCTCTCTCTGCAAGTCTTCACTGGAATCTTTTCGAGATCCGTTGTTGACAACAAGGATCTCGTAGTCGCAAAGGGGGGGGAACCGGCGAAGGGATTCCAGGCAGGTTTTCAGCAGGGCATTGGTGTCGTAGTTCACTATGATGATGCTGAGATTCACGCGGAGTTTCTACGACCTATCGTTCCTTTTGCCTTTTGCTCTACTCTTCATTTTTGGCCAGGACCCGTGGACAGGGGAACATGGGATCGCAGGCAAACCTCTCAAAGCTATGAGGGAGCGTTTTCAAGAGCTTTTGCTCCGGGAGCCCATCGTCGTCAGCCTGAGTTTGCGTTGGTTGGGCTGGTTGGTGGCGCTCGCCATTATTCTGGGGGGGGCGGCACCCAGTCAGAATCTGAGGACTGCACCCCTGGTATTGCTGCTGACTTTCTTGCAGTTGTTGACCATGTCTTGCTACCCAGCTTTGCTCAGAGGCCGTCCACTTCCGGTTCGCGTCACCGAAGGCAACGCTGCTTTGCCTGTCTTGGACATGAGCCTGGCTCTCCTGGCCGTATACTTCACTGGGGGATGGAACAGCCCGTTCTATCATTTCGCCATCACCTCCGTTTTGGCACCCTCTTTGCGGTATGGGCTCAAGGGAGCGTTCGGCTCGGCTCTCTTCATGAGCGTGGGATACTCAGTTGTCGTCTTGCTCACTCCAGACGGATTTGAGGCCGCTTTCTTTTCCGACGGCATTCCTCGTCCGGAGTTTCTGAGCACCCCTTTAAACCCGGTGATGATCGGCCTTTTTGCGGCCTTTCTCGGAGAGGTCTTGGAACGGTTGCGTCAGGAGAAAGGAAAAGCCGAACAGTTGGCCGTGGTTCAAGAGCGCGAACGCCTTGCTCGAGAAATCCACGACGGCGTTTCCCAGACCCTCTTTTTCTTGACCATGTCTTTGGAAAACGGCCGCCTTATGGCTGAGAAGGAGCAAGCTCAACGAACGGCCGATCATCTGGACACTCTCACCCCGATTGCGCGGAAGGCTCTGCTGGAGTTGAGAAACGCCATGCATGGGGGGCACGCTTTCTCGACTCGAGGATTGACATTTTCGCAAGCCTTGGAAGAATTAGCCAGGGACTACTCATCGGCAACGGGAAAAGACATTCAGGTGGAAAAGACCCCCGACTTTTCAGTCGGAGATGAGCTTGCCTCGGGTATCTATCCAATAGTGCAAGAGGCTCTAGCCAATGCTTGCCAACATTCGGGTGGGGATCGGATCGTTATTCGTTTGCAGCAAACCAGTCTGAGTTTGCAAGACAACGGTCGAGGTTTTAATCCTGATGAGGTGAAGATGGGACGAGGACTCAAGAACCTACACCGTCGAGCCGAAGACTTGGGTCTGACTTTGGACTTATCCTCGACGGCCCAAGGAACCACCCTGCAGGTTCGCTGGGGAGGTAGGGGTCAAAACCGAAGGAAGTGAGGAAGGCGAGAGTTGATAAACATCATGGTGGTGGACGACCACGAGATGGTTCGCTTGGGTCTGAAGACAGCTTTAGAACTCGAAGATGATTTCTGCGTGGTGGCTGAAGCAGACAGCGGAGAACAGGCTCTAGCCATGTTCGAGGGTTCGTCTGTAGATGTCGTGTTGATGGATGTTATGATGGATGGTTTGGGGGGAATCGCCGCCTGTCGTCAACTCCGTGAGATGCCTCAACCTCCTAGAGTGCTCATGCTGACTTCATCTTCCAATGAAGAGGCGGTCATGTCGTCTCTGGTGGCGGGAGCCAGCGGGTATCTGCTGAAAAATGTAGCCAGGGAAGAGCTCTTGAGAGCCATTCGAGCGGTGCATGCAGGTCGGACTACTCTGGACCCCAAGGTGGCCGAAGCAGGTAAACGTCAACTAGAGGCGATCGCTCGCGGAAAGCCCTTTGCTTCAGGAAGCGGCCAGGCTGGGGAGGAAGGTCAGCTTTCTGAGCGTGAAGTGGAAGTTGTCGCCCTGATAGCCCAGGGTATGACCAATAAGGAGATCGCTGAAAGCTTGATCATCGCTGAAAAGACGGCCCGCAATCACGTCAGTCGAATCTTGACCAAACTCGGTCTCACTCGGCGCAGTCAGGCTGCGGCTTGGGCCGTAAAGACCGGATTGAGCGACGGAGATTAGGCTCCTTGAACGGAAATGGTGATGAGTTGCACGAACTGAGAAGCGGAGACGATTTCCTGGCTTGTCAGAGGTTGGTCACTAGCGTCCGTGAAGCTTTTTCGGAGCGCTTTCTTCACGCTCGGGCTTTTGGTCCTCGGGTTGGACTTCAGGGCGATCCCGAGGCTGAACTCAAGGTCTGGCTTCTGGTCAATGAGGCCAGCGATTCCGATCAAGAGATCGCAGAAAAGCTGGCCTTCGAAATCGGTATAGATCTCGAGATGCCCCGTCCCATAGGAGTGGTGGTCATGTCACCCCAACGTTGGACTTGGCTCAAAACCATGAATAATGCTCTGGTTCTGGAGATCGACGAAAAGGGAGTGGACCTTTAGGCAAGGTTGGGGAGGAGAGCAAGGTGTCCAAAGAGTCTGATCGGAAAGATGAGCCTTCCACACAGGTCCCGCCGGAGCGTCGGCAGGGTGGATTCTTGGGAGCTTTTGGGAAAAAGTCGGGATCTCCGGGTTTGGCAAACTCGGTCCAGCCAGAAGAGACCGAGACTGGCCAACAAGCTCCACTGGGTTCGACAGACCAACGCGAGAAGCGATTGATGCTCGAACTTTTCATGCAGTCCGGAGCCCTCTCGGGTAGATTGCGTCGGGCTACTCCCACAAGCGGATATCCGAACGAGCTTTTGAGTGACTCAGTGTTGGCGGAATTGACTTTTGCCGTGTCGGAATTTGAGCAACGGTGGTCGAGCCTTTTGGCCCCAGGGGCTTCCGAGGGATTGATTCGCCAGTATGAGGACAGCCGGAGTGGACTGCTGCGCCAACTTGAAGTGCTTCAGGAAATGCTCCGTCGCGCTTACTCCAGAGGTGCCAGCCTCTCAAGTCCCCCGTGCCCAGATGTTGATGCCCAGATGCGAGCACAAGTTCGTGAGGAAGAACACCGTCGAAACATGGCCAAGAGTAAGGCTAAGATCGAGGCCCTCCGGAAGGAGACTCAGGACCTCATGCGTGAGGCCCAGCATAACACGGCTATGAGTCATCGTCGCCAGAATGAACGCTGGATGCGCACTCACTTTAGTGGAACGACGGGTTTCTACTGTCCCCGATGCCTTCGACAATATCCCGACCATCACCGGATCTGCTTGAGCTGTGGTCCCTACAGCGATTCTCTCTATGGGTCTCCGCATAGCTATTGAATCGCCGAGGGCGCCCGCTGCTGAGACGTCAAGCTTCTTCTTGCAGCATAGGTCTTGAGAACCTTCGGCGACCACCTCTGCTAACTCTTCGTCGAAGTCGCTTGAATCGTTTTGGAAAACCTAGCCTCAGTTGTGTCTCGCTGGCCATAAACAGTTAACAAGATGGTCACATTCGACACAAAATCGCAATATCTTGACCATCCCTTCCCTCGTGATTTCGTTAAAATGAAATCAAGATAAAGATATTCGAAAGCGAGATTCACTCAAATGGCTATAACCGGAATTCAACCCAACTTTCAAGGCGCTCCTGCAGCAAACCGCCCCATTGCTCCCGTGGGTCAGGGAAATCAAGCCGGCCCGCTGGCTGGAGCCGGACAGAATGGAAACGGATTGGGTGGTCCCAATGACGGATCCGGTCTCTCCCGCGAAGCTCAGGAGGCTGGGGGAGCTCAGGGTGCCGGCGGTCCTCAACAGGCCGCAGCTATGGCGACCGCACGTTTGGTGATGGGAATTGGACAGGTGGAGCAAGCTCAACAGTCGGGACAGAATGAAGAGCAGGCTCTTCAAGGTCTCAAACAATCCTACGAGCAAGCCCAACCAGTGCGCGAAGGCGTCCCTCCCTTCGTCATGAATCGAGCCGAAGAGCTTCTCGGGATCAATAAAGAAGAAGGCGCTCAGGAAGGCGGAAAAAGCGGAGGTTGCTGCGGTGGTGGTGGACAGCCGCCTGAAGAGGCCGGGGAAGCCAAGGAAGGCGGCGAGAACAAGGACGAGAACACCTTTCCTGAAGATCTCTTGAAAAAGCTCGAGGAGTTGCTCGGCAAAGACAAGGCTGAGGAAGTCAAGGAGGATGCTGAGAAAGAGACCGATGAGGTCAAAGACGGCGAGAAGCCCGAAGGCACCGACAAGCCAGGCGAGACGGACAAGCCAGGTGGAACCGACAAGCCGGATACCGTCGAGGCCACCGGTGAGACCGGAAAGCCCTCCACCCAGGCGGGGGAAGCCGCCGCATCAGAGAGCTCAAAGCCCACCGCTAAGCCTTCGTCTCCTTCGACTTCCGGAGAGAGTTCCAGCCGCAGCGTCGGAGAAGCGAGCAGCGCCTCCAGCAGCAAACCGGCTTCCTCCTCCAAGCCTGCTGCGACTTCCAAACCGGCTGCCGCTCCTAAGGCAGCAGCCAAAAAATAGATACCTCAGCCACCACAGCTCGAGAAAGGACCGTCTCGAAAGGCGGTCCTTTTTCGAGCTGTGGAAATCACCTGGGGCAATCTGTCGTTCGTGTAACAGTTCGTTTAACAGCATTCTCTGGATAACCGGTATCATAATTATAATGTTTATTGGAGAGTTTCGACCAAGAACCGGGCAAGCTACCTCGATTCGCCCGCCGCAGCAATCGAAAGAGGCTTTAGGTTCCCAAGCTGCCCAAGCCGAGGCACAGCCAAAGGAAAGTTTCCATTCGGAGGGTTTGTTCAAGCCTATCAGAGATTTGGGCATCGGTGGTAGACTCTTAAGTCTTGGTCAACTCTACCGTATGAAGAAGGAAAAAATTTCCAAGGAGTTCGCCAAGAATCCACCCTTGGCTGAGGCCCCTTCGGTAACCTTGGAAAAGCCACTGGTTCTGGTGCCGGGTTGGACCACAACTCGAGAAGCCTTCGACCCCCTGGTGGAGAAGTTGACCGAGGATGGCCGCAACGGGGGCGCTGTCATTTTCGTCTCCGAAGGTGAGTTTTTCTTGGATCGAGCCTGTCAGGTCAAAGCCGATCAAAAATCTCTCCAGGCCAATCCTCCGAAGCTCTTCGAGGTCGTCTGGAGCGATATCAGAATTCCACCGAACGAGTCTGCTCAAGAGCTGCCTGGGAACCTCAAAGCGATCAAAGATCTCACCGGTGAAAAGAAACTTGACGTCAGCGCCTACAGCATGGGTGGCTTGGCTACCCGCGCTTACCTCGATGCGGGGGGTAACGACATCGACCAATTGATGTTCTTGGGAACCCCTCATCAGGGTGCCAAGTTTGCCGATCTGGCTCGCGAAGCCCTTCGCCGAGACATCGGTTGGGCTGTATCTCTGGCAGGCCTGCTTCCCGCCGACCTTCCGGCCCTGGACTGGTTGGCTCCGGTGAACAGCCGTTCGGGTAATCCCCAATTGCAGGAACTCAACGAACGCTGGCCTCAACAGAAGGCCCAGGTGAACAGAGTTCAGAGCGTTGGGGGTTTGGGTACGGTTAGCGCTCAATCAGGTTGGAAGTTCTGGACCGATGGTGATGGCTTGGTGGCAGCCGATGCGGTGGCCCCCCCGGGAGAAACCCCAGTTTTGCTCCCCAATCAGCACCATAGCCATCTGAACAACGACCCTCTAGTTTACGCCGAGATGCAAAGGTTCTTCGGCTGGCAAACCGCCTAGCCAACGAAACGACGGAACCTGAATCGACTCTTTAGCCTTTCCCGGAGGTGTGGGTCTGAGCGCAAAGAATGGTTTCCAGAACCGTGAAGTTGGACCATCTTGAGAAAGCCTGCGCCCCAATTGACTCTTGCGATCCTCGTTCAGTGAGTTGCGAAGCGAACAAAACCTTCGCACAAAGACTTGGGATTCAATGAGATGCTAGGAACCTTCAGGTCGGCCCTCGCAAGCAAACTCAAGAGTCAAATCGTCAACTACCCTGCCCTCGCCTTTGGGGCCGATCTTCGCTCTCTGGCTTTAATGCGGATGGGTTACGGACTGATCATTCTGGTCGATTTGGCGGTGCGAAGCACCAACCTCCGAGCGCACTATAGCGACCAAGGAGTGCTCCCTCTGCAGCTCATGTATGAAAGATCTGGACATCTGGAGTACTGGTCGTTTCACGGAATCAACGGCTCGGTGGGCTTCCAGGCACTGCTCTTTGGAATTCACGCCCTGGCGGCTTTGGCTCTCTTGTCTGGCTATCGAACCCGCTGGGCCACCATTGCCTGTTTCCTGCTCGCCATCTCTTTGCAATCTCGAAACTATGCGGTCCTCAATGGGGGGGACAACTGGATGCGCCTGACCCTTCTCTGGGCCATCTTTTTGCCCTGGGGACACCGGTGGTCCCTGGATGCTCGGAACACCCAGCCGAAGAGTCTCACGGTGCTGAGTGTTGGTAGTGCAGCTCTCATTCAACAGATTTTCACCGTCTATTTCTTGGCGGGAATTTTCAAAACGGCCGACACCTGGAGGGTCACAGGAGAGGCCATTTATCTGTCCTTGCATCTCGTTCAGTGGAGTTCCGACTATGCGGAATACCTTCTATACTATCCCGACTTGCTGAATCGATTGACTTTCGCGACCTACTGGTTCGAGGTTCTCGGACCGTTTCTCTTCATCTTCCCGCTTTTCACGGCTCAGTTGCGAACGTTTGCAGTAGTTACGTTTTTTTCGTTTCATTTCGGTCTACTCATGGGATTGGAACTCGGAGTGTTCGCCTATGTGGGCATGGTCACGGTGATCGGTTTATTGCCTGGTTGGGCCTGGACCAAGCCACCCTTGCGTTGGATGGAGAGACTTTTCGATGGTCTCTCAGAGCAGTTTCGAAAGTTCGGGTCGTGGGATTGGGTCCCACCGACCAGACCGCATGCTCCCATCCCAAATCGTAGTACAGCGTGCTTTGTGCTGGTCTTCATGGTGTTGTCTGCGTTGTGGAACATCAATTCGTATCTGTACGGCCGCAATGAGATCCCCGAAAAGATAAGAGTTGCCAGCAACATCCTCAGAGTCGACCAATACTGGGCCTTGTTTGCCCCCGGACCTTCAAGACATGGAGGTTGGATAGATATTGAGGGAGTTTTGGCTGACGGCAGCAGGGTCGATCTCTTGAGAGGGAGAGGATCTCCGACTTTCCAGCGTCCGCGATCGTCGACCATCTATCCCACCCAACGCTGGAAGCGCTTGTATGTGGTGGCATCAGGGGCGCGAGGTGAGTTTCTTTTGCCCTATCTGGCGCGTCATCATTTCGAGCAATGGGATCGCTATCGTCCGGAGCGGGCAGATGAACTCCGTAAGGTGCGCATGTATTGGTCCACCCAGGCCACCCTTCCCAACTTCGAGGACGCCCCGCCCCATAGGAGGCTTCTTGGAGACTTTACCCGACAGCAGGTCAAAGAGCTATGACTCGCACCCTGAGCGAGATCTTCAGTTTGGATCTTCGGTCTTTAGCCCTGATGCGAGTTGGGCTGGCCTTGGTTCTGCTCTTCGACCTGTTCACGTCTTTGAGGTTTGTGTCTCTATTCTATTCGGATTCGGGCTTGCTTCCCCGCTCTAGTCTGGTCGCTCATAGCTTTCACAACTTTGTCACTTCGCTCTATGTGGCAGGAGGATGGTGGCCGTACTCGGTTCTGCTCCTAGGCGTTCAGTTGGCATTTGCCGTCGCTCTGCTGTTGGGTTATCGAACCCGCTTGGCTACAGCCGCTTCCTTTATCATGCTGCTGTGGCTTCACCAGAGAAATCCCTTGCTCATAACTGGGGGCGATGTTTGGATTAAGGCCGGCCTGTTTTGGATGATCTTTGTTCCCTGGGGTGCCTATTGGTCCTGGGACTCGAGAGGTAGAGAAAAACCTCACCCTCAAGTCTGTAGCGTAGCTAGTTTGGGGTTTGTTCTGCAAGCAATTTCGGTCTGGTTGGTGGCAGGTTGGGTTAAGAGCGGACCGGCCTGGACCCAAGACGGGTCGGCGATCTCCGGGGTGCTGCAAACTGCCGACGTTCAAGGCGGAGTTGCAGGAGTTCTGCTTTACTTTCCCGGCTTGCTCTCGGGTCTCACGGGTGCGGTGCTGATCCTGGAGCGTTTTGGACCCTTTCTGTTGCTTTGTCCTTGGGCCTTCGGTCCGGTGCGAACTGTCGTGGCCCTCTTATTTACGACGTTTCATCTCGGTCTTTATCTAGGAATCTCTCTTCACACCTTTGGTGCAGTCGGGGCGTGCACCGCGTTCGGCTTACTCCCAGGATGGGCCTGGACGCAATTGCGCGTTGGTCGGAGCCTGGAACGGCGCCTCGACCAGGTTACCTCGCCATCTGGAGTCGAAGCAATAACGGTCATGGACCCTCTGTCGTCGTTTCGAGGACGAACTTCGGCTCATTCCCCAGTGGTATTCTTGCTCTTGTCTCTGGTCCTAGTATCTTGTTTGGTCCAAAATCTGAACAGCCTTTGGCCTAGAGTGCCTAAGCCCAAGGTGCTAGATAGCGTAACCCTGCTTCTGGGCTTAGAACAGAACTGGCGCCTCTTTGCCCCGGGCCCTCCTGAGACCAGTCTTGGAGTCGTTTTCGAAGGGGTCACTTCTCGGGGAAAAAAAATTCTGCTCGACGATCTCGGGCGGCAACTCTCGGCCAAATCTCCCCCGAAGCTCGGGTTCTCTCACCTCCGCTTGAGGCAATTCGGCTCAACTCTCAGCAAGCGAAAGCACTCTCAGGGCTTGGCCGAGGGTTACACCAGAGCGGTGGTGCGACGCTGGAATCGAAAGAACCCTGGGAATCCCCTGAGAGAACTGAACCTCCATCTGCTGTGGGCTCCGATCTTGCCTGGTTTCGAAGACTCGCCTCCCCGTCGACGACTTCTCTATCGGTATCGTGTGAAATGAGGGCGCCGGGTCGGGGTTCCATTCCAGCGAAGGGCCGCCGATGCTGG
>JBJHCR010000080.1:0-21123 GCA_050486105.1 Vulcanimicrobiota bacterium
GCCTAGAGGTCGACGGAAAAGTTCGGTCCAAAGAGTGGCTGAGCGCAACCTTCTTACAGGACCAACCGAGGTTTTCACTCGGTTACCTGACCGACACGAGCATGAGTGAGCCCTTGAGGAGCTCCCTTGAAAACTTCTTTCGTGGAGTGGATCTTCTTTGCTCTGAAACGGCCTACCTAACCAAGGACACTGAGTTGGCTGAGCGGCATCAACATATGACCACGGTGCAAGTAGCAAGTCTTGCCGCCTATGCGGATTGCAGACGTTTGGGCATTTTTCACCTCAGCAGGCGCTATCAGGAGCAGGGAGCAGAATGCCATCTGCAAGAGTGCAGGAGCTTGTTCTCTGCAACCAACCTACTCTCGGAGCTGCCGTTGTCTTAACCGTATCGCCTCTTGAAATCTTGCATGAAGTCCACCAGAGCTGACACCCCTTCACTAGGAAATGCGTTGTAGATCGAAGCCCGAAGTCCACCCACATCCCGATGACCTTTCAGGCCGTCGAGGTCTTGGGCCTCAGCCTCTTTGATGAAGGTTTTTTCAAGGTCTTGATCGGCCAAGCGGAAGGTGACGTTCATGAGTGAGCGAGACTCGACGGCAGCGTGACCGCGATAGTACCCCTCGCTATTGTCGATCGCATCGTAGAGAAGTTGGGCTTTGGAACGATTTCGTTCATAGATGGCATCGAGTCCACCAACCTCCTCTTTCAGCCAGCGAGTGACCTTCTCGATAACGTAAATGGTGAAGGCTGGAGGAGTATTATAGAGGCTTTCCTTGTCTGCCATGATTTTGTAATCGAGCATGGTTGGGAGATTTTTGCCAACCTGGCGGTCCAAGAATCTTTGATCTAGGAGCACTATGGTGGCTCCTGCCGGACCCACGTTTTTCTGCGCTCCGGCATAGATAAGAGAATATTTTTCCCAGTCCAGGCGCCGATGCAAAAAATCCGACGAAGCATCACAGACGACCGGAACTCCCTCTACGTTGGGGTCATAGGAGAGTTGAATTCCTTCGATGGTTTCATTGCTGGTGAGGTGGCAGTAAGAACCGGAAGGAACCTGGGAGAAGACCTCAGCAGCCGGCATCTCTTTGAAGCCGTTGGCCTCCCCGTTCCAAAACACCTCGACTGGACCAACCCTCTTGGCTTCTTTGATGGCCTTTTTGGCCCAGGCCCCGGAGTGGACGTAGACCGCCTGGTCTTGGGGGTCAAGAAAGTTCATAGGGATCATGGAAAACTGGGTGCTGGCTCCCCCTTGCAAAAACAGCACGTGAAAGTGCTCGGGCAAATTCAGGAGGTCTCTGATGTGTTGACGAGCACCTTCTATGATCTCATCGAAGGCCTTCGAGCGATGAGAAATCTCGAGAACGGAGGCGCCAGCACCAGGAAGACACCTCATTTCTTCCTGAATTTCACTCAAAACCGATTCGGGCAAAACGGCAGGTCCAGCGGAAAAATTGAAAACTCTTTTGGTAGAACGGGCTTGTGCAGTACTCATGGAGAAAGATTCTGACAGAGATCCGCATCCCCCTTTTTCCCAATCGGCTTTCCCTGGCCGGTTCGTGAACCTGCACAACCTCTAGAGAAAAAGGTCCTCCCACCTTGGGAGAACCTTCTTCAAAAGGGAGAACCCTATCTTTTAGGGAGTTTTTCGCGAGTCCAATAAGTCTTGATTCTCGGTGCGATATCTCTCAGATACATTGGGATAGAAAGGGACATCTCCCGTCCAATTTCGGGCGCGGCTCTTGCGGCGATACCATTCGCCCTTATGCATCTCCCCGTGATAGCGGGAACCAACTTGAATGGTTTTGTTGGTGAAATTGTGGTGGACCGGCAAATCGAGCGCACTTGCTGCGTGATAGAGATCGATCATGGTGACCCCCCCGAAACGCAGAGTATCGACATTGTCGTCACCCACCAAAACCGCGAGATTGAGAGGGTCCACGGTGCTGGCAGGTTCTTCGGCCACGCTCCACCCCTTATAATAGTGGACTCTCGGTAAACCCACAGCCTCAGCGAAGGCCTCAACTCCCACGTAGGGACGGTCATTAATAATGGCCCATTTCCCGTAGAAAGGGGTTCCATTAACGTTCAGATTTACGTTGTATCCCTTGCACGGGGTGTAGTCCGCTGCTGCTGGGCCTGCCAGAGCCATTCCCACTGCGAGCGTCAAACCAGCTATCAGTTTATTCATTCCTCATTCCTCCCTCGGGGCTCAAAAAGGTGTCGATACCCCAACCTCAGTTTGGAAGAGCCGGAAATGGCTCTCCAGTTGGATGGGCGTTCGTCAGGGTCAGGGCAAAACCTGTCATCAAGAAAAGAGTTTCTCATTCTCTCGGGGAGGAAAGGCCATGGCGACACGGTACGTCCCTTAAATGAACCTCGCTGTTCTCGCTGACCCGCTCCTTTGGCTCATCATGGCTATGGCCGGGTTCGTCAGCATGGCCACCTCACTTCAGGTGGCCACCCGGCCGGCTGCCGTGACCACGGGATTGGTGGCTACAGCCTTCACGGCCGGGCAACTGATCTTCATCGTTACCCGTTTCGGCAACATGTTCTATCTCCCGCTCCTGGGCAATTTCGTAGACCAAGCCGCACGCGATGGAGCTATCGACATCCTCATAGATCAGATGCGTTGGATCGTGGTTGCAGCGGCCTTGGGCGCCACAGTGGCTCTCTTCTTGCTTCCAAGCTTCGTGGAGTTGTCTTGTCGAGTGGTGCGCTCTATTCATCACCATAAGAGCCTACTCAAAGCCCTCTTTCGTCTCAAGAATCCTTCCCATTGGCGCGGTGTCTTCGGGTCGGCCCGCCGTCCCGGGCTCATGGGCGTCAAGCCCTGGTCGTTATCAGGCATTCCCAAGGTGTTCCTACTCCTAAATATCGTGGCCTCTTCGATTTGGACGGTGGGAGCTCTAGCGGCAGTAACGGTCTCGGGCCTTCATCCTGAGTTCGAACAAACGGCCTTGCTTCTGAGTGGGCTTGTCAATAGCTTTGCCGCTATCGCCTTCTCGGTCTGGGTCGACCCTCAAGCGGCCATGATCACCGACCAAGCAAAAGGCGGAACTCGTCCCAAGGGTCAAGTCACGATAGTAGCCATTCTCCTGATTTGTGGCAACATCGTTGGTGCCATTCTGGGGCTATTCATTTTTAAACCTGCCGTCGACGCCATCGCTTGGGCAACTCTGAACATCGGAGCCTTTGCCCATCACCTCGACTCCACCATCATCTGGCTGATTCTCGGCAACGCTTTTATCTTGCTGCTCAATGGAACCGTGTACAGTTCTCGGATCTCGGCGGTACGAACCGCAAAGGTGGCCATGTCGATCGCCATCTTCAACTTCTTTTCTCTCATTGCCCGACTTTCCGGGCAAGTTTACGCTCCGTTTGTGGGAGCCATGACGGACCAGTTCAAGGCCCGGGGGCCGGAAGCCGCCACCGAGATGGCTTGGGCTTACCGGGGTCTTCTGGCAGGGGCGACCCTGGGTTGCCTGCTGGGCCTCCTCCTGCTTCCAACTTTTGTCAGAATTTATCAACGAATGATCGTGGGTTTAGACCACCGTGGTTCTCTGGAGAAGGTGCTGTTGGCCGGCCTCCATCCAAAGAGATGGAGAGCTCATCTTGGATGTTTCGCCAAGCCCTGGAGCCTGCATGTCAATCGAGCAGCCTTGAAGCGTCTGCCAAAGGCGTTTCTGTGGGCGAACGTGATCGTGTTCGCTTTCCAGACCGTGGGACAACTAGCCGCCATCTACGCCGGGGCAGCCATGTCCCCGGAAGTAGCCCGGACAACCACCCTACTTTCTCCGCTGATCAACGGAGTGGCCACCATGACTTTGGCGATCCTGGTGGACCCGTCTTCGGCCACTATCGTCGATGAGGCGATCGAGGGAAAACGTCCTCAAGAGGATGTCGAGACCATGACCTTTTGGCTCGCTCTTGGAACGGTTGCTGGGACCATAGCCTCCCAAATTTTATTCCTGCCGGCCGCTTGGCTCATCAGTCGGGGTGCCCTATTGCTCGACTTCTTGCTTTGACCTATTCGATTTCTCACTTCAACGGATAACGGAACCGCTCGGAACGCTCTTTTTCTTCTTAAAGGCGCCACTCTTTGAATCGGTTCCGGCCGCTACGGTCACATTTCGACCCAGGGTTAGGCCAGGTGGAATGACCGAGTCTTTACCGATCAAAGTCAGGCCGGTATTCAGAGCTCGGGGAAGCTCCTGATTGGGAGTGTTGTCTTCGCCAAAACCGATCTTGGAGTCGGCCGAAATCACGCAAGCCTTGTCGATAATGCAATTATCCACCATAGCCCCCGCTTCGATCACCGTCTCGTGAAGGATGATGCTATTGCTGACCACGGCTCCCTCAGCGATCTGTACACCAGGACTCAAGATGCTCCTCTGGACGATCCCGTTAACTAGACAGCCGTTGCTCAAGAGATTGTTGTCCACCTGGGCTGCCGGACCCACGCAGACCGGACCCCGCTCCTGGCTTCTGGTATGGATGCATTGGTCGGAGTTGTAAAGGTCTAGGGCCGGATCCTCAGAAAGCAGGCCCATGTTGGCCTCCCAGTAGGCTTGAACCGTTCCAATATCGGTCCAATATCCGGGAAAGGTGTAAGCCCAAACCGAGGATTTCCCCTTCACCATCGAGGGGACCACATGCCGTCCAAAATCCAAAGCTTTATGATCTTCCAAGGCCTTGATCAGGGCCTGGCGCTTGAACACATAAACACCCATAGAAGCCAGAGTTTGCTTGGAGCGTTTAGGCTTTTCTTCAAATCCCAGAACGCGATCATCGTTACCCTTGACGATCATCCCAAAGCGGTGAGTTTCGTGAGGGCTTACCCTCCGACAAGCCACGGTGAGATCGGCGCCGGTGGACAGGTGTCGCTCCAGCAAGGGTCGATAATCCATGCTGTAAACGTGGTCTCCGGCTAGGACAAGAACGTGCTCTTCGGAGCGTTCCCCTACGAATTCGAGGTTGCGTCGGACGGCATCTGCAGTGCCCAGTTGCCAATCGCCGTACTTGCCTCCTTGATAAGGATGCAACACCCGAAGCCCGCCTTGCATGAGGTCCAAATCCCAAGGGGCGCCCGTTCCCAGGTGCTCGCTCAGGCTGTGGGGTCGGTACTGAGTTAGCACTGCAACATTGAAAATCTCAGAGTTGACACAGTTTGACAGGGAAAAGTCTATCAGGCGATACTTCCCTCCAAACGGGATCGCCGGTGCTGCACGCATTTCGGTGAGAACCGACAATCCAGGACTAGGGCCCCCGGCCATAATTAAGGCAAAAGCATCACTCATGATTTTCGCTCCACGGTGGCGCCGTCTGGGACCACCCCTCCTTCCGGATAGTCGTTCTCATCCACTTCGGATTCCACCAGTACGTTTGTTCCGATTTGGTATCCCGGTGGGATTGCAGCTCCCTTTCCGACCACACTGATGCCGAAACTCATCCGGTCGGGCATCTTGGCGTTGGGAACCTTCGGATCTCCTTGGCCTAAGCTCGACCCGGCCCCAACCGTCACTAGTTTATCCAGAATGACTCCCGAAAGGTGGGCCCCCGGCCCAATCCAGACATCGTTCATGACCACAGAGTTCTCCACCACTGCTCCCGGAGACACAAAGACTCCTGGAGAGAGCACCGAATTCCGAACGAGCCCTTTGATCACGCAGCCGTTGGAGACCAAAGATTCAATGACCTTGCCCTGAGGCCCAACCTTGACAGCCGGACGCTCTTCGGACTTGGTCAAGATGGGCCAGCGTTCGTCATAGAGGTCGAGCTTTGTGCGATCCTTGACCAACTCTAAACTGGTGTTGAGGTAGGCGTCCATGGTTCCCACATCTACCCAATACCCGTCATAACGATAGGAGATCACCCGAGACCCATCGGCGATCATCGAGGGAATGATGTGCTTTCCGAAATCCAGGTCTGAGTGATTCTGGGCTTCCCTTCTCAGAGCCGTCTCCAGAGCTTTGGCTCCAAACACGTAGATCCCCAGGGAGGCGAGATTTCCTTTATCCCGGTTCTTTGGCTTCTCGGCAAATTCCACTATACGCCCGGATTCGTCCACTTTCATGATCCCGAAGCGATCGGTCTCTTCCAGAGGAACTTCCATGACTGCCACCGTCAGATCTGCGTTGCTCTCCACGTGGGCTTTGACCATCTTTCGATAGTCCATCTTGTAGATGTGATCCCCGGACAAAATGAGCACCAGTTGGCCTCGGTGGTCTTCTATGAAGCCTAGGTTCTGGTAGATGGCGTCGGCGGTGCCTGCAAACCAGCGCTGGCTCTCCCTCCCGTGATAAGGAGGCAAGAGCTTGACACCGCCACGCGAGCGGTCGAGACCCCATGGTTTGCCCACCCCTATATGCTCATTAAGGCTGTGGGGGCGGTATTGAGTGAGCACTCCGACGGTGGAGATCCCACTGTGGACACAGTTAGACAAAGTGAAATCGATGATCCGGTACTTGCCGGCGAAGGGAACGGCTGGCTTGGCCCTTTGCTCGGACAATACGGTTAGGCGGCTCCCCTCGCCTCCGGCCAACAACATTGCTACGGTTTTCATCTGCCCTCCTTCGAAGGCCCTTAGGTCCTGGTCCTCCTAAAGGGCAGAAGTTCTTAGGATGAGAGGATTCAAGCCTTCTTGACGTAAAAGCGCAAGGGCGATTCCGGGTTGGAACTCAGTTGCACCTGAACTTGCCAGATCGTCTGCCGACCGACTTCACTGTCGTCGTGCTCAGCGAGTCTCACTTGCAGGCGATACTTGTTCTTTTCCCCAGTGGAGAGAACCTCGACCTCCACTGGCGGAGACTGAGTGACCACCGTCACCTCCGGTTTTTCGCTGTAGGGTCGATGGAGAAGAACCTCGACTTCCCCGTATCCCCCTGGTGCCAGAGTAAGGACGTCTGGTTGGACTTCGGCCGCCGTCTTGACCTCTCCAGTCAACTCCAGAACTGCCGGACGACCCTGATCTTCGAGATGCAAGCGAACCTTGCTCCGAGCTAGCCCCGGTCGGTTGCCCGCCTTGAAGCCCACACTCAATTCTCCTGTTTGCCCAGGCAACAGTGTTCGAGTGGTCAGCTCAGGTGTGGTGCAGTTGCAGCTTGAGCCAGCCCTAGTGATCACCACCGTCCTTGGACTGATATTTCGATAGATGGCGGTTCTCTCCACCAACTCCCCCTGCCAAAGAGATCCCAAATCGATCTGAGAGGGCTCAAAGAGAATCCGGTCGGAACTCATGGGCCGAAATAACCGATCGGCCCAGTAGGGCTGCCTGCTTCCCATGAGTCCCCCGACGATGAGGGCAATCAGACCGAAGATAGGAAGAGCCAAGGGCGAGCGATGCTCGGACACAGGGGCATTCGAATGCTGTCCCCACCGCTGGTCGAGACTGAAGGCTCCAGCACCTTTGTCAACCAGAAAGCAAGCACAGCCCAGCATCACCAAGTTGAGCAGAATGTGGGAAATGTCCGCAGCCGCCCCCCCTGAGAAGCAGCCACAGTCAACTTCTAGCCCCCTGATTAAGGCGCTGGTGATGGCTAAGGCGAACACTCCTGAAAGAAAGCCACAAATCGTTGCCGCCAGTCGGCATTTCAGACCCAGGAGAAGGGCAGCACCTAGAGCGACTTCCAACCAAGGCAAGAAATAGGCACTGGGAAGCAAGAGAAAATCCGGAAGAATTTGGTATTCAGCCAAAGCTTTGGCAAAAGCGCTGGGCTCTGCCACCTTCATGGCTCCTGCTGCAAGAAAAAGAACGCCCAGAAAAAGTCTGGCCAAAACGATCATTCAGTCATCACTTCCGAGCGAGGAATGGTCACCGTTATCCCAGGAAAGGCGACCGTCAGGGTAGCCTCCCGCATGGCCACGATCTGTCCTCCTCCCCAACGAGAGTGACGCACCTGACCTCCGACAGCAAGCTCGAGCGCCCTTGAAGCAGAAGGGATTTCATTCTCTGCTACCTCTTTTGCTCGAGACTTCTCTTTGCTGAGAAAGCTGCTCTTGAGTTTTCTGGTGACTCCGTTATGAAACTCCACGGTGACGATCTCTCCGGCCGCCTTCACCTCTCCTTTGCCAAAGACCTTATGGGACACCAAGTCTCCAACTTGAAACGATTCTGTCTTAACCTCGGCCTTCACTCGGGAATTTGCCGTCCTTCCCCAACCCTGCCAATTAGGAGAGCCGATAGCCGGAGCTTCTCGGCCCGCAGCACTCGAGGCTCTCAAGTCAGAACTCTGTGCTGGAGGTGAAGAGAAGAGTTCGTCAGGTATCTCTTCCACGAAACGGGAGATTTTTCGAACCGAAGAATCCCCTCCAGCGAAGGCCCGGGTGCGGGCCGCCGTCAGAAACAGGCGTTCCATGGCTCTGGTTAGTCCCACATAGCAGAGCCGACGCTCCTCCTCCATTTGCTGGGGATCCGCCATGGACCGCACGTGGGGAAAGGTCTCCTCCTCGAGTCCGGCCAGGAAGACAATGGGAAACTCCAGCCCCTTCGCCGAGTGCAAGGTCATCAGAGTCACCATCTCGGTCGAATCGTTCGACCGGTCTTGATCTGAGAGTAGGGAGACCTCCACCAAAAAACTCTCCAGGGCGGATTCGGGGATTTCGTTGTCCGCTTCCAGATTCTCCGACCTCGCTCGGTCGAATTCTTGGGTAACGTTCAAAAGCTCCTGAATATTCTCCAGGCGAGCCTGGGCTTCCACAGAGCGATCCTCTTTGAGAACCTTTCGATATCCAGAGTGACTCAAGACCGCCTCCAGCAATTCGGTGATGCTCAAAGCATCGGAGCCTGCCATCTTCTGAGCCAAGTCTTGCATCCAAGAAGAAAGCTCTCTCACCGCCCGAGCAGCCTTCCCCGACAGTCCCGCATCTTCCGAGCGCTCCAGGGTGAAAAAAAACGGAATCTGGGTCTGATCGGAATAGTTCAAGAGCTTCTCTACTGAACTGGCTCCAACTCCTCGTCTCGGTTCATTGATGATCCTGCGTAGGGAAACACTGTCCAGCGGGTTATTCAGGACCCTCAGATAGCTCAGCAGGTCCTTGATCTCCTTACGCTCAAAAAAGCGCAAGCCTCCGATGATTTGATAAGGCAATGAGGCCCCAATCATGGCTTCCTCCAAGAGCCGAGACTGAGCGTTGGTTCGATACAGCACCACGAAGTCGTTCAAGCTCCGAGGCACGGGGGTCTCGCGTCTTAGGCGCCCTATGGTTGAAGCGATATAGCGGGCCTCATCGCGCCCGTCAAAGCCAATGTGAAGCTCAAGCTTGTGTCCCCCTTTCTGCTCCGTCCAGAGGTTTTTCTGCTTGCGCCCAAGGTTGTGGGCTACCACTTTATTGGCGGCTTCCAGAATGTGTTCGGTGGACCGGTAATTCTGCTCCAACCGAATCACTTGTGCCTCGGGAAAATCATCTTCGAAACGAAGAATGATGGATAGGTCGGCGCCCCTGAAAGCGTAAATGCTCTGGTCGTCATCGCCAACCGCACAGACGTTTTGCCGACCTCCGCCCAGGAGCTTGATCAGTTCGTATTGCACCGGGTTGACGTCTTGATACTCATCGATGGACAGATACTTTAGGCGCTCCTGCATCTGCTCGAGCAGCGAGTGGTCATCACGAAGAAGGGTGACGGATTTCAGCAGCAGGTCGTCAAAGTCCAGGCTGCGATTCTGCTCCAGTTTTCGTTGGTAGAGGGCATAAGCTTTAGCCTGCAATTCTTCGGTCTGGTAGCGCGCTGTTCGGCTGGCTACCTCCGGTGAGATCAAGCGGTTCTTCCAACCGGAAATGGCCGCCAGGAAACTTTGGGGCCGAAAAGCCTTGGAATCGAGATTGAAGTCGGCAAAAACCTCCTTCATCAGCACCTGCTGTTCGGCACCGGCGTAGATGGTGAACGAGGAATCTAGGCCGATCAAATGTCCGTAGCGCCTCAGCCAACGAGCGCAGACCGAGTGAAAGGTTCCCAGGTCGGGGAACCGCCCTGGCCCACACAATTCGGTCACCCGCTCCCCCATCTCTCGGGCAGCCTTATTGGTGAAGGTGACCGCCAGAACCTCGTGTCGACGAGCCCTTCCCGTGGCCAAAAGATAAGCAATTCTCCGGGTCAGCACCCTGGTCTTCCCGGAGCCGGCTCCCGCCAAAATCAACAGGGGTCCATCCACCGCCAACACGGCTTCCGCTTGCCTGGGATTCAAGCCTTGAACAAAGGGCTCAGCAGTTTTGTGGGTCATTTGAAGGTGCTTTGTTTCCCGTTGGTCTCGATCCTTGTTTAGAGCCGACGGGCCCTAGTAAAAAGCCTTGAGCCACTTTCCCAAGAAGGCAAGGTCGAAAGTGGGGCCTTGGTGAGCCGGCTCAAAGGGATGCTCGGTGAGAGCTTTCAATTCCGGCCGAAGAATCCTGGTACCTCGATCTCGAACTGGTCTAAGCCCTCTGAAAATCCGTTCCAATTGTTTACGCACCACCGACGCATTCTCGGGTCGCTCTTTCGGTACCAGCTTCAGCAGACCCTCAAAGAGAACCGAAAGGCGGTCGACTTCTGGACCTTCGATGCAGCCCTTGAGTGGGGGAACTTGGAAGGCATAGTTTTGCAAATCCGCCCTGGTCAAAAGATGATACCCCGTGGTACCCAGAGCGTACAAATCTGAGCGCACCGTCGTTTGCCCACGTCCATACTGTTCGGGACTGCAGAAACCTGGAGTACCCAATTCCTGGGTGTCTTTAGCCTTCTTGAGGTCGTATCGTCTAGCGATTCCAAAATCGATCAGATGTATCGCCCCGTGTTCAGTGATCATCAAATTCGAAGGCTTGAGGTCTCGATAGATGACCGGTGGGTCCAGGTTGTGAAGATGCTCGAGGATTTGGCACACCTGCAAGAGTATGGGAAGGGTCTCGGCCACCGACAGAGGCCGGTCGATTTCGGCGAGTAGTTGGTCAAGAGGAACTCCATCAACCCGGGTCATGACGAAGGCCGGCCCACCCAAATCGGTGGTGAATTCGTGGATCAAGCGCGGACAGCCAGGGTGGTTGACCTGGCCCAGGATCTCCGCTTCTCTCTTGAAAAGCGCTATGGCCTCGGCTTTTTCTTTTTCCAGGACCACTCCGAGTTCCAGCTCTTTAAGAGCCCACCGGACCCCTTCTAGCCGCTCGTCCTTGACGTCGTACACCGCTCCCATGGCGCCTTGCCCCAGGACTCCAATCACTGAGAACCGGTCGTCGAAACGTGTTCCAATGGGTCTTAAAGCCAAGGTTTCAGTCTCTGCACTCAGGTTTGCCGAATAGATTATTCACCGAAACCGAGGTTAGTTAAATTGGTCTTCCCCCCCTTCTAAAGCCATTCTCAACTCAAGCCTGGAAAAACCCTAGGGGAGATCAGGGACACAGAGTCGTACACTCAAGCCATGAAAATCGCCGTCTTCGCCACCGCTTTCTTGGCCCTCATGCAACTCGGGTTGGCCATGAACATCTCGGCCATGCGATGGAAGTATCGCCGGTCGGTTGGTGCTCCGTCGGACACCGATCACCCCCTTTCTCGCATGTCCACCGCCTTCCGCAACTGCAGTGAATGGCACCCCACCCTGATGGCTTTGATGTTGCTTCTTCCTATGGGAGGGGCACCGAATTGGAGTGTCTGGCTTCCCGTTTGCGTGGTAACCGCCCGGAGTCTGCACGTGATCGGCCTAGCGACTTTTCCGCTCTCCAGACCGAATGCCGCGCGGGCCCTCGGTGCCGGCATGTCTTATCTGCTGCTGTTGGCCTACGCTCTCTTGCTCTTTGCGGCTTATTCCTAGCGCGCCGTCACCCCGGCAGGTTCTTCTTTTTTTGCGGACGAAGGCCGAGTCATGCGAATTTCAAAAGTTGTAACCAAGACCGGAGACAAGGGGCACACCGCCCTAGTTGGCGGCCAGCGGGTGAGCAAAGGCTCACTCCGAGTCTGCGCCTATGGGGAGGTCGATGAACTCAATAGTTGCCTAGGCTTGGCTTGGGCCCACGTCCACGACCGAGAGACCCGCTCCACTATCGAAGAGATTCAGCACCGACTCTTCACCATTGGCGCCGACCTCGCTTCTCCGGAGAACGTGGAAGTGCCTAGAGCAACTGAGACCATGGTTGAGCGACTCGAAGAGATTATGGAATCACTCATGGACGAACTGCCACCTTTGGAAGAATTCATTCTCCCAGGTGGAGGTCCCGGTGGAGCAGCCTTGCACCTAGCCAGAACGGTGGCTAGGCGATGTGAACGCACCGCCGTACTCCTAAACGAACAAGTGTCTATCAACCCTATGTCCATCATCTACCTGAACCGCCTTTCCGACCTTCTTTTTGTGTTGGCTCGGGTGGTGAACCGTAGAGAAAATCTTCCCGAAACCCTGGCCAGTTTTTCGGATAAGAAAGCTCGCAAGAAGAAGAGTTGAGCCTTTCGGCTTCGGTCTCAGAGCGATTCGGCTCGGCCACAGGGCTTCCGGTTGCCGAGGTCCTTCCTGAACTTCACGAGGCGGTGCACGCTCGAGGCCGTTGTGTGCTTCTCACGGCGCCCCCGGGAAGTGGAAAGACCCTTCTGGTTCCTATCAGTTTTTGGGAGACCGGTCGCTTCTCCCGCATCTTCGTCTTAGAACCTAGGCGCGTGGCTGCGCGTCGGCCCTATCAATCCTTGAAACCTATTCTAGGGCCTCTGGTGGGCTACCGAATCAGGCAGGAGAGCAAGTGGTCGGCCCAGCACACCAAGATCTGTTACTTGACTTATGGAACAGCCGTTCGGTGGTGGTCGGAAGAGCCTCCCGCAGGAAGAGATCTGCTGATCTTCGATGAGTTCCACGAGCGCTCTTGGGAGGCAGACCTGCTCTTTGCCTTGTTCAGCTCAAGGGTGAAGGAGGAACCCACCAAGCTCTTGATGAGCGCGACCCTGGACCAGGATACACTTTCGATGAACCTTAGAGTAGTCAAAGGCCTAGGCGCTCTCTATCCGGTGGAGATCAGCTGGGAAGCACGGGAGCCTTCAAGTATCCTGAGCCTTTCTGAGTTGGGGCGCCTGGTCTCTCGCCGCTCTCTAGAATTGAGGACCAAGCTCAGCGGCGATCAGCTCATTTTCTTGCCTGGCCTGAAAGAGATTCTTCAAGTCCGAGATGTTCTCCAGGCCGACTCCCATCCGGGAACAATAGATGTTCTTCACTCGAGCTTACCCGAAGCCGAGCTCGCCAGAGTGGTGGAACGACCCACCAACCTGGGACCCAGAAGAATTCTGGCCACCGATCTGGCCGAATCCTCCATCACCTTAGACGGTATCGTCTCGGTTCTGGATTCCGGGTTGGTGAAGCGTCCTCAAGCTTGGGCTCCTGGCACCGGCTCCACTTTGATCCAAGTTCGGGCTCCCCGAGCCTCACTGGAGCAAAGAGCCGGGCGTGCCGGTCGGCTCGGCCCTGGGCTGTGCCACCGATTGTTCACCAGGAATGACGAGCTGCATCGTCCGTATCACGGAGACCCGGAAATCAGAGAGCAAGACCCCTATCAACTGGCCCTAGCGCTGGCCGCTTGGAAGGCTCTTACAATTTGGAAGCAGCTTTCCTGGATTGAAAATCCGACTGAGGAGAGGGTCGCCTTGGGAGTAGAGTGGCTTCTGGAGCACGGATTGCTCGAGGAATCAGGAACCTTGTCCGAGCGCGGGCACCGGCTTCATCGTATGGCTCTTGCGCCCTTGTCCGCCCTGTTGGCCTTGAGGGGACGAGAATCAGGGATGCCCACTTTGGATTGCCTAAAGCTGCTCTGGGTCCTTGACGGTTCTTCGACTTCAAGCCCAGAAGCCAAGGTGCTCTCAGAGCAGATCTCCAACTGCAGGACCGTTGACCGCTCGTTTGCCGAGTCTGTCGCCCCTACTCTGGAGTCCATTCAGGTCCTGTCCGACGTTCCCGTTGAGGGCCCAGGAGAGAACCTTGACCGCCTTATTCTGGAATGCTTTGCCGATCGCTTGGTCGAGATTAAGCCTGGCAAGGCTTTGCCACGAAGGACCGAGCTTCGAACTCTGGAAATTCTCCAACCTGGCTTGCATGACTGGCAAACCACCTACGCTGTGGCTCTCAAGACAGGACCCAGCGGCAACCGGGGCTCAGGTCATCGTTTGGAGTTGTATCATCCGATATCCGAGGAGGCTTTATGGGAGCAATTTCTGTCGGCCATGGTGGAAGAAAGAGAGCTCTTCTGGGAGCGCGAGAAAAAGCAAGTCCGCCAGCTTGACGTCCTCAAGCTCGGACAATTGGTCCTAGAACAGACGGTTTCCCGCCCCAAACCAGGTTGCGAGGTCGCCGAAGTGTTATTCGCCTTCCTAGAATCCCAGGACTATGGGGAAGGCTGGTTTACCCTCTGTCGGCGCCTTGAACTCCTACTGGAAAAGAAGCCAGACCTGAAAGAGGAACTTGACCGGAACAGTTTAGGAATAGTCTTCGACTCGCTAGAACAGTTCACCACTGAGGTCCTAAAGGCGTTTCTCAGAGAGCGCAATGCCTGGAAATCCGAAGATCCCGCGGCACTCAAGGAATTTGCCCGGGCGCATCTCCCCTATGGCCTCACTCTGCACTTGGACAAGCAGCTGCCGGAGTTTCTGCACCTGCCAAGAAGTAGAAAGCCGGTAAAGATTGAGTACCGACCCGAACAGCCGCCCACGCTGGCAGCCAAAATTCAAGACTTTTTCGATTGGGACCCCAATCACTTCTTGCCTAAAGAGCAAGGATTCGTGTTTCAGCTCCTGGCCCCCAACGGCAGGCCGGTGCAGATAACCTCAGACCTCGAGGGCTTTTGGAAAGGTTCTTATTCTCAGGTTCGAAAGGACCTCAGGGGCAGATATCCCAAACACCACTGGCCCGAAGATCCCAGCATGTCCAAAGAGGACCGCCCAGGTCGTTAACAGAACTCGCCGTTCGCCTCGGGGTGAGTGGTAAGCAACATTAGAGGACGGCTGGTTTGAACAAAGCCCTAATCATCGAAGACCTGCGCAAGACGTACTCGAAGGGTCCAGAAGCGCTCAAGGGTGTGAGTCTGGAGGTCGAGGATGGTGACTTTTTTGCCCTCCTGGGACCTAACGGTGCTGGAAAATCGACCCTTATCGGAATATTGACCGGGCTGGTAACCAAGACATCAGGTCGAGTAGAGGTCTACGGGAAAGATTTGGATCTCGACCCGAGTGGAGTGAAGTCCCACCTTGGGGTGGTTCCTCAGGAATTCAACTTCAATGTCTTTGAGTCGGTCTTCAATACGGTTCTCTTCCAAGCTGGCTATTATGGGATTCCTCGCAAGGTCGCAGAGAAGCGAGCCCAAGTCTTGCTGAAGGAATTAGCCCTCTGGGACAAGCGCGATCAGCCTGGTCGCAACCTTTCGGGAGGGATGAAGAGACGCCTGATGCTGGCTCGAGCTCTGGTCAACAATCCCAGGCTTTTGATCCTCGACGAGCCGACAGCCGGGCTGGACATAGAGTTGAGACGTTCGCTATGGGATTTTCTCATTGAACTCAACGCCAGTGGGACGACCATAATTCTGACCACCCACTACCTTGAAGAGGCGGAAAACCTTTGCCGAAACGTGGCCATCATTGACCTTGGTACGGTTTTGACCTGTGAGCCGGTGACCGAATTCGTTAAAAGGTTAGAGTCTCAAACGCTGGTCTTCGAACTGCTGGAAGAATGCCCAAACCCACCGGATCTCGGGAACTTAGAAGTGCGCCTTCTCGACCCCAGGCGCCTAGAAGTCAAAGTGCAAAAAGGTATGAGCTTCAATCACGTTTTCGAAAGAATTTCCGCAGCAGGCCTGACCGTCGATGGTTTGCGGAACAAGGCCAATCGGATTGAAGAGCTTTTCATAGATCTGGTTTCCAAGAACAAGGGGGACAGAGAATGAATAAAGCTCAGCTCTTGGTCGCCTTCAACACCGTGGTCCGCAAAGAGATCGTCCGCTTTCTAAGAATCTGGACGCAAACGATCCTTCCACCGGCTGTAACAATGGCCATTTATTTCATAGTCTTTGGTCGTTTCCTCGGCGACCGGATCCAGGATTTTGGGGACCACACCTATATCGAATTCCTCGTGCCCGGCCTAGTCATGATGGCGGTGATCACCAGCTCCTTCTCGAACGTGGCCTCCTCATTCTTTTCTGCAAAGTTTCAAAGGTCCATCGAGGAAATGTTGGTTAGCCCAATCCCGGATTGGCTGCTGATCACCGCCTACGTGGTGGGGGGAGCGGTCCGAGGATTGCTGGTGGGGGGTATCGTACTGCTGGTATCTCTCTTCTTCACCAAGCTTTCATTGCACTCTCTTCCCCTAGTCTTGATCTTTTTCGTTCTTACTGCCACGATGTTTGCTACGGCCGGATTCACCAACGGAATGTTGGCCAGAAAGTTCGATGACATCGCCATCGTTCCGACCTTCCTTCTCACCCCCATGACTTACTTCGGAGGGGTTTTCTACAGTATCGACTTGCTGCCGGAGGTCTGGCAAAAGGTGAGTTTACTGAACCCCATCCTTTATATGGTCAACGGCCTTCGCTACGGCTTCTTGGGGGTGAGCGACATCCCCGTAGGGATCGGCATAGCAATCCTGGCCTTCTTCACGCTGGCCTGCTTCGGGCTCAATCTCTTTTTGATGCGAAAAGGCTACGGGCTTCGGAGCTAAAGGTGTCCCTCGGCTCGAAGCGAAAGCCCGAGCATGGCAGCAGAAAAGACCAAGCACAAGCAAATTGGGGATGTCCATCCCCTGGGGCACCTCCTGGACGAATGGGCCGAGTGGGTGACCAATGAGGGCGAAGGCTCTCTCTCCATCAGTTATGATCAAGACGACGATTCGTTCCTGGTCAATCGGAACGGACGGGAAGCCGTACTCTACACCTCAGAGATCGACGGAGACTTCTATGGCGATGCTCAAGCTCTTTTCGCCGAATCGGAAGTCGGGATTGCTCCCGCAAACCTGAATTGGGCCCAGACCCTGGTTTTTTCAGGCAACGAGTTAGTCTTATCGAGAATTTCCATATCGGTGAGAGATGACAAGCCGATTCTCTTGGTGGAAGGGGCTTTCCCTCACTCCAAGGTCACGGATTTCGCCCTTTTTGACTTATTGGTTCGAGAGGTTTCCACCATTGGGAGAGACCTCAGGAAACAACTTGGTGGCATCATGATCCCCAATGTGTCCCCCGGGGACGCTGAAGACGATGAAGAATACGATGAAGAATACGATGATGAGGAAAATGAGGACGAGGACGACGACGACGACCGGTAGGCCGGTTATCTTGATTGGTCGCTTAAGAGGCTGTGCGCCGAATCAACCCGCATCGCCATACTCGTCTTTTTTCCGCCGTGGGAACCGCAAATTCTTGCAAATAGGTCCACTATGAGCTTCAAATTTGCAATTCCTCTGACGAAAAAATTGCGTCGTTTGGACTCGGGGCGATTCGGCGCACAGCCTCTAAAGTGAGGGGTTCTGGAAGCGCCGAGGCTTTTTGCCTTGCCGGTCGAGACGGAATTCCGAATCCTTGGACACCTCGAATACTTCTTCGCCCTCGCCTTCCAATTCCGACTGAAGCTCCTCCTTTTCGATCTCTGGCTCGAGTTTCTCTTTGGGCTCGGGTTTTTTGCCAAAATCGCCCCTCCGAAGATGCATGATCCCCTGGGCCGACCCAAAGCCTCCCGGTGGAAGCCCCCGAGCCATCGGGACGGCCTTTTGCTGCTCACCGCCCTTAAGTTTGAGCCGATTTGCCAATTCCATTTGATTCATCCTGAGTTGCAGAGCGGCAGGGTAAGTTGGCGCGGCCTTCGGGGGATCACCTTCTTCCTTGCTTTCCGGGGGTTGAGCGGCGGGAGGTGGGCAGGAAGGTTGAAGGAAGCCCTGCAGATTTTGCTGCAGGAACTGAGCAGGAGGACGCTTGGGCTTCTCTGGTGGGGTATCGCTCATAACTGCCTGGCCAAAGAGTTTCGTCAGCAGGTAGGCATTTGGCCTGCAAGACTGCTTCCCGGAGCCTTCGGAGACAAAAAAAATGGCAAGAATCGGAGAATTCGGCAGGTCCTCATGGCCCTCGTCAGAAATTTACCAGAGTGGATGCCTTGCGCCAAGCTGAAGCCGTGACCTTTTTACGTGCCCTCCGAGAGGTGGGAAACCTCCGCTTAGAGCGTATTGGTAGTCAAGCCTTCGTTCTTCGATTCGAAGCCGTCACTTCGCTGGAGGCCCTTCGCGACAACCTCTTTTTTGATGGTGACGTGCCCTTAGAAGAAATGTTTGAGAAATATGGCGCAGACTTGTTCAAACTGCTCCAGCAAGAGGCAGGCTAAGCCCTGAGAGCCTGAGAAGGTCTCGCCTATGCCATCGACACCGGGGCTTGACCCCCATTCCACCCTTAGAAATAGCCTGGAAATTCTGGTCACCGAAGTCCTCGCGGATCTCACCGGACTCTCGTCAACCGAGATCGCACCTCTAATCGCTATCCCAAAGAACTCGAAGTTGGGGGATTATCAGAGCAACGCGGTGATGGGTCTGGCCAAACGACTCGATCGTCCTTCTCGTGAGTTGGCCCAAGAGGTCGCAGCCATACTGCCAAAGCACCGGCTCTACTCCACCCTTGTGGATCGAGTGGAAGTCGCCGGTCCTGGCTTTATCAATATCCATTTGCAAGACTCAGCCCTGATCGAGTTCCTCTTGAGCCAAAAGTTGAGTTCCCATCGAAAGCTCGATCCTGGTACCTCCGAAACGGTGGTCGTCGACTATAGCTCCCCAAACATAGCAAAGGAAATGCATGTAGGGCACATCAGAAGCACCATCCTGGGTGACGCCATAGTCCGCATCCTCGAGTTTCTCGGCCACCGAGTTGTTCCACAAAATCACTTAGGTGATTGGGGAACTCAGTTTGGAATGCTGATCGCCTTCTACCGGGAGCAACCGGAGCGCCTAGCTCCCGGAGGAAGCCTTAGGGACATCGAAGGGGTTTATAGGGAAGCCCATCAGAAGTTCCAGGACGATTCGGATTTTCAAGCTCGGGCCAAGGCTGCGGTCGTTGGCCTGCATCGAGGACAAACCGAAGACCTGGCACTTTGGGGGCAAATCATCGAGGCCTCGCGTCAACATCTCCACGAGAACTATGAGAAACTTGGAGTTCGACTCTCCCCCGAGGCCGACAGAGGTGAAAGTTTCTACAACCCCTTGTTAGAGCAGACCGTCCAAGATCTCAAAGCCAGGCTAGAGGAATTCGCTTCCACGCAGGCATCCCTCAGGATCGACGACGGGGCTGTGTGTGTCTATCTATGCAACGACCAAGGCGAACCTCTCCATCGCAACCAGGAAGGAGAGCCTCTGCCCTTTTTGGTGCAAAAATCTGACGGGGCGTTTCTCTATGCTACGACCGACTTGGCAGCCTTGCGATTTCGGGCAACTGAGCTTGATGCTGACCGCACCATTTACGTCACCGACAGCCGACAGGCCCTACATTTTGATTTGCTGTTCGCTGCGGCCAAAGCCGCCGGCTTCACAGATCGAGGTCCAGGAAAGAGCCCTATGGTGCTTGAGCATGTGACCTTCGGCACTGTCCTGGGCCCGGACAGAAAGCCCCTTAAGACTCGAGACGGACAGAACATCAAGCTCAGCGCCCTCCTTACCGAGGCCGTAGAACGCGCTGAGAAACTCGTCCCTGAGCGTGCCCTCGATGGCACACTTTCGAAGACCGAGATCGCCACCAAGATTGGGATCGGGGCTCTCAAATACGCCGACCTCAGTCAGAATCGGCAGACCGATTACGTTTTCTCTTGGGACAAATTGCTCGCCATGGAAGGCAATACGGCCCCTTATCTCATGTACGCCTACGCCCGAATCGCCTCCATCCTTCGCGAGGCGGGCCCCAATGAACTCGAAAACTCGACGATAGTCTTGTCTGCAGGGGAAGAGCGCAGCTTGGTGAGCACGCTGGTGAGGTTTCCCGAGGCGGTGGAAAGCGCAGCCGCTGACTGGAGGGTCAACCTACTCACCGACTATCTGTATCAGTTGGCCAGCAGTTTCATGAAGTTTTACGAGTCTTGCCCGGTGCTCAAAGTCTCGTCTTCCGAACTCAGAGCTTCTCGAATCGTTCTCTGTCGCAAAACTCAAGAAGTCTTGCAAGCCGGGTTGAACCTTTTGGGAATCACTACCGTAGAGAGAATGTGAGAGTCTGGTCTTTCACCGTCTTCGCTTTCTCGAGCACAGCCTCAAGACCAACATTTGCAAGAGAAGACGAGGGGAGCCCCCATGTCCCCCGCCTTTGCTTCTAAAGTCCGCTCTGGTGATTCCTTCGAGACCCGCTTCGAGATCCTCGAGGTTCCAAGAGGAGAGCTCTTCCAGGCTCTTTTTGACTTGAAATTCGCTTTTTCGGGGCAGAGCCTTCGCGATGGCTGCAGGGGTGCCCAATTCTTTCTTTAGTCCATCAATCTGAATCAGCGAGACTAAGTAGCTGTTCAGGTAACCCAAGATTGAGCCTGCCGGCTCTCCCCTTTCCAGCTGGTTGTCCAAAATTTGGAAGGCGGCCCTATGGTCCCGTCGACCGATCGCCGCCGTCATCTTCCACATGGCAACTTGACCAGAGAAAGGAACTAACTCTTCGATCACCTTGGGGGTCAGCTTCTGCCCGGAGCCCAAAGATAGGAGACAGCGCTCAAGATGCGAAATCAAGGTCCGAACATCGCTCCCGACCCTCTCGCGAAGGGTGGTCAGGCTTCTTGGTTCAAATTCCTTTTGCTTTTGCCGACAGAAGGAGCCCAAGAAGAGGTCGAGTTCCCCGTCGTCTAGGCGGCAGTCCACCAAGCTTCCAGCACCAGCAGACCGAAGCGTTGACCACCATGGGTTTTCCGCTCCACCCCGCTTATGGGTCAAAACAGTCACGGTGCCCTCCGAGACCACAGCAAGAAAATGATTAGCCATAGCCTCGGAGGGTTTCTTGCCCAGATTTTCCAGGTCGTGAATAACCACTAAGCGGTGTGGCACCATGGTGGGCAGCTCTCCTACCATGGCTTCCAGATCTTGAAAATTGGTTCCCTTCTGGCAATGCAAAGTCCGCAAGTTGAAGTCTTCAAAATCGGGATCCAAATACTTAGACTTCAATTTGCGGATAGCCAACTCAATTAGGTAGTCGTCGTTACCCCAAAGTTGGAAC
>JBJHCR010000081.1:0-12302 GCA_050486105.1 Vulcanimicrobiota bacterium
ACTTTCATCCTCTCTTTGACCTCGTCATAGGGCTTGCCAACTAGGGCTTCGGTGACCAATTGCTCCACCAGGTCGGCAAAGGACAAAGGTCGGCTCTGAACCTGGGAACGTTGCTGCAAGAGTCGCTCGATCTGCACCACCAACTCTGGAGAAAAGCGGCAGCGGTATTCGGGTCCGTGGGGGTCCCGCTCCGAAGGAAGCTGGCCGGGGACGCCGCCTTTGGGAGTCATGGTCACCAGCTTCTGGATCTTGCCGGTGGGCAACTCCTGGCACAACTTTAGCCAAAGCTCCTCGGTCTCAGGGGTGGCCACGCTGACCACCTCTCGCAGTTTACTCCAGGGAACCTTACCCTTCTCAGCCTCTCTCGTCATGAGAGGCAGCCGCTGCAACTCCCGGGCCACCCTCCGAACAGTGAGGGCCTCTTTGCGGGAGTGGCCCAGGGCGGACATGGCTAAGTGAATGACGGAACTCATACCGAAGCTTTTATGAACTTCTAGCTCCTGCATGGCCAACAGGCAGCGACCCAACAGAACCTTGATTGGGGCTAGGGAACTCGAGGCGGTTTTGGCCAATTCGTAGGCCACCTCATCACCGTGAGAAACCAGCGCGTCGACGCTCCAATGGAAGGGGAAAACACCGAGTTTTGACATGCCTTATTTTATCATTTAGAACACATGTCCGGCAACTAAACAAAGGCGGTTTTCTTTTGTTTTTCATTGGTTTCTTGGCCTCTTTTCGAGAAGTATTCTGGGAGTAGAAAGAGCCCTTCTGGGGGTGTCGAGAGAAGTTCTTCTACCCCTCATTCTGGCTGTTTCCGATCCACCTACTACCTTCCCCCGCAACCCAGGAGCGGCTCCGGACAGAAACCATGTTTTTCTAATGATAAGGTGTCCTGTCGGCTAGCACTAAAGAGATGGGAGCGCTCCGGTCTCGAACCTAGCTAACCCGCGGAGCTGTGGTAAAGTCCTCGGAGCAAAGGATTACCACATTCGCTGGGAGGTCGAACTTGGAATCGGTGAACTCAAGACCCACCTCGCAACGGTCTGCCACGGGAGCCTTCACACCCCTTTCCGCAGCAAGAGTCCTCTACTAGTGCGTATTCCAGTGAAAGGGTGCCTCTTCCTGGAAAGGCTTTCTGAGCAGAAAGAAGTTCAAGGCCGAAGTGACGGATGAAGTGCTTGGACGGGAATGGATTCAGAGCTTCCTCCCAAAGTAGAACGACTAGAAGTCTAGATTCCTGTGAGAGTAACCCGAATGCCTGTCCCAACATACGATAAGTTCATCGAGCCGATACTGCGATACCTGGCCGCTCATCCCCGGGGCGTGCGTGCAGGGGATGCTCACGAGGCGGCAGCCAAAGCTCTGGGCCTCACCCCGGAGGAGAAGCAAGAAGTCCTCAGCAGCGGCCAACCCTACTATAAAAATCGGGCGGGATGGGCGCACGACCGGTTGAAAAGAGCCGGGCTCTCCAAGAGTCCTAAGCGCGGAACCTGGTTTATCACCGAAGCAGGCCAAGGTCTTTTAGCTGAACACCCCCACGGTCTCCCCGATGCGGTAGTCAATCGTCTCGCTACTGCGTACAACGACGTCATGCTTAGGGACGGCGACGAAGTTACCGAGCCCCCGTCGCAAGTCGATGATCACCTTGAAAACGAGCCTCTCCTTAGCCCGGACGAGCAGATCGAAATAGCACTAGGCCAAATCTTGACCAACGTTGCCGCCGACCTTCTAGAGCGACTTTCCCAGGTCGACCCCAGCTTTTTCGAACGGATCGTCCTCGACCTACTTCACCGAATGGGCTATGGGGCCACCCGCCAGGATCTCAAGCAGACCCCGGACAGCAATGACGGCGGCATCGACGGCATCATCTCCCTCGACGCCCTGGGACTTGAGCGCGTCTACGTTCAAGCCAAACGCTGGGCTCCGGGCACCTGTGTCGGTCGCCCTGAAATCCAGGGATTCTACGGAGCCCTAGCCGGACACCGCGCCGTCAAAGGCGTCTTCATCACGACGGCCCGATTCAGTACCAAAGCCAAAGACTTCGCCAATAGCGTGGACCGTATCGTCCTCATCGACGGCGAACGCCCGGCCCGCCTCATGACCCAGTACGGCGTTGGAGTATCCACTAAATCGCTCAGCATTCCCAGTGTGGATAGCGACTATTTTGAGGAGTGACCGGTGCTGCCGATTGCTGCTCCTCAGAGAAGCCTTGACCTTTCCGGCTCCCCTCCATAAAATGAGGCATAGTGAGGCATGATGACTCGGAGGACCGGATGAGACAAATGACCATAAGAGGGTTCGAGCTTGAGCTCGAGCAGAAGATTCGTAATCTGGCTCGCCGCGAAGGCATATCGATGAACAAAGCGGCTCTCCGACTGCTCCGCAAAGGTGCGGCTGTTATGGAGAGTGCCGAGGGCGCACGTATTGGAACACGACTCCAAAAATACGCAGGAACTATGTCCGAAGATGAAGCCCGAGAATTGCTGGATTCCATCGCCGACACCGAACGAATCGACCCGGAGATTTGGCAATAATCGTTCTCGATACTAACGCCTACGTTGCCTTTTTTCAGGGAGATGAATCAGTGATGAATCTCATCTCCGAGTCCCACGGCATTTTGATGTCGACAATCGTGATTGGAGAACTTCTCTTCGGCTTTCGGAACGGCTCACGTTTCGAGGAGAACCTGAAGAGCCTGCAGTCTTTTCTCGCTGAACCTGAAGTGACCACTCTACCCGTAACTTTGACGAGCGCCGACCACTATGGCTTCATCTCAACGGCGCTGAAGTCCAAGGGCACTCCCATCCCCACAAATGACATTTGGATCGCTTCACACGCGATGGAGTCCGGTGCTCCACTCGTATCTTTCGACGCACACTTTAAGAACGTGGATGGGATCGAACTGATCGACCCGAGAGCACGAGGAAGGACCGCTTAAACCGATTGCCCACCATCACTCTTTAACAATTGGGACACGACCCGTTCACATTCCCCCGCTAAAATGCGAAGGACCATCGACCCGAATTCAAAGGCAATTCGCATCACGGTGGTCTCAAAGGTGGGACGCTATGACCAAGCGCATCCCTCACGATCGACTTTTCAAGGAACTGCTCGGCACTTTTCTCTACGAGTTCTTGGAGTTGTTCTTGCCCGAGTTGGCCCAACAGGTGGATTCAAGCTCTCTGCACTTGCTGAACAAGGAGCTCTTTCCCGAGGGAGAGGTAGAACGGCGAGTGGATCTGGTGGCTCAAGCTCAACTTCATGACCGAGAAGAAGAGGGAACAGTCTTCTTTCTCATCCATCTTGAGCACGAGGCCCAGAACAAAGAGCCGCGACGCTTTCCGAGACGAATGCTGCACTATACCTTGTCTCTTTATGATGCGACCGGCTTAAACATCTACCCTATTGCACTACTCTCTTATCCCAAACCCAAACGAGAACTGACCGACCATTTCGAGATCTGCTGCGCCGGATTTGCGACTCTGCACTTCCGCTATCGAGTGATCCAACTCAACCGGTTGAACTGGCGCGACTACGCCCGTAAACCTAACCCGGTGGCAGCAGCACTCATGAGCCGCATGGGCATTGAGCCGGAAGAAAGACCGTTGGTAAAGCTAGCCTGCCTGCGACTGCTCGGCCAACTCAAGCTGCCAGGGCCTCAAAGCCGGCTCATAGGCCAATTCTTCGACAGTTATCTTCAGCTAGGTCCAAAAGAAGAAGAGCAATATCGTCACGAATTTGATAAAATATCACCCGAGGAGAAAAGCGCTATGTTAGAATTGACCACCAGTTGGCACGAAAAGGGCTGGGAAAAGGGACGGGAAGAGGGCCGTGCAGAGGGCCTCGAAGACAAGGCTATAGAGGTCGCCCAGAAGCTGCTAACGATGGGACTCTCGGTTGAGCAAATTCACCAAGCGACGGGTCTGACGAAGGAGAGAATCAGCAGTTTAGAAGAGGAGAGTCCCCAGCGGGATTCCTGAAGGCGACCTAGGATACTCCTCGCACTGGGCCTGAGCCAGGATAACTTTTCGGAAATTCGTAGCCAGACCCTATGTATCCAACATTCGACGCTGCCCAGATGAGAGCTGCCAGGAAGAGCCCGCGATAGAGCCGAGAGAGCCCGTACGGGAAGAAAGACCTCCTCGCCTCAAGAGACCCAACTCTTTCCATTGAGAGCGATTCCGCCACCCGGAACGATTCAGCCATGGCAACTCTCCAGGTGCCCGCCCAGGTGAGCCATACGACATTCTTGCGCTAGAATACGTCTGCCTCTACCGGCTGCGTGAGCCTCTCACCTCGTCGGGGAGTTTCTCAGACGCCGCCACTTTTCGTTGTCTTAATCTTTGCTGATTCGTGTCCACGAATTTGGAGATGCTTCTGCCGGCTCAATCGGCGGAAAACCCACCTTGAGCGCCTTTCTCTTGGTGAACAGTTTCAAGACCCACAGAGATGCCGGCAGTTCGGGAGTCGGAGCGGGCGATGGACAGCTCGTGGATACGACCCTTGCCGATAGGAGCCCCGAGTGTATTCTTAAGGGCCAAGAGAGCCAGAGGAAGAATTCCGTCGTTGAGGGCTCTTTGAAAGCCAAGAGTTTTATTGTGAAGAAGGATGTTGAGATGGAGCGGTCGCTCTTGATCCACGGCGATTGCTCTCCCGGTAATGGAATCTCCGTCAAGATGTAGTTGAGTGACTAAGGCCGGTGGACGATTCTCGTAAGCCAAGTAAACTCCCGGCTCGGGTCCGTCCATGATCTCAGCATGAATGAAGAGATAGTTGCTACTTTCCGGCAAAGCAGCCAAGACCTCGGACACCATTTGCTCCAACTCCAGGTTTTCCGAAGGTAGGTTTGTAAACACAAAACGAAGACGCAAGCCGTACGCGCCCAAGGGATTCTCAACCCTCGCACGGATGCGCTCGTGCCAAGAAAGGGGATGACTCAAAAGCGTGAAAGGGTCCCCTTGGAGCCAAGTGTCCTCCGGCCGGCGAACGGCTTCCTCAACAGTTTTCCAGGCCGCTGATGGAGCGCGGCCGTCCGGAGAGTCGATCTCTCCTTCGAGATGAAGTCTTTTCATGAGAAGTTCCTTTCCTGTACCTCGGTGCATCGAGATTCGTGAACTCTAGAGGTGGATGCAACTTGCGCGGCTGCCTCCTAGCGGAGTCAAATAGACGCAACATCGATCGCTCTGTTCACCCCTAATCGGCTCTCCGAGCCTCAGCCCCCGGCTACCTCGACATCGTTCAGAGCAGGGAGGTCGAGCAAGCTATGCCGGAAACCTCTGATTCTTGCTGCACCTCTAAGAGCACCATAAACTATACTCCAGCTTGAAGGATCCTAATATAGGATAGGGTTGGGGTACCTACCCGGTACGATCGCAGGGTTCCCAAATCTCCTCAAGAGCTTTCTTGGAGGCTGTGCGCCGTATCGCTTCGACCCAAAACGAAGCAATTTTTCCGTCAGAGCAATTGCAAATTTGAAGCTCATAGTGGACCTACTTGCAAAAAGTTGCGGTTCCCATGGCGGAAAAAGGGGGAGTTTGGCGACACTTTCAACATGGAATGAGAAATCCCGGGGGAGTTCCCCGGGCTCCAGGTTCGAGATCTGGAGGTTTCTACATGTCTCTGCCGTGTTCGCTCTTAAACTCTGCGACTTTGGCTTCCACCTCCAGGATTTCTTCCGAGATTTCCTGTCGATATTCTTGAATTCGTGCTTCGGATTCGTTGATCTTTCGAGCAACCTTATTGGTGTAGTCTTGCAAGTCTTCAAAGTCATCGAGTTCATCGTGAATTTCAGCAATTGGCCTCAATTCGGTCAGACTGGTTTGGACTTCATCTAGCCTGGCGGTGAGTTCCGGTAACGACTTGGCTGCCAGCTCGCGTGCGGCGAGTTCCCGCTCCAAGGCTTGATCGTCGGAGTCAAGAATCGAATACGTTTCTTCCCGCTGGCCGGCTCGATACGGCTCAGTTCTGGTTTCGGGTCTCAGATCGCCCATAGGACTTTGGGGAATAGCGTGGTCTCGGTCCTCCATTTCGGTTTGATCGACCTGAGCGGTAGGCGAATCAGGTTCATATTCAGAGCAACCCGCTAAAAAAAGAGTCCCGGATAGGAATAAGGTTGCGATCCCCGCTGTAATGATTTTCATATTTTTCATGATGTCTCTCCATTTCTCCCCCACTTACACCGTAGACGCAGTCTGCGCACAGGGCCAGGGGTTATTGGGTTGCTTTTGGGGCACTCCAAAGAATACTCTGAGTCAACTGTCTGGCCGACGACCCGGACAGCCGGGCGCAGGACTCTTATAAGTCTGGCTGGCAAAAACTTCTGAGCACTTGGAACCTGCTGCAGTTCCAAGACGGTTTGAGTGTCTTCTGCTTAGGCGGCTTGGGGTCGGAAGCCCCGGAGGAGCCGGACTCCGAGCCAACGGCTGCAGCCATCGATGACCATAACGATGTCGGCCTGGATGACGGCCTTAAATGCATCGATGAAAGCTGTGTCGATTATCGAGACGACCTTCTCAAGGGAGTTTTATCCCAGGCTGTGGTGTGGTTTGAGCCAACGCACCAACTTCGGGTGGTGGGAGAAGCGGAGCTTGCCTGGCCGGAATCGAAGGTCGCGATAATCTTGCAAAAAGAGTTCAACGACGTCATCGACCGATAGGGGCTAAGTCGTTCCAGCGGAGTTGGCCAAGATCACACCCTCCCGAAGCCCTCACCGCTCCCTCTGATCAACAGCCTTCCTTCGTGTGTCTGACATCAACTACAATTCCCAGGCTCCCAGGGCCCCTTGCCTCATTATGAAAGCTTACCCAATAGCTCCCGCGAGTTCCGCTCGATAACAGCTCGGTCGAAAGGTCACGAAAGAAAGCGATCTTGCACCGAAAGAATTCACTTTTCTATCGGACCCAGCGAGGAGCAGACGTTGGCGATCTCTTCACCAGCATCATTCACACCTGTGAGCTCAACGAGATCAACCCGTTCAACCAGGGCCTGTCGGCATTCAACATTCAACCTTCACCCGTCACCCGCAAGCGGGTCCCCGGGTACCCGGGGACCCGCTTGCGGATTTCCGCGCTCCGGCAGCAAAGTTCTTCTTAAGTACGCCCGGTACTAGGCGATTATTTTTACTACCGGAGAACAAAAATTTTCTTCGTGTAGCTCGGAACGCCGAATGTCAACAGACCCTACATCACCACAGCTCTGGTGAACCAAAAGAAGCTTGCCGTAGAGCCGGAAAAATGGATGCCCTGGAGTTACCAGAGTACCGAACACTCGCCCGAGGCCGTTGACGAAGGTTAAATTTTCGAGAGGTTCTGCGGGGTTGGGGAAGGTGCGCACGCCAGCCGACAGCACACGGTTCTGCGAAGGCCTCGGGGAGAAGTTCCCCGGGGCTACTCAACACGGAAAACCTTGCGGGGAAGAGCTGCAGCACGGCGGACCAAGTTGGGATTAACAGCTGATCAACAGCCTCTTGCAATACTGCAAACAGCAGAGCAACTTTTAGGGCCATAAGCGGTCAACGCTGCCCTGGTAGTCATATTCTTTCATAAATCCAAGGAGTCATTCTCACCATGCTAGTCTCAAACCCAGTCTCAAAAATGGTAAGACAGGTTCGTCAACACTTCCAATCACATGGGGACCTTCCGGTCGGTCAAGAGATAAAACTTTCCGGCGGAGATCTACGTGACGAATTTCACGCTGCGGTGTTTCGTGATGAGGGCCCCAACGACCTTAGCCCAGGTCAAGGTGTCGTGCATGAGGTAGAGCCTGAGTCCGAGACTAAGAACCCAAATCAATTCACTATCCATTATCAGGGCACTACAGAGGATGGTTGGTTAAGGAGCACCCAGTTTATGTCCAAAAATGGCAAGCCTTTCGACCACGGAACTGTCGAAAGGATAAATCACGCCGACATCATTTACCAAGGGAACACCGCCACCTCACTGTTCATTATGGAACATCCCGAAGGATTCAAGGGCTTCCTTCGTCGGGAGCAGTATCTACAAGATGGAACGGTCGGGCACCAACAGGCCAGAAGTTTCACCAACGAAGACTACGAGAATTTCTTGACATCCCAATGACCTTAGTGGTCCTGGGCGCTCCCAAGGTCCCACTTCCAGACTTTTTTATCGGGGCACATTGCCAACTGATGGGCTGCCCACTCGCCACGGCAGACACCGGTCGGAAATATATCGTGGATGTCTACGAAAAATTCCCCGATGAGAGTCTCTATTTTTTCGAAGAACTCAGTACAGTCTTCTTGAACGAGAAAACGGCCAAAAAGCAGAAGTTCAATCCCAACAGCGGTTGAAATACGCATGGAGCCCGCTGCGAGAGAGAAACTCCGGGGGGTCGAGCCCTCTCATATTTGCCTGACCACAAGAACTCAGCGCTGTCTCAACGACCGCTATCGCCCGCTCCTAGAAAATGCGCATATAGATACGGTGGTCTTAGACAAGGACACTCCAGAGTCCGAATTTGACCAAGGAGCGGTGCGCCTGGCCACCATGCATCGTATGAAAGGTCTGGAGTTCCCACGAGTCCTCATGGCCGGCACCCTCAACGCCCGCCGAAACAGCAGCGACTTCGCCGACCGCGCCAGCCAAGAAGACCACGATCAACAAGAACGCTCCCTCAGCTGCGTCGCAGCCACTCGAGCTCGAGACGTCTTGGTCGTTTGCAACCACGGAGATGGGTCGTATTGATTGTCACTCCCGGCAACAGTGATCGACTCCACTCAATTGGTCCCAGCTGGGACGGGATCGGGGAATCAATGGGCTTGAGCGCCGACCTGGAACCTGGGCGCCGGACCTCTACCCCAACTCCCCTATAATATGAGCGGCGATCTCTTCAGAGGACCGCGGTCGTCCCAAGGCTTGGGCCTTGCCGGCCTGAGTCTGTCGCGCCCTTTGGTCGGCGAGCAATTGGGAAACCTTTTCCGTGAGATCCGCTTGGTCTCCGTAAGATAGAGCTGCTCCGGCTTGAACCAAGCCGTGCTGCATGCGGGCTTCCAGGCCTGAGTCAGCCTCTCGCACCAGCATAGTTCTGCCCCGGGCCAGGATCTCGGAAGCGGTCATGCCTCCAGGCTTGGTAACCACCAGGTCGGCGGCGTCGATCCAGTCCTCCATATTGGTCACGAAGGTCTTCACCGTCAGTGGGTTCCAGGTGGGTAGGTTTTCTAGGTCTCGGGCCAGCTGCTCATTGCGGCCGGTGATGGCGACCATCTGATGGTTCTGAGAAGCCCTATCTAAACTGGAAATGGTGCTGGAGAAGTCGCCGAGTCCCAAACTGCCCCCCAGCACCAGCACGGTGGGTTTGTCGGGGTCGAGCCCGAGAGCTTTGCGAGCCTGGGCCTGGTCCTGAGGTGGAGTGCTAAAGTCGCCTTTGATCGGGATGCCGGCAACCTGAATCTTATCTTCAGGAACTCCAAAACCAGTGAGGTCTTCCTTGACCGAGTCGGTGGCCACATAGTAGTGGGCGATATGGTCTTGAGCCCAAACTTGATGAGCGGCGAAGTCAGTGATCACACTGTGCACCGGTGCCTCGAGCTTACCGTCGGCCTTGAGGGCGTTCAGCATACTGTTGGTGGCCGACATGGTGCTGACGATCAGGTCGGGTTTCTCCTGGGCTACGCGCTCCAAGAAGGCGGTCTGATTCTTGGCCTCGTGGGCCATCACCCGGTCGGTGACCCACTTGACCAGAGGATGGCCTTCGAACTGCTGATCGAAGACCCAGCGTCTCAGGCCTCCCAGCAGGGCTCCGGCCTTCAAGGTGGCCTCGGCCGCTGTGGAGGCCGGAACCCGGCTATCGGAGGTTTCGGCCAGGTTGAGGACTTCCACTTGAACCCCGTCGTAGCGGTCCAGAGCACCTTGGAGCGCCTTGGCCGCACCGGCATGTCCTCCGGTGTGGGAGCCGTGCACCAGCCAGACCTTTTTTTCAGCCTGTTCAGGCCGACTCGATTCCTTGGAGGGCCGCCGTAAGCGATCCAGATTCGAGCGATGGAGATTCCCGACTTGCATTGTGATTAGAGTTTAGGCCCGACAGTTCAAAAGGTCCTGAAATCCTAGGGAGCCAGATTCCACATCGTCTTGGTTCCCTGGTTCCCGTCGAACTTGATCTCCTCAAGAATCTCACGCGACGGGGCGTTGGTATAGCGATAAATCTCCCAGGTTCTGGTGTTGGGGTCCCGCCTGCCTTCGGTCTCGGTGAGCAAGGCGGCCCCCGAAGGAGGCGGCACCAGTTGACCCAGGTCATTCAGCCAAGGCCCGGGAGGAGTCGGCAACAGAGTGATGGCTTGCTGAGTTTGGTAAGTCAGGCCCGCTTCAAGTCCGCTGTCCAATGAGGTGTCCTGGAAACGAGCGTGGCCCCAAGCCGGAGGCGCCATGGAGTGTCCCGGATGGTCGAAGCTCACAAAATCTGGACGCGGATCCAGATCACCAGGCTGGTTGTCAAAACTGCGCAGGCGATCCAAGCGCTGCCCCTCAAATCGAGCTTCAGCTCGGGAGTCTTCGGGCGAAAGCTGGGTCACCGAAGGGGTGACATCTGGCAGGGAACGCTGCTGCTGAACTCTCTGGCGCGGTGAGATGGTGCTGATCATTGGGGAGGCTCCTAAGAAACGATTCTGGAGCCATTATTGATAGGAAGCGTTATGACGGTGTTAAACCTGCCGATGTTCTCCCCTCGGGGTGTGAGGCATCAAGTGGCCGAGCATCAAGCTTAGCGTTGCGCAACTTTCCGGCGACCCTGCAGTAGCTGCCTTCCACCAAGTCAGCGATCTCAGGGAGCGAATCGCATCCACCAGTATCCAATCCCAAGGAGCAACGTGGACAGAGTCACCGGAATGCCGGACCGGGTGTAGGTCCAAAAGTCGAGAGTCACTGTGGGACGAGCCTTTTCTGCCACGATGAGATTGGCGATAGAGCCGATGAGGGTGAGGTTGCCCGCCAAAGTGCTGACCAGAGCAAGAAGAAAGAAGAAGGCCTCTGGGGGGCCCACCTCCGGCACCAATTGACCCAAAAAGAGCACCGCGGGCACGTTGCTGAAGACGTTTGAGAGCACCAGGGTGAGAGCGGCAAAAGACAGAGGTTGACTAGGTTCGAGAACACTGAGGGCGCCGTAAACTTCCCCCACGATCCCCGCCGCCCGCGCTCCGGCCATCAACACAAACAGGGAGCAAAACAGCACCAAGAGGTCCCAGTCCACCAGACCAAAGATTTTCTGCCGGGCCACTCGGCGAGTCAACATCAAGAACGCCGCCCCGCCTGCCGCCACGATGGGCAGGGGGAAGCCGATCCAGAATCCAGCCAGGATGCCCACAATGACGGCCGCAGTGCGGTAGAGCACGTAGGGTCGCAGCTCGGGTCTGTCTTCGGTGGGCAGAGGCTCCATGGACGGCATTTCTTCGAGGGTCCATCGATGGCGGTAGAGCCACTCTAACCAAAATCCGCATATCACTAGGCCTACTAGGGCAACCGGGCCCAGAGCCAAGACGAAATCAGCATATCCGATCCCTGAGATAGAGGCGATGTACACATTCTGCGGGTTGCCTACGGGAGTGGCGAGGCTTCCGATGTTGCTGGCCATGGCCGTGGCCAATAAAAATGGGATGGGGTTCAGGCCGCGGGCGATGGTGGCCCGAACCACCAGCGGAGTGAAGACCAAAACCACGATGTCGTTGATAAAAAGAGCCGAGCATAAACCCGAACCGAGGGTCGTACCCCAAAAGAAACTCCGTCGAGACTTGAGCCGAGTGAGGACCAGGTCCTGAACTCGGGTGAGAATCCCGGAGTTCACCAGAAACGAGACCACCAGCATCATACTGAACAGCAGCACCAGGGTGTGATAATCCTGGGCCAAAAAGGCTTCATCGAGGGTGATCACCCCCAGGGCCAGCATGGCCACCGCTCCAACAAAAGCCGCCCCGGTTCGGTCCAGCCTCAGCCAGGGCACATAACCCAGAGCCAGCGCCAGATAGGTCCCCAGGAACACCAGCCAGGCCAGGCCTTCGTTCACGACTTACTCGAGAACGGCGCTCTTGGGGCCGCTCTCGCCTCCCGGAATCAGCACAGCGTCTTGACCAACCGGCAACTCACTTCCATGGCCGCTCCTTCGCAACCCAGGCGCCACCTCCTCGGGGGCCAGGGGTCGGCGTAGGCTCCCCCAGTCTAAGACCTTAGGCGCGATCCCAAAAGCGCTCGCTCAATGGTCTCATCTCCTCAATCATTTTCTGGGCTTCCTCGCGACCTACGCTGCGTTCAAGTTCTCTTTGCTTTGCTTCGAGGGCTTCGGGTTTGGGAGGCACGGGGAAT
>JBJHCR010000081.1:12312-21024 GCA_050486105.1 Vulcanimicrobiota bacterium
GATCGATGAGCATCCCGGGTCAAGCGGTCTCGAGTATCGATCCTTTCCGTGGCCTCATCCATCCTCTGCTTCACTTGGACCCACTTGATGGCTTCAGCCAGAGCACCGCCACCGGCGCCGGCTCTTTGGTGGCGAGTCTCGACTCGACGTTGGCCGGGATAGGTTTGCTTCCAGGGATCCTCGGAAAGGTCCTGAGACCCGTTAGGGTTCTGAGAAACTCCGTTCCGTTTCTCCCAGTCAATCAGCTCCTGTCGCTCTTTGGTCGTTGCGACCATTGCTGGCACATCGGGATTCGGAGCATCCTTGGTCCGGGGAATGGAGTTGATGGGACTCGATGCAACCCCAGAGTTGAAGCGTTCAAAAGGAGCGCGCTCCTGCTGGTCGACTTGGGAATATCGGGCCAACATCTCACTGCGCTCGGCCTTGGTCTCCTCGCCCAATTCTCGGTACTGCTGGGCAGCTTGATCATTGAGAAATGCAGCTTCTTCTCTGGTGATCTTGCCTTCCTTGAGTTGTGCTTCCACCGCTTGGTTGGCTCGGTCCAGGTGGGACAAAGATGCTGATTTGGGGTTCTCAGTCACCGGACCCATGACATTGGTGTCTCGCTCGGCCGCATACTTGGCCTGCACCAGAGTCAAGTAGGGGTCCTGATCCTGCCCGGACTTCTCGAGCTTTTCCAGCGCCTCTGCGACCTGGCGACGAGACTCTGGGTTGGCTTCTTTAGCGCCGTCAAGCAGTCGAAAATAGGCTTCCTTCTTATCCTCTCCGGCAGGACCCCTGAGGGTTTCGAGGTCTTTGCTCACACTGCTGCGTTTTTCGCTGTCGGTTATGCCTTGAACCGATCGGTTCAAGGAAGTCTCGATTTCGCTCTTCGGAGCTTGGGGTTGGACTTCCGCTGAGGGAGCCTTGGAACTCAGGTTTGCCATCATTGAGGGCTTGTAAGGTTTCCACTCGCCCTTGGAGGAAGATTCGAATCGGTCCTGATTCTGTGGGGTGCCCACACTGGATTTCGTAGCCTCGGTGCCTGGCTTAGCCAAGGAACGAGGACGAACTCCCACTCCGCTTACCAATTTTGAAACTGTTCCTAAAACTGTGGACATCTTGAACTCCTGGGCCGGTCTTGATAGCTCAAGTATGCCAGGGCTTCGTCCGACGGTGTTCCGACGACCCAAGGAAATGTGAACGTCTTGTAAACATTTCCCTTCACCCGTCCGACTTTGTCGCCTTCGACCTGCGACAGCGCAGGCCGAGGATTAGCAAAGATCTCGGTCCGGTTGAAAAGGCCCCTAGTCTCGACCACAGGTGCCACAACCGGGTTGATTGAACGACGAGAGGAGGTACTCCTTGAGGGAATTGAAGTCGCATAAGGGCGAAGTCCAAATGACCAAGCGCGAAGAAATCTGGGGTGGACTGCTCTGGTTGAGCCTAGTGGGTGCCAACCTTCTCGGCTGGACCCACTTGGCCTTAGCCGAATTGTTGATCGCTCTGGCTCCCCTGGTGATCGTGCCCCTCGGGCGACGGCTGGCCTTTCCCAGGGATGGCTTCGAGGTTTTGGGCTGGTTCTGCGGAACCCTGGCCGTTTCCGCCTTTCTCCTGCCCCCGGGATGGACGGGAGCCCTCTTGACCCTACCCTGGCTGATGCGCACCGGGGCCTTGGGCTGGGTCGCACTCCGAAATCTCTATACCAGAAGTCACGACCTCCCGGGTGTCTGCTCATCCATGGCTCTGATCTATCTTCCGGTGGGGGCCGGATGGCTCTTTTTGGCGCAATTCAACACTCCCATCGGGCCCTTCCCGGCCATCATCGTGCTCCTGACGGCAGCCCACTTCCATTACGCCGGCTTTGCCACTCTCTTGCTGGTGGGCCTATCCGGGCGGCATTTGAATCAGAGTTTTCTCTATCGCGCCTCCGGCATCGCCATTGTGGTAGGTCCTGCCGTAGTTGCGCTGGGAATAAGCACTGTGCCAACCCTGGAAGCCCTCGGGGGGACCTTACTGGCCACAGCCGTCATGCTTTGGGCATTCTGGGGAATGAGCCGATTGGGACAGCTCACCTCAGTGATCGCTCGCCTCTTCCTCTTTTTCTCTTGGGCCAGCCTCCTGATCTCTATGCCCATGGCCGTGCTCTATGCCCTGGGGCAAACATCCCTGCTAAGCCCACCCGGGATACCTACCATGATCCATCTCCACGGAGTCCTGAACGTCCTGGGATTCACCTTGCTTGGCATGCTGGGCTGGAGGATTGAGCTACATTTCCGAGCAAAGAAAAGGCCATAGCCACAATTTGCGCTGGACGGGAATTTTAAGAAAAGTTTAAGCGCCCTTGTCTACACTTAGGACAATCATCTTAGAGACAGGGCAAATCTATGAGCAACTCTGGTCAAATCAATGCCTTCTTCAACGGAATCAAGTATCCGAGAACGGTAGAGAGCGCTCCCTTGAGCGACTACCAGCTTGCCGTGGACAAGAACGGGGACGGAAAAATCAGTAAAGACGAGTGGATTCAGGACTCGGTGGACCTGGTGGGGACGAGCAAGGGCCGGGTCGAGCTAGCAGAGATTGGTGAAGGCCTCTACATCGGGCGCAAGCCAGGCACTCTGGGCAAGCTGTTCGGCAAGCAGCCCGATTTCCAACCCGCCAGCAGTTGGGTGGAGGTGCCCAAATCGGGCCCGGTGGAGTATCACATCAAGGGCCTGGAAGCCGTAGACTTTGACAATGGCGTGGTGGAAATCCGGCACGAGGTAACGGTTCCGTATCTGCGCAACTCGATTTTCTGAAGCGAACCGCTCGCCCGGTCAGGCTCGATAGACCTTTCGTGGTGTATCTCGGCCTCGAAACTCTTTAAGAATTATCTTTTCGCCACCATCTCTGCCAACGTCGCAACTTCCCGGAAAGCCAAGGGGGAGTGCTGGAGTTCTCAAGGCTTGCGGCGATGTGCCTCAAGACTTCTCTCACTTCCAAGGCCGACGGGCGCTCAGAAACCGATTTCGTTATCATTCTGGCTAGGAACCGGTCGAAAGCCTCGCTGACTTCGGGCGCCAAGCTTGATGCTTTCGGATGGTCAAAACCAAACTGTGGAGGGTCATACCCGGTCAAGGCTCGGTGCAGGGTCACTCCCAAAGCATAGACATCAGAGCGCGGCTCGCTCCGGCCCTGATATTGCTCGGGTGGGGCGAAGCCGGGGGTGCCGTATGCGGTGGTGTCACCAGCCCGCTGAGGATTTTGCGAGCGAGCGATGCCGAAGTCGATGAGTTTCACCGAACCGTCTCTGGAAACCATCACATTGCTCGGCTTCATGTCCCGATAGAGGACCGGAGGAGTCCGCACGTGGAGGTAGTTCAGAGCATCGGCCAACGCCACCCCAACCGCCAAGACTTGCTCTTCAGTGAGCGGTTCTCCCCGCTCGGCCACCATGGATTCAAGAGTGGGGCCTTCGACTCGCTCCATGACCAGATAGTCGCAGGCTCCGTGGGTAAAACTGTCCACCACTTTCGGCAGAATGGGATGCCTGAGCTGTTGGAGCAAGGCAGCCTCTCGCTGAAAGGCTGAGCGGGCCTCCTTGAATTCCGTTGCGGGAAGACCTGAGTAGTCCACTTCTTTGACCGCCCACTCGGATCCCCGCTCCTTGGTGTCCCTGGCCAGGAAGACCTTGCCGCAGGCTCCTTCGCCCAATTGCCTATCGAGGCGGTACCGCCCCGCCACCACTCGTCCCAACACCCCGAGAGCTTCGGCTCAGATCGTGGAAAAGACCTGCCGCCAACGCAAGGGTTGTTCAACCCTTCCAGAGAACCTAACAAATGTGCTTAAAGTCCAAAGTCTGTTGCAAGGTCGATACAAGATAGAGAAAATTCTAGGGCGCGGTGGCATGGGCGCGGTCTACCTTGCGGAAGACCAGAGGCTGCCCACGAATTGGGCCATCAAGGAGATGAAGAAGGAAGGGCTCTCCATGGCTGAGCAGGAGAGCGCCGCTCAACTGTTTCGTGCCGAAGCCCGCCTGCTTTCTGAACTGCGGCATCGCAATCTGCCTAGAATCGTAGATTTCTTTGAAGAGGGCGACCAACTCTACTTGGTCATGGATTATATCGACGGACAAACCTTGGAACAAAGGGTCGAGCGACAGGGGCCGCTTTCTCTGAACTTCAGCCTGGAGCTCTGCCTCCAGATCTCCGACGTCTTGGATTATCTCCACACCCGAAAAGACCCGGTGATCTTCCGAGATTTCAAACCGGCCAATGTCATGTTCACTTCTCAAGACGAGGTGAAGCTCATCGATTTCGGAATCGCTCGGGTCTTTCGTCAGGGCCAGAGCAGTGACACCCAGGCCCTAGGCACCCCCGGGTACGCCGCCCCAGAGCAATATGGCAAGGGACAATCTGGGCCGAGGACCGATCTCTATGCATTTGGAGCCACCCTCCATCACGCCCTCACCGGTCGCGACCCCACTGATGAGCCCTTCGTCTTTCCCCCCATCACGGATTATCGTCAAGACTTACCTGAAGACTTTGTTGCCCTGCTCACTAGCTGCCTTAACCTCCACCCAGAGCAGCGCCCAGAGTCGGCGTTTGCCATAAAAAGAGAACTCGAGCGAATCTTAGGACGAACCGGGACCTCCTCTCTGGTGGCAGGTCGGCCCAGCACCACTCGGCTCGACGACCTGCCGAGCCCAGATGTTTCGTCCCCGGCTGAAGCTGCTGCCCCCTCCAAGGCAACTTCGGGCGCCTTTCAATCCCATACCGTACCGATGGTTGTCCCTGCTCAAGCTTCAGCAGAATCAAGAGAAGTATCCGTTCCGAACTCCAGTGAAGCGGAGTCCAAAAACTTGGAGGGCAACCTTCCATCAACGACGTTGCCAGACAACTCGGAGTCGGTTGTCTCAGACCCCGAAGCGGGTTCGCCCAGCTTGGAGGTCGTCCAAGTGGCCTTCAAGCCCAGCGTACTCGACTTGCGCTCAGTTTCGTCCGGGGCTCGAGTCAGGGGGTCCGTCAAAGTCTCAACCTCCGCCCCCGGGAGCCTGGTGAGTTCTTCTGAGAACCTCATTGTGGCCCCATCCAGCTTGAAAGTGGGGTCTCAACGGATCACCGTGACTCTAGATGCCAAGGGTCTGGCGGCCGACAGCACTTTTGAAGCAAGGGTGTATAGCGAGAGCGGAGGCTCAGAGCTGCAAGTTAAGGCTAGCATCATACCGGCCAAAGCTTCCTTAGGAGTGCTGATCACCGCTTTCACCCTTTGCCTTTGTACCTTGATCCCAGTGCTCAACTATATCGCGACCTCTTTTTTGGGGCTGATCATGCTGCTCACCCCGAAAGGTCAACGGTCAAGTCTCAGCATCCCGTTTTGGCTTTCGGTTTTCCTGAGCCTTGGTTGGACGGTGTTGCTGGTCGCAGGCTGGTCCTTCTTGAGCCAGATGGATTGGTCCAGTTTTGGATTTTGAATTCCAGCGAGAATCGGGAAAACTTGCTTCAAAGTGCAGGATGAAGTCAGACACCTGAAGGAGAAGGAGCAGGCATGAGTGCCCGAGAGACCATCGTCATCTGCCATCTTTGCCAACACGAGAACGAGCCTTCGCAACGATTCTGTGACGAATGCGGAGCTGAACTCCAGCAGCACGAAGCAGACTCCTCGACCTCAGCGGAGAGTTCGGCTCAATCTCCCTTGGCCAGCAAGACGACTCTGGATGACGGAAACGGAGAAACGATCGTCGTAGAGTCTCTCTTGTCCTTGGGTCGGGTCAACCGCTACGCCTGCCAATCGGGCGAACAAGCCGCCCTGCTCCTAGAGGAGACGGCGACGGCCCCAGGATTTCTGCAAGAGCGGATGGCAACTTTGGCAGACCTGGGCGAAGTCCCGGGTCTGTGGACACCAACCAAGACTTTTGTTTCCGGGGAACGAACCTACGCTTTTGGCCCTGTTCCCGCCTCTGAAAATCTTGAGCAACAGGTCCGTGGTTCGGGGGCATTCAATTCGACTAAATTGAGGGCCCTGGCTGAGGTCCTCGCCGAACTTTTGCGCGAAGTTCATCAGCGGTCGTTCTTGGTTCGCTCCTTTCAGCCGGATCGAATATGGTGGGACGGCGAGAAAGTCTTGGTGGTAGATAGTTTCGAAAGGCTGGCCACCTTTTCCAAGGCCGGTGATGACTTTCAAGTCGTCAACGGCTTTTCTGCTCCAGAAGCTTATGGCGTTGGAGAGCGCCCTGTAGGGATAGCGTCGGACCTCTACTCCGCCGGAGCCGTCCTCCACTTCGCCGGAACGGGTCAACGCACCGACTTAGAAAGCAGAGAGAACTTTTTCTCATTCGATCCCATATCTGATCTCGAGGACCCTGTCCTGGCAGAGGCAATCTTGCGCCTCACTTCTAAGGCCCCTGAAGATCGGCTTCAAAGCTCCGACGAGTTCGTCGACTTCCTCAAACTTGAGGCTCCGCCAGAGCGAGTTCCAAACCAGGTCTCCTCTACTCCTAAACCCCCGGCCCAGCCAAAACCCAGACAAGCCAAGTCCGTTCCGGGCCAGGGCTGTAGTTATCGCGTGGCCCTAAAGAGCCACATCGGCTGCGTCCGCAGCGTCAATCAAGACGCCTGCCTGCAACTGCAGTTCACTTCTATAGAAAAGTCGGAGATAATCGAGAGCCATTTGGTGGCGGTTGTAGACGGAATGGGAGGTGAAGCCGAAGGGGATAAAGCGGCCTCTCTAGCCCTGCGGACGATCGCCAATCAGGTTATTGAAACCCGGCTATGTCTCAGAGACCAGCGAGTGACCACCCCTTTGATGCCGAACTCTCCAGCTGAAAGAAACCGCCTACTTTTAGAGAGAGCCCTCAAGCGAGCCAACCGAACCATCTTTGAATATGCCGAACGAGATATCTCTCGTCGAGGCATGGGCTGCACCATGACCGCGTGCTTGCTCGAGCCTCACGAGATTTCTATTGGTCACATCGGAGATACCAGGGCTTACCTCATGAGGAACGGAGTGCTGGAGAAGCTGACCACGGACCACTCCCTAGTGGGCCGCCTGGTGGAAATGGGTCAGTTGACTGAAGAGGAAGCCCGCAACTCCTCCCAGCGCTCCATTATCTACCGAGCCATGGGCACCAATCCCGAAGTCGATGTGGACTTGGTAACTCGAGAACTGGAGCCTGGAGATCGACTGATGTTAGCTTCCGATGGGGTGTGGGAGTACTTTGAACACCAGGAATTGACCGATCTTTTCAACCAAGACTTTGAACCGGAAGTCCTCGCTGAACAGTTGGTTTCCATTTGCCTTGCCCGGGGAGCCGATGACAACGCTACTCTGGCCGTTATTTTTGCTGAAGACCGAGAGGACTGATGAAGGTTTTTAGGCAGAACACTGTCCCCATGTTTGAATCGAACAGCCTAAACTCGAGGAGTTCTAAGACTTCCGAAAAGGATAGGATTTTGTTGACCGGGTCAGAAGGGCCCACACGATTGGGAATTTAGAGAGGAAAATCTGTGCCTGAAGTTCACTTACAATCCCACCTGAGTTATAAGAATATCGCTGTCACCAGCGAGAACAAATTGGTATATCTCTTGGTGGATGTCACGCCCTCAGCTGGCTTGGGCCTCGGACCTGCAGCCTTGAATATGGCCATTGTGTTAGACAAGAGCGGCTCTATGTACGCCCATGATAAGCTTGAGTTTGTCATCTCTGCGGTCAGCCACGTCATGGACAAATTGAGAGCTAGCGATATCTGTTGCGTTATTGCTTTTGCTGACAAAGCCCGAGTCCTGATCCCAGCCTCTCAAATTTACGACCGAGAGTCTGCTCGCAGAATGGTTCGCAATATTGATTCCATAGATGTCGGTTCGGGCACCGAAATGCTCAACGGGATCAGAGCCGCCAACGACGAATTGCGCAAGAATCTCTCGGCCGAGCGCATGAATCACATGATCCTTCTCACCGATGGGCTGACTCTCCACGAGGGGGCCTGCAAGGAAGCCTGCATGATGGCCGCCGCAGAAGGTATCTCCGTCTCTACTATCGGGGTGGGAGACGACTTCAACGAGCAGTTCTTGCTGGATATTGCCACGGCTTGTCGGGGGAACTCGTACTACATCGACATCCCCAGAGACATTCCAGCCATCTTCGACCAAGAGCTGCGAGGAGTTCAAAACGTGGTCATCCGCCACCCCCGTCTTTCCCTCAAGCTCTCTCGGGACATATCCATACGTAAGGCCTACAAAGTCAAGCCCATGATCAACGACTTGGGGGCTCTGCCCACGGTAGATCGAACGGCGCAACTCGATCTAGGTGAGCTGCAAAAAGACGAGACTCAAAGCTTTCTTTTTGAACTGGTCCTACCGTCCAGAAAACCGGGAACCTACCGGCTCGCCAAAACAGAGCTCATCTTCGACATCCCTGAACTCGGCCAGAAAGACAAATCCGTGTCCGAAGAGATCCTGATCACTTACACCGACGATCAGAGTGCAGCCTCGGTGGTGACCCCCCCGGTTATGGCGGTGGTGGATGCCGTTTCCGTCTTTCGGCAACAGACCAGAGCCCTGGAGTTTGCGGCCACCGGTGATCGGGGGAAGGCCACCCAACTGCTTCGCTCGGCGGCGACTCAGCTGCTCACACAGGGGCAGCAAGAATTGGCCAACCAGGCTTTGGCCGAGGCCGGACGGATCGAACAAGGTGGCGGAGCCTCATCGGCCGGCACAAAGAAACTTCAGTATGGCACACGAAAGCTGACCCAGTTGC
>JBJHCR010000082.1:0-8569 GCA_050486105.1 Vulcanimicrobiota bacterium
GGAGATTCTTCAACCAGTCGATCATTGGAAAGCGGCCTAGACGCTCAAACCAAGTACCGACAGGCGCTCGCGCGTGCATGAAAGATGGAATGCTCCCATTGATTTTGATTTAGAAATTCACAGCCGTCACCTGACTTTGCTCCCGGTTCGTTTAGGCTCATCGGTGGAAGTCTTGCTCTGATTGCAACTGTTTTCAAGGAAGGCGCAGCTACCCGAGACTTGTGTTATTATTGCTGGATGGTGAGGGGATTTTTTCATGAATCTTATCATTGTGGGCCACGCGGTCTGGAGATTCGTGTGCGCGAGGCACAGTATCAAGGAGACTTGTCGGGTCTGGTGTGGCTTTTATTCCTCATAGGGTCATGGTACTTGCTCCCATGGTGCTTCTTTTTCTTGACTCTGTGCGTCATCTCTATGGCCGGCCTGCTCCTTGGATCCAAGATCGAGCAGTGGCTTGGGGTCGACAGTGGGATTCTCAGGATACGTGAGGGAAGATTGGAACTGCTCAACCTGGGCCTTCCCTTTTTTCTGCCCCTTTCGATGACAAAAGAGTTGGGTAGTGTTCATAGGCTCGGTCGCCAAGCGAATTTCCAATGGGGGCCTGAACGGGGATTTTTTTGGCAGCCTCAGATAGACCTGGGTTCGGTGGTCCTCATGGGTTCGGGAGAAGACGTCGTCCTCGCTCAAGGCAGCCAGGAGAGATTAGAAGCAGCTCTCGCGGTGATTCGTGACCCAAGTTCTGGTGCCATCGATTCCTCAGAATCCTCTGAAGTGATCCAGGTTTTGAGGGAAATCGATGAGGAGATGGCTGCAGCTGGGCTCGGTGAGAGCACACTTGCTCTCCTGAGTCTCTTGGAACACAATCTCGGGCTTCCTTGCCTTGATTTGCCACCACGCACTGAGTTTTTCCGCCAATTGCAGTGTCATGAGCAGAGGTGAGGTTGCAGCGGTGGTCTACAGCGAAGGATTTGCCCAGAAATTCAAGGACGGTCTGCAGTTCGACCGAGACGATCCCATGGGGGGCTTTCTCAAGTATCGCATAGCTCGCGACGAGACGGGCGCTCCTATCGATCAGGACGGGCAGTCCATCCTCGACGATTAGGGTCGAGTGGTCGACGACCCGGTGGTGCATTTCGGGCCTGAGCATCACATGGACCCCAAGACCATAAAGTTCTATGAGCGAGGGGTAAAGGTAGCTAATCTAGCTAGGAAGATCCTGCCCCAATTCGCCAATCTGCGCCGCCACGTCGGCTGAAGCTCGGCCGAAGAACCTGCCATCGGGTTGTCCTAATGGGTGTGTACGGAACAGGGCTGCCCTGAACAGGAGCGAACCTTGGCCCATGGGCAGTTTATTCAGAAGCAACGCAGGCGGGTCTGCACAGGCCGCGGCCAAGCAGATCATGAGCGAGCACCCCGACCTGATCGAAAACTTGAGGCGAGAGCCCAACAAAGTCGAACATGTGGCGGCATTGTATTCCGTCTGTTCTCGGCACCCCAACTCTATCGCTTTGGTCTACCGCCACCTGGTTGCCGAAGACAGCGTCCACGAACTCGGACTAGCCAGAGCCTACGCTCTCGCCGACAAGCCTACCTTGGCTGTCGTGCAGTACCGAAAACTGTTGAGTGGCTCTCCTTCTAAAGAAGTTCTTGAAGAACTGGCTGTGGTCTATGAGCGTCTGGACAAGTTTCGAGAGGCTGAAGAAACGCGAGCTAGAGCCGCGGATTATTGAACCAGCCTCTGGCGATCTCTGAGATGGACCTCAAAATGAACGAATCGGTCCTTAACCATATCGAGGCACCACCAGCATCCAAACAAATTAGACGGAAAGCGGTCGCCTGGACGGCCCGAGGGCCTCTTCGAACTCCGCAGGCAATAGAGGCGAGTAGTCCGCTAGTGGAAAGGGCGAAGGGGTATCCTGTCGAAAGCTCCCACGATGAGTCATCTCAGGGTTCGCGACTATCAAGCGGTCTTGGACCTGTGCTCGGCCGTCGCCCAGCGCCCACATCCTGTAGACCGCACCGAAGTGTTCCTTACCGGGTGCCAAAAACTCTGTGGGGCGGCCGTCTTGGCGCTTCTGTCCGCCCCACCTGGCCAGGAGCATTTCCCGGTCCGAACCGGGCTTTTTGTGGGCTTCGACCAAGGACCCATCGAGCGCCTCCAAGAGTGGTACTTTGCCCAAGACCTCAGCGCCGAGGATCTCTTCAATCAGGCCCTTTGGAGCAGGGGCCAGGGCTGTTACAGACGACGAGACATCATCGAGAACGCGGATTGGTACGGCCATCCCCAAGTGGCCGAGGGATGGCGTTGGGTTGGACTCGATGACACCTTGGCCAGCGTCTCACCGCTCCCCGAGGGTCACGCACTGCTAGTGGCTATGAGGGCTTGGGGTGATCGGCCTTTTTCCACCTTGAACAGGACCATGCTGGAGCTTCTGACCAGACAATTTCGTTGGCTTTTCGAGAGCTTGTACGATTCGGGTCACTTAGGAGAGCAGGCAGCCTCTTTGCCTCCACGGCTCAGGGCCATCTTGAATCTTCTGTTGCAAGGCCGGTCAGAAAAGCAGATGGCTCATGAGCTCGACTTGAGTCCGCGTACGGTCAATAAGTACGTCGAACAGATCATGCGCTTTCACCAGGTTCATTCTCGAGCAGAGCTGATGGCCCAATGGATATGCCACCCTCCCGAATTCCGTAGTGTGCGACAACTGAGCGCCCGGCGAGGTTTCACCAAGGAGCAATAGGTAGGCGATCACCTATCTTGATCCTAAGGTTACACCCTCCTAAGATCTTAAGGGCTCCCCGAGACGTCTCCTAAATGTGCCGCATTCTCGGGGCCCTCGTCCAGTCTACGCATTTTGGAGTAACACCTTGAGAACGACACTCATCCTAAGCGCCTTTGTCCTTTTGCTCTTGGCCAATTTGGCCTGTGGAGGTTCAAATTTGGACGGGATGAGTCCACAAACGGTGGGGCCGCAAACGGCCACCGTGCTCCTCCAGCTTTCTTCGCCCGGAAACCGAATCGCCGAAGACACCATCACCGAGATTCAGATGACCGGATTCACCTCTGATGGACGGGTGGTCTTTGGGCCGGCTCGAAAGGAGCGTCAGACCGAGCTTAAATATTCGGTTCCGATACCGGCTACTCGCCTTATTCTTGAGTTCTTGAGTCAAGGGCAGACGGTTGGGGTCTACTCTATGGCTGTAGCCTTGAAACCTGGGGAACTTTTGGTGATCGCCGACCCCGACTTCCTCGACGCTGCTTCTCCCTTGAGCGCTCTCGAGATGCATTCCGAGCGTCTGACCTATCCCCTCGACTTTTCTCCTCGCCTCACTGCTCGAGGCGTTTTCGCCGATGGCAGCTCGGCGGATTTGAGTTCAGCCGTGTCTTGGACCTTGCAAGGACCGTCCGGGAGCGAGATCTCTGCGGACGGTCTCATCACTCCGGCTGGTCCGGGGTCTCTCATCGCTCGAGCTTCAGTGCAAGACATCGAAGGCTCGATCACAATCTCCATCACCAATGCTCGGGTCCTGAGCCTCAAAGTTTCCCCTTCTCCCTTGAGACTCGCAGCAGCCACCAGGGTCCAACTGCTGGCCACCGCCGAGTTTGACGACGGCACAGATCTGCCGGTCTTCGACGGGGTCGGTTGGAGCAGCAACCTCAGCGCCATTGCCTCAGTGGATCATCAAGGACAGGTTACTGGCCAGACTCCGGGATTAGCCAGGGTCACCGCAAACTATCGCTCTTTGGTGGCCACCGTCGAGGTGAACGTCACCTCGGCCGTTCTGAGCCGGCTGGAAGTCACCCCTGTGACCGCAACCTTGGACGTGGGTCAGAGCTTAGCGTTCCAAGCCATCGGCCACTTCGACGACGGGTCCCAGCAAGACTTAAGCACCTTCGTGGTTTGGGGGTCCAACAGTCCTTCCGTGGCCACCGTGGACGCCCAGGGTGTGGCCGTGGCCTTGGCTGCGGGTCAAGTTCAGATTATTGCCAACGACCCCGAATCGGGTTTGAGGGCCAGCGGAACCTTAAATGTCACCCAGCCGTCAGGGGAATCACCCGTGGCCACGTCGCTTGCCTTTCTCACCCATCCCCCCTCGCCTTTGGTCGAACAAGAAGGGTTTTCGGTGACGGTCGTGGTCCTGGACCAGTTCGGTCAAGAATTTTTCGGCCACTCCGGCCAGGTGACCCTTTCGCTTCAAAACGCCCCAACACTTTCTAGGCTGCAAGCGATGGGGGAGATCTTGGCAAGCTCGGTGGATGGAGATGGCAACGGCAGTGGCTCCGAAACCGGCAGCGGCAGTGACACCGGCAGCGGCAGTGACACCGGCAGCGGTAGTGACACCGGCAGCGGCAGTGACACCGGCAGCGGTAGTGACACCGGCAGCGGCAGTGACACCGGCAGCGGTAGTGACACCGGCAGCGGCAGTGACACCGGCAGCGGCAGTGAGACCGGCAGCGGTAGTGACACCGGCAGCGGCCACCCTACCCCCACCCCGACACCCAAGCCCGATCCGGGCCTCTACGGAGTTCAGGCTCAAACCTTGGTTCAGGGTCGGGCCACCTTCACGAACCTTCAGGTCGTAGGACCAGGCACTTTCGTACTCCAGGCTGGGACCAATTCACTTCAGCCAGCCACCAGTAATCTCTTCACCGTCGTCGGGCCCTAACAGGCTCGTCTCAAGAGATGAGCTCTGAAGGCTTCCTGGTCGGACTGCTGTGGGCTTGGCTTGGCCTGGCCTTTCTCTTTTTCCGGGGAGGGGAAAGCTGGCTTCGCGCCCGTCTCGCTTGGCCTGGGTGGGCTGCGGGGAACGTCGTTCTGAAATCGGGTCTGGTCATGGCCTGGATGTCGCCAAGCCTTTGCCCGGAGATCTCGGCTTGGATTTGGACCTTTTTGGTGACCTTCAGCGTCCTTGCTCTCACTCTTTTGCTTTCCAGCCGTCTGGGGGCTGTCGGGTGCTGGGCTTTTGCGGCTTTGGCGAGCGCTTTGTTTTGGGGTGACCTCCTCTACTATCGAAGCTTCGGAGATTTTCTGGCGGTCAGCCATTTTGTGTACCTGGGTGAGTCTCACCATCAAGGTCCTAGCCAGGCGGCCCAACTTCAGCTTCTCCACCTATTCCGTCCCCAAGACCTTTTTTTGGCCTTGGACCTCCTCTTTGCTCTGCCTCTCGCCTTGATGGCTCGAGGGCCCAAGGCTCCTTCGGGTCGGACTCGTTGGCTTGGGCCCGTTCTTCCCCTGGCGCTTGTGGTTTTTGGCCACGGTCTTTGGCTTGTTTGGGCTAGCCCTTGGCTCACGAATCAGATGAAGAACAGGCTGTACAATTGGACCCACGTGAAGAAGCGAGGACTGGTGGCCTATCATCTGTACGACGCGGCTCATTGGCTGGGACCGCGCCTTCAGGCTCCCGAGCCGATAGCCGACGAAGTCATCCGTAGACGCCTGGCCCTGTCTCGAGACAGTGCCGGGCCGGCTCACGCCCATTACGCAGCGGCTCAGGGTTCGAATGTCCTGATGATTCAGTTGGAGTCCTTGCAGTATTTTGTGGTGGGCATGGAGATCGAGGGCCAGGAAGTGACACCCTTTCTCAATCGACTACGCCGGCAATCCCTGTATGCCGAGGCTCTGGACCAGACTGCCGGGGGCAGCACTTCGGACACCATGCTGCTGATGCTCAACTCCCTTCACCCTCCCAGCGGAGGACCGTTCTGTTTTCTGTTTCCCACCAACTCGACTCGTGCTCTTCCTCGAATCTTGAGCGAGCAGGGCTACAGCACCTTGCACGTGATGAGCTATGACGGAGCGTTCTGGAACACCCGAGTGATGGCAGAATATTTCGGGTTCGAACGCCAGCTTTTCAGCCCCGATCTTCCCCCCCCCGGGCGAGGAGAATTGGTGGGTTGGGATCTGGGAGACGCCCCACTTTTCGAACGATTGATGCCCTTGCTGACCGAGCAACCCCAGCCCTTTTTCTGCTATGTAACGACCACCATGATGCACTACCCTTTCTTGGAGCTTCGACCTCACCAAAAACTTCTCGAACTTCCCGGGCATCTTGAGGGCACCATGGCTGGCCGCTATCTGCAACTGGCGCGCTACCGAGACAGCGCGGTGGAGTTGTTGGTGGCTCGCCTGCAAGAAGCGGGTCTGTGGGAGAACACCGTGCTGCTGATGTGCGGGGACCATCGAGCTCGAATGGATGAGGCCGAGTATCGACGCTTGGAGATCCCCGAGGCTTGGCCTCTGCGCAATCGTCTTCCCCTCTTCATTCACCTCCCCGGAGATTCGCCTCAAGGAGAACTCCCGCCCCTAGTCGGCCAAATCGATGTGGCTCCAACCCTCCTTCACCTCTTGGGTCTGACCGACGTGGGTACCGCTTTTCTTGGCAGGAATGCTTTGGCGGGGCCCCACGCCTCCGCCTCGGTCTATGGAAACATCAGCGACGGCGTCCACCTCCTGTGGTCCGAAGAGCGACCTGAGGAAAGCCGTTTCGAGAGCCTCGCGGAAGGCGTCCCGGGTGACCCCGAGTCCCCGCTGGCCAGAGAACTCTACCTGCAGTTGAACGAGGAAACCCGAGTCTCGGACACCTTGATTTATGGCAATCGAGTCACTGAGTTCGCCCGCTGAGGTCGGGACAGGGGCGGTCTTTTTCAGAGTTTAGCGGGGTAGAGAATGACCTCTGTCCTGGCGGGGCCAACCTTGAGCAAGGAATGGACACCCGAGCCCTGGCATTCTATAATCTGGAGATGAACGTCGCGGCTTTGGGAGTTTCTCACCAACGGACCCAGCTTCTCAAAGCTCCGGTCCGGGTCGAGCCTTCGAGCCTGGAGCACGGGCAACCCACGGAGCAGTATGTGGGGTCCACCTCCCAAGCGGAGAGCCTTCTCTTGCCGAGCTTGGAGGAGCCTCGACCGGAGGATCTTAAGCGCGGATACCTCTGGCAAGCCGTTCCTTTGCCCAGTCCCTTAGACGGTATCTTGGGAGCCTTGGTCAGCTTTGGGCCTATCCCAAAATTGATGGGACTCGAGCCGGCACCTAAGGCTCGTCCCCAGCCCGACCCTCTTCCGTTTTCTTGGACCGGAGCCCAGGGTCCCGAGTTCACCCAGCAGGTTCGAGCCCAGGAAGCTCTGTTGCGAGATCCGGCTGCGGTGGAGCTGGGCAAGCGCCGCATCAAGGGGGGAAGCAACGCCAACTTTTTGGTCACGCTGAGTAATGGGGCCTCCGCTGTTTGGACTCCTAAGGCGGGGGAGAAGTCCACCAAGTCGCTCCGCAAAACCATCCCCGACGGCACTCAGGCCCAACGCGAGGAAGCCGCGTACTTGGTGGACAAGAGGTTGGGGCATTTGGCCCGGGTGCCTCCCGCCGTGTCGACCGGTCTTGAGGGGCGGCCGGGCAGCCTTAAGCTGTTAGTGAGCCAGGGACAGGACGGAAACCGCACTCGGAGTGAAGAGCCTTTCTCTCCTTCCGATTACCGGCGCATCGCTCTTTTCGATCACGTGGTTGGGAACCTGGACCGCCACAGCGGCAACTTTCTTCTTGACCGGGAGGCCAGACCCATCCCTATTGACCACGGTCTAGCTTTTCCCGTGGAGAACGGAGACCAGGGCTTCAACAACTTCCACTTCGATGCCAGCTTTCCCCTGGATGAGAAGGAGCGAGCAACACTTTCGAAATTTTCACAGCAGCGCGATGAGGTGACCCTGGAACTGCAAGGCCTTCTGGAGCCCAAGGCCATCTCGGCCATGTTCGAGCGCGTCGACCGCATGCTCGAACTGGGTTGGGTGTCTCACGAGTGGCGCCAGGGATGAAGTTTCGGCTCTCGCGGCTACATTCCTAATTTTTCGCGTATAGCCTCGGCCCGCTCTTCAGGGGTCTGGGCAAGACCAAGAGTTTGGGGCGAGGACTCATTCTGTTCCTCAAACCATAAGCGTTGAATGCGCTTGGCCACCTCATTGCGATAAGCTTTCTTCGTGCGGTTCGCCAGGATCTCGGTTTTGAGTTTGGGGGACAGCAAGTGAAGATCGTTCTTAAGGTGAGCCACTTGCTGTCTGATCCAGTCGACAGCCTTTTCGAACTCCTCATCTCTAAGAAACTTTTGGCCCCAGAGGTCTGTTTTGAGTTCGGGCCAGCAGACCACTCCGAACAGGCCCGGAGGCCCCTCGGGCCAGGGCAATGTTTCTAGAGTATGCCCCCGGGAGAAAAGGTCGATTTGGGCCGGACCATCGTCAAGGTAGACGGAAAAGATCGCTTTAGCCTTTTTGTAGGTGTTTTCTCCTGAACCCAGGTCGAGGAATTTGCGGCTGAAGACGCAGTCGGAGTTGCCCACCAGCAGCTTCTCGAAAAAGCCTTTGGGTCTGTTCATCAAGAAGCCGCAGGACGTTTCTTCAAAGGCGTGCCGCTCGGTGAGTTGAAAATCGAGACCCTCGACCTGCTCCGAGTTGCAAACTATTCTCTCGTGCAAGCAAAAGTGCCGGCATCGGTAGGCGAACCAATTCCCGTTGATCCGCGAACCGAACAGAGTACTGAAAAGGCACCTTCGGTCGCTTAGGACAATGGTCCAAGCTCGTCCGGCT
>JBJHCR010000082.1:8579-20662 GCA_050486105.1 Vulcanimicrobiota bacterium
AGGTGGTTGGTTCGGAGGGCAGTAAGGGCTGTCTTGAGGATGAACAAAGTCCATTCGATGGGTCAGTTCGAGAAAACGAGACGGGGGAGGAAGTTCCACCCAACCCTTCTCTCGGCTGAACTCCACGCCCCAGAAATCTCCAGTCTTTACAGAGCCGGTTCTCAGCTGGATTCTTGCTCCTGTAGAGAGTAACCTTACCCAGCCTCGATCCCAGGTGAGGTCCGTGGGATCGGAACTCGCAAATGGAGACTCGAACCTCGCTTTGACCCACTGTCGTCGTTCCTGGCTGAGCCAGGCCGTGGGGTTCAACGCCAGCGCTCGTTTGATATGAGGAGGATAGCCGGCTTCTCCCTCCACCACCGATGGGCTCCTTCCGTTCTGAATCAAAGCTAGAGCATCGGCCAAGAACAGAAGCCCTTTGAAGACCGTGTCTTCATCTGGAGGAGCAGAAGTGAGAAGGGTCTCTCGGGCACGCTGCGGAGAAAGCGAGAACCGCTGATCGCGCTGGACAATCTCTCCGGGCTCCTTGCTCTGAGATAGGAATTGGTCCATCTTCAGGTGTTCGAAAATGGGCGGATTTGGCCCTGTGGTCTTTGGTGTTCGAGGTGGAGAACGACCACCGGCTGTGGAGTCATCAACAGGCTGAAGGAACTTCGATGTTTGTCTAAAGGTCGTTTCACGAGCGTGCTGAGATACAGGAATAAGCCGAAGAGAAACAAGCCGACCGGCGCAGCTAGAGCAGCGTAGAGGCCCGCCTTGGTTGCGCCTTGGGCTGCGCCCAGATAGGCAGTTCCGGCAGCAGCCATGGCCAGACATCCGGCGGCGAGCAAACCCACGGGTACCCCGATTACCAGAACCATAAAGCTGGCTGCGATAGGGCTCACGGTCCCCGAACCTTTCTCGGACATTAGGCCCCAAGCCAAGATGGCCACGGCTCCGCAGATGACTAAGACACTCAGGCTAAACATCACCGCCGTGGCGGCCCCTCGGGCCGCCCCCTCTCGAGGATTTTCGGAGCCATAGCCGGTCTTGGCTCCGAAGAAAGCGGGGAGGGCAAAGAAAAATAGGAAAGCGATCTTGGGGCCCCAACCAAGCAGGAAATAAAGCTCATTGTCTCGGCTTGGGGTGGGTGAGCTGGGAGCCTGAGCCTGGGTTTGAGGGGAGGGTTTCCGGGCCACGAAATGAGAGGGATCAGGGGGTGGGCAGTCGAGTTCGAGAGTGGAGACCGCTTTAGAGAGCTCTTCTGCGAGACCCCCCCAGGAAGTCGAACTGGTTGAGGCTCTGAGGAGAATCGTGTGTTCGGCCCAGACAAAGAGCATCATGAGGCGGCTCTCCAGCACCCAAAGGCCGTCTTCGGTTTGTTTAAGCGTTCCCGATTCCCGCAGCGGGCCTTGGACTCCCCTGGCCAGGAGTCGAGTTAGGACGGTAGCCGGATCGTTGTCGAAGGGAACTTGAGAGAGGGCTTCGAGGGCCTTGAGTAGATCTTCTGAACTCTCTGAGTCGGTCGTCCGGGACGCTTTCTCTAGAAGTTCCAGGGCTTTGGCTACTTTGAGGTTCGAGCGGGCCGGCTCTAGAAAAGTCCTGAGTTTTCCCAACTCTTCCTGAAACGTCGGAGAGTCCTTTGGGATTGTAAGCAAGGGCGTGAGAGCCACCGTCAGTTCGCTCGCGTAGTTCTCGTCAGACTTGGCACTGATGTAGAGATGACCAAAATCGGGATTGAACCACGAAGACCCCTCGGGGCCAGCATTCTTGAGTGTCCATCCTGGCGAGAGCTGAAAACGGACATACTTGTCTCCCACCTGCTGATAGCCAAAGTCCGGTTTAGCGCAGCCGCTTAGCGCGAAGACGGCCACAAAGATGAGACTGCAAGAGAGTCGAAGGATATTTCCGGTCATAGCCAGCTCCTAGAGGAAATGTGCACCGAGAGGTTGAGGTTGTCTCAGCTCCTCTGAGGACCTAGAGATATTCGAGCCCGAAGGCCAGAGTTCTTCTTAGGGCAACAACTCACGCGACCGGGATGCTCTGGGGGTAGCGAAAGACGTTATCCGGGTCCCAGGTTGACTTCACTTGGATGAGGCGAGGCAAATTCTCTGCGTAATAAGCTTGCAGCGGATCGTTCAGATAGGGATCGATGAAATTTTGGTACGATTCGTCGGAAGCGAAAGCTCCCATGGCCTCGTGAAACTCGTTGAACCAATCGATATTCTGGTCGACAAGACTAGCCGAGTCGGAGCCGGCCCATTCGAGGTCGATGCTTGAAAGCATGGTCGCTCCTCGGTGCACGTAGGCGGTGTCGGTGCGGGCCGGGCCATCCACTTGCCCCCCCGTGAGGAAGAACTTCCAGGAAGCAGCTACGCTGGTGCCTGGCCAGTTCCTTAGGCGATTGAAGATCAGGTCCACAGCGTCTGCCCCAAGGTTTCCATAGACGTATCGCGATCGCTCTTGAGAGTACTCCGGCAGCCCCTCTTCACCTAGGAATTCTTGCCCGTCCCAGTACGGCAGGTTCTGAATGTCTGACTGATCCGGGGGCCTCACAGCGTAGAGGGGAGCCAGCATGCCCAGCAATTCTTCTTCGCTACCAACCAATTCTCCAAGAATGGTGACAACGATGCCTTGGTTGGCTTTTCGCAGCACGCTTAATTTTGCACCCAGACGGTCTTCAAGTGTTGGCAACAAGCTCAGGGAGGTGGCCAAAATTTCTTCGAGTTGGCTGGTCCAAGTCAAAGAGAAAACGGTGACCTGGTCTACCGGATAGGTCTGAAAAGTGAACGAAGTGTGGATCCCGAAATTTCCGCCGCCTGCTCCTCGACAGGCCCAATAGAGGTCGGGATTCTGTTGAGCGTTGCATTCTACCAACCGACCCTCGGCGCTCACCAAGGTGGTGGCCAGCAGAGCGTCACAGGTCAGACCGTGGCGGCGCATATTGAAGCCGATGCCGCCCCCCAGAACCAACCCGGCGACTCCCACTTGGCTGCATCGCCCATGGGTTATGGCGGTGCTGGGTGGTCGGAGAGCGCTGTATACCGTCGCGTTTCTGGCCCCGCCTCCCAAGGTGGCGATGCCGGTTGCCGAGTCGTAGGAAACGCTGTTCATCAAGGACACGTCAATCATCAAGCCGTCGGTGGTGGAGTAGCCGGCATAGGAGTGTCCACCAGATCGCACCACCAAGGGCAGTCCTTGGTCGCGGGCCCAGGCTAGGGCGAATTGCACGTCTTGTGTGTCTTGGCAGCGAGCAATGCCCATGGGAAGACTGTCGGCGTATCTGAGGTTCCAGGGGCGGGCGAGCTCTTCAAACCCAGGATCACCCGGTCGCAAAACGGGACCGGAAAGTTCGTTGATCAGTTGCTCCCAGCTGATCCCCGGCGGACCGGCAGGAGGCGCAAATTCTTCAAACTTGCTCCCACAACCCGACAGACCCAGGCTGGAAACCAGACCTAGTCCTCCGAGTAAGTATCCGGTTCTCTTCAGAAATTCTCGACGGGAGTAGGTAAGAGGGGAGCGCTCGCGCTTCATAGATTCTTGTGTCTGGTCACTTTCTTTAGCTGTTCAGAGGCCACCACCCCTGAGCTTCCGAGGATTCTCAAGGTGTTTGCTGACTTCCTGTCGCTCATCGTCTTGTCTCTCGACCCCGACGGTTTCGAGGTCCACGGTGATCGCTTTCAGTCTTTCGGCGACTTCAGGGGAGATCTCCGACTGAAACCGGCCTCCTAAGTGAGTTGCGAAGAACCTTTCAACTGCGGCAAACATGGCCAGATTATTGACGGGTTGGCTGAATCCGTGTCCTTCATCCTCGGCCACCAGGTATTCCACCGGAAGACCACGGTCGCGCAGGGCTATGACAATCTGGTCCGACTCGGCCTTCTTCACTCGGGGGTCGTTTGCGCCGTGCACCACCATCAAAGGGGTCTGAATCTTGTGCACGCTGTTCAGGGGTGACTGCCGTTCTAACTGAGCTTTGCCCTCCGGGGTATTGGGATTGCCCACTCTCTGCAGGAAGTGAGCTCGCTCGGTGGCCCAATAGCGTGGCATGGTCTCCAGGAAAGAGATCAGGTGGGATGGGGCGACGATGGCGACAGCGGCTGAATAGAGGTCGGGCGTGAAGGTCACTCCGGCCAGGGTTGCATAGCCGCCATAGGAGCCTCCCATAATCCCCACCCTTTCGGGATCCGCCAGTCCTTGGGCCACCAGGTGCTTGACTCCCCAAGTGAGATCGTCCTGCATTTTTTGACCCCATTCCAGGTTGCCTCCATTAAGAAACCTCTTTCCGTAACCTGTGGATCCGCGAAAGTTGGGCTGCAGAACTACATAGCCTCGGTTGGCCAGGAACTGGGACCAGCTGCGATAGCCCCAGGTATCACGATGCCAAGGTCCGCCATGGGGCATCACCACCAGGGGCAAATTCTTGGCTTCGACACCTTTCGGTAGGGTCAGGTAGGCGGGAATCTCCAAGCCATCGCTGGAGCGGTAGGTGATCGCCTGTACGGAACAAAGGGCTTCGCGGGGCAGTTTCTCCTTGATGCGAAACTGAAACAGCAGGGTCTTGGCCTGAAAATCGGCAAGATAAGTCACTCCGGGCTCTAGGTCGCTGTGTCCAATGACCAGCCACTTTTGCTCATCGGCCGACGAGGTTCCAGGGTAGACGTCCACCCCCGGAAGCTGGCTTCTCAGCCAACTGTAGTTGGCCTGAAAGGTCTTGTCTTGCCAATGGAACCGCACTCTTTCATCGACGTATGCCGTGCCGACAAGATTGTCCGTCGCTTCGGAAAAGATTGCCTGCCCAAAGTCCACCCGCCCTTTTGGGTCGCTTTCCACAAACTCTTCCTCGCCGTTGGCCACATCTACCAGACACAGGCGGCTCAAGTCTCTTTCTCCGCGATTGGTGACCATATAGACCCGCTGTTCGTCTGGGTGTAAGCGCAGCACTCGACACGTTTCCAGGACATCGCACTGATAAATCCTGGTGAAACCATCTTGGTCGATTCGAAGCACCTCGATCTCGCCGCATTCTGATGAACGGACCGCCAGACGAAGCTGATCCTTGAGGTCAAAGATCCAGCGGGCGATCCGAGCCGTGTTTTTCCGAATGAGGGTTCTTTCCCCGGTAGACAAGTTCAGACGATAAAGGTCGTGCCAGGCAGGGTCGCGATCGTTGAGCCCCACCCAGATCAGTTCGGGGTTGATCTTGGAGACCTGATAAATCTGGGCTCGGGCGCCGACGCCTTCGGTCAAGTTGCGAGCTTGAGGCACCTGTGAGCCTGCCGGCGGGGCGGCGTTTGCCTCTACCGCATAGACATGGAAATTCTCGTCGCCGAGGTGATCCTGGACAAAAATAATAAAGCGGCTGTCCCGGCTCCAAAAAGAGCTTGGGATTGGTCTTTTTTCGTCGGCGGTGATCGGTCTGGCCTCTTCAAGAGCCTGGTCAATTTCTTTGACCCAAATGTTTCGCATTCCCTTGAAGGGCTTAATGAAGGACACAAACCTTCCATTCGGTGAGATCTGGGCGGCGGAATACTCTGGGTCTCCAAAAAATAGGTCGCGATCCAGCAGTGGAGCCTCAATCATAAATTTCTCCGGGCTCAAGGCCTTTCTCTTCGAGGTCGGCATGCTTAACGGGTCCGGTACGCTGAGGCCATTTTGTTGTCCCCCAATTTGGCTCGAGCCGTGGGTTGGATGCTGTCTGGTCTTCAAGCCGACTTCTGATTCAACCTCCGCAGTTTCCCGCCCGGATCCGAACAACTGGCCCGGTCCTCAGCGCTGCGCTTACTGTCGAATATTATGCGCTAGGTACTCCTTGCCACAACCACAGGGACGCGGATAGCCGGCGCCTCATTGTCCAGCTTGACTGGGCCTCTCAACGCACGGAAGTATAGGTGGGGAGTCGCCCACCGGCATAAGACTTCATCGGAATCGTGCCGGTGTCGGCGGAAGGCCTCGCAGGGTTTCGCCAGAATTTCCTTTGCATGGAAAATCTCAAGCAGTGGCGAGATGGATTCGAGCAGGCTTACCGAATTGAGGCTGAGCTTCAACCAAAGCGGCCCGTGAGCGATAAAGTCTTACGCTTTTTGGAAATGCGCCAATTGTGGGGTGCACGTTTAAAGGAGACTGAGTCCAACTATCGGCGAGAAAAGCTGAGCTATCTGGCCGACCTACAAGAACGCCTACGAAAGGTCGGGGAATTCCGTCTTGGACGCGCTACTTCAGACTCTGAGTCTAGCGCAAGCTCGGCTTGACGCGGCAGGGATTGGAAATGTTCTTATCGGCGGACTAGCCGTCGCTGCGTATGGGCGGCCACGCCTAACTGACGACGTAGACCTCAAGGTTGAGGCTACACACCGGGACGTTCCTCACCTTATCGGCTTATTGCAGCCAGACTTTCAACCGGTCGAGAACGCCGTCGAGCATGCTCGAACGATAGGGGTTCTCTTCCTTGAAGGGCCGGGTGGAGTCAGGCTTGGCCTGCTCTTGGCAGACTTAGGCTTCGACGAACAGGCGTTTCGTCGAGCCAGGATGGTTGAACTGGTGCCAGGGGTTCACGCTCGCTTGTGCTCGCCAGAAGACCTTATCCTCTACAAAATGATCACCACCCCCTCTCGAGATCGAGAGGATGTTCGCTCTGTGGTCGTGGAACAAGGTGTGGAACTTGATAGAGACTATGTAGAGCAGTGGCTCGCGATGTTCGAACAAGCTCTCGACGACTCCACCTTAGACTTGGCGTTCCAGGGCATTTGTCGGGATTCGGCCCTCTAGCGAGAACATCGCTCCTTGGGACCTTTAGAGGCTGTGAGCCGAATCGCCCCGAGTCCAAACGACGCAGTTTTTTCGTCAGAGGAATTGCAAATTTGAAGCTCATAGGGGACCTGTTTGTAAGAATTTGCGGTTCCCATTGCGGAAAAAGAGCGAGTTTGGCGATGTGGGTTGATGCTATTGCCTGGTGCTGGTTCGACCCAAATATCGACATTCTTCTAATGAGTCTTGATTTTTCGAGAGGAAGGGCCGGACAGAGGGACTGTTCCAGGGACAGAGGATTCGAAATCTCCAACCTCCGCATCCTGGGGCATGCTGGCCCAGAAAACTCCCCGTAGCTCTCCTGCCTCAAAACCGGTAGCCTCGTCTTCGGGATAATGGTCTCCTAAAGCCTGAATGAGTTTGGGGGTAAAGGTTGTGGGATCCCCGTGGCAGGTGAGGCAAAGTGGCGCAGTCGCAATGGGGGCTATGACCATCAGGTCGCTTCCATAAGGGACCACTTGGATGCCCGCCTCGGAGGCCGGCTTTTCGGCGTGTTCGAGTAAATAAGCGCGTAACACTTCGTTGGGAGCGTTTCCTGGGTTACGCACGCGATGGCTGGAGCGGCCCAGAGCGAATCCCAGTTCTTCGGAGATGCTCTGCGCAATCTCTGGAGCTCTCAGGCTGCAAACCTCGACGGCCTGCACCGGTCCGCCTTCCTCCATAGCGGTTAACAGCTCGGCTTTTAGAGTCTCGGAAAACAGTTCAAAGGCAGCCACCGCTTGGGCTTGAGCCTGCTCTGGTGAAAGTAGACTGTGAAGGCTCTCTTGAGACAAGTCGACCGTAGAAGTCTCTTGTCGGCATCCGGTCAGGAGCAGGGCAAGAAGCAAGATTAGGCAGGTTTTCATCAGGATGACTTATCTCTGCAACCGAACCATCCTTGTGAAAGCTCGAGCCCACGTGCTGGTGACTCTGGCAGCACGGCTGCTTCGAGAAGGTGAACTCTATCGAGAGAGCGGACCCATGCTTGCTTCGACACAAACGCTTGTGTTAGATCTTACACGGGAGACTTTATCGAGGTAAAGCTTATGTCATATTTCCCTGCAGGCGGATACGGGTCGGTCACTTTCGAAGCCCGAGAGCTGGTGTGGAGCGAGGGCGACCATGAGCAACGAGTTCCTTGGTCCGCCATTCGTTTGGTGACATCCGGCTCCGGCGGGGCCCTGGTCCACTGGGGTGAAAATTCGCTATTGATTCCCCGAGACGTGGTCTGGTTCGAGTTCGTGGTGGAAGACATTATCATCAAGGCTAGGGCGGCCAATCCCGGCTATGAAGGACCAGACCCCTCCAACGTGCCCCGCGAGCTGAAGCTGCCCTCTGATCACCAGGGACGCACGAATTATACCCGGCGAGCTCAGCGTTTTTACCGCGACCGATGCCCCAACTACCAGGAATTCCTCGCCTTCTTAGAGGCCAACCCCGACTGGGTTTTCGACGAAGATGACTACAGCGAATGTTCTCTGGCGATGTGTTCCGGCTCTAACGTGGCCGAGGGTTTATCCACAGACCTCGCCATCCCGGATACCGAGGCATGGTATGGCAGATTCGAAAAGAGAGTCGGCGGCGGCCGTCATACAGGCAGGGACTTGCTCGATGCCTTGAAGGCTGTAGGAGTTTAGTTTTGCTGGATCTCGTACAAGAGCCTCAAGACGCTGTTCCCGCCCAATCTCTTTGACCGTTTCTTGATGGGTTCTGCTCAAGATCCATGGCCCTAAGATCGAAAGTGGAGAGCAAGGCCTAGGCCTTGCTTTCCGATGGACTTTCTGACATAACAAACGGTTCATCGAAGCGGTGGTCAGGAAGGCTGTCGAGCTGGGGCTTTATCGTTATCCAGCATCTCGATTAGATAGCTGAAACGGGTCTGTTGGCCGTCGGGGTCTGCTACGGATGCACTGTATTGCCTACTGTAGCCATAGTAAGTCGGTACATCTCTACAGGCCGGCGGCTCGCCACAGTCTTGGCCACCAGCCTGTATGCCAATTTTGTAGAACTGATCGACCAGGTCTTGGCTCTCGGCTCTCCACTCCACGCACGTCGGCCTCCCAACCGGGACAAACTTCTTGAGCCAAAACTCGCCTTGCGGTCCAGAAAAGCAGATCTTACATGGTTTACCTGTGCGAAAGTTGTTCTCTGCTTTGGTGACCTCAAGACTTATGAGGCTCATGATTTGTGAGTAAAAATTTCGGCTAACTTCGAGATCAGAAACGTGTATGATTATTGAAGATCGCATGACATTTCTATTCAAAACCGCTTCAGGGAACTCCCGCTGGGCCGCTTCTCGGCCACCTTACGCATCGCCCACCAAGGCGCCGAGAACCGCGCCTTCCATACGTTGAAGTGTATCCATAGACTGTGCTCATTGGCGGCGAACAAAAGCGCACTTTCCGAGGGGTCATATTCGTTCGCAAAGGAAGTGGAGACGCTTAAGAACGCTTCGTAATGCAGCAGGGGAGGGCTTCTGAAGTATCGCGAGCAGCAGGCTCAAAGAGTTCGATGGTATAGTCGAGAAGTTCGGAACCCCCCAGGTCGCCGTGGCCGGGGACTACAAACTTCACCTCCGGATAGGCCTTCTTGAGCCTCTCGACGGTCGCCGACCAGGCGCTGGGCGCGGCATCCTCGAGGTTGCCGAAACCGGCTCCCTGGGCTTTGAGCAGGCATCCCCCAAACAGGATCTTCTGCTCAGGAAGGTAGGTCACGATATTGTCGAGCGTGTGGCCTGGCCCGAAGTAGCCGAGTTCGACGGGGATCGAGCCGACTCGTGTTTGAAGACGGAGATCGAATCCGACCCTTGGGACTGCCGAGCCCAAGGAGCGAGCGATTTCTTGGGTTTGCAGGCTCGAAAAAGAGGTGGCTCCCACCGCTTCAAAGGCTGGTAAACCACCCATCGAATCCGCGTGAAAGTGACCGATAACCACCGCTGAGACCTGAGCCTCCAGGTGTCGTTCGACCGCTTCGATGAGGTGCCTGGAGAGTTCCTCGGTGGCTGCAGTGTCGATGACCAGCGCTTCCCCTTCAGAGATCACCACGAGCCCGTTGCATGAAACTCGCCCGAAGCTTTCTGTTTCCAACCACGAGCGGTGGAGGTAGACCGATTCCTGAAGTTTCACAAGTTCGAGGTCAGGATGCACGGACAGCGACTCTGGTTCCGCTCCAACGGACAGGGTGGCAAGCATAAACCAGAATGCTAGAAATCGAATCATCACTAGTTCCGAATTTTTCCGCCTGCCAAGAAGTCCTCTAGGATTCGAGCCTTATCGCCGTCTATTCTCCCTGTCTGCCACGGTTGACCTGAATAGCGCATATCTGTCGTTTCGGGGGATTCTTCGATGGGCTTAGAGTTTTGTTTTTCCACCAACCAGCCTCGGCAGGAGAAGTCACGAATTCTCGTCGGCCTTAGAGTATCCGGATGGTGATCCAGGCGCGGATTAGTAGCGTTTGGAGAATCTGTAAGGGCTGTCCGAAACCGGCCGAGCGGATCAAGACCTCCAGGTCCTCGGGAGCAAGGACCGAGACATCTTTTTCGAAGGCCGCTTTGAGTTGCGCGATCTTTTCATTCGGAACCTCGGCTTCGGCCATCATGTCAAACCAGCGCTCTAATAGCGATTCTCCCTCGGGGGTGCTGAGGTCAGCGCTCAGATCGGCGGTGACGAAGGGCGCTTCGGGCTTGAGCCGTTTGGAGATAGCTTGAAAGAACCTGCGCCTCTCCTCCTTGTCGACCAAAAAGTGAGACACCAGCAAGGCACAGGCCCCATCGAACAGACCATCCTCTTGGAGGGCATCGAGAAAGCCATGAAAGAGGGTACAGCGGCCACTGAGGTGGAGAGCATTGCAGCGGGCTTGAAGCTGTCGGAACATCGGCTCGGAGGGCTCGACGGCCACGAAGCGCCAATTGGGATGTCGCTCAGCCAAGTAGGCCAGCTCAGCCCCGGTTCCTGCGCCGATGATAAGAATCCGGGCGTTATCTTTAAGGCTCGACAGCATGGAGTCGGTCATAAAATGGAGCGCCTCTTTGATGGGGGCCATTCTAGCGAAACGCTCGTCGTAACTCTGTGCGTGCTCTTTATCAAAAAACACTGAGGGGTGGGTCTGCACTCAACAAATCTCCTTGCACTATTTTTGAGATCTTATTATCATAAACGCGCTTAGGGTGCAATCTCTCTATTGTTTGCGGTAATCCCGTCAACGGTCTTGACCGTGAAAACCCCCTCCCAAAAGAGATGTGTGGGATGGGCTTCGGTGCTGCTGGAGTCGTCGTAGAAATCCCAGTCATTGATTAACGGGCCACCTGTGGGGTCCGAAGATCCGTTGGAATCAAAGCGGATGCCATGACTTCGTGCCCCACGAACGAAGCGGCCGTAATCGTGGGAGACCCCGAATCTACAGCGAATAAGGCTGAAGCGATCACGGATGGACCCGTGGCAGATGCAGAAAATTCCCCCTGCAACTCTGAGTACAGCTCGGACCTGCGCAGCGCGGGCTCAATGAATAGGGACAAGAAAGGACCTCAACGTCGTGAACAGAATTGGTCGGGAGTAGATCTTTTGTGGGGAGTTCCTGGCACATAGTACTAAGCCACTGGAAACCTTGTTTTGGCTGGGTCTTGTTTTCTTGCGGGTCGAAGACCCTTCGAGATGGCGGACCAGTTCGATTCGAACTTCCAGCGTCCAAATCAAGCTCTGCTTGGTCGACTAGGGCGTTGGGATTCGGTGTCTAGCTTGGGTCGGCGTCGGCGACTTTCAGAAGTTCACCCTTTCTTTTTCCACTTGCGGGTGGGGCAGCTGCGGCTCAAGCGTCAGTTCCAAGACCGCATTTCTCGGCAAACGTTCGCCCGACAACAGCGGGATCACCCCTATGCTCACACCGTGAAGAAACATCAATCGCTGTTGCGGAGACGCTTGGGTGAGAGCGACCCGCAGTTGCAGGAGAATAAAATCGTGAATCTTGGGATAGCCATTCCAACCATTCACGGGCTCAGGATCGCCCCCGGGGAAACTTTTTCCCTGTGGCAACGCCTTGGTCCCCCTACGGCGGCAAGAGGTTACATAGAGGGCCTCCAGTTGTCGCGAGGTGAAGTGAAACGAGGCGTGGGTGGAGGTCTTTGCCAACTTGCCAACCTGCTCTATTGGATGGCCCTTCACAGTCCTTTGATGGTGACCGAACGCCATCACCACTCGTTTGACCCATTTCCGGATGAACAAAGGGTCCTACCTTTCGGCAGTGGAGCCGGCATATTTTACAACTATGTGGACCTGCGCTTTTTCAACCCCACAGAGACCCCATTCGGTCTTGAAGTATGGTTG
>JBJHCR010000083.1:0-18202 GCA_050486105.1 Vulcanimicrobiota bacterium
GCCCAGAAGTAACGGGGATGCTAACGGAAACCTCGACGTCATCAGTCGGGCTGTCATTCCGTTGAACGAGCAGCTAAAAATCGGAGCTTCTGGTCACCTGGGAACTTTCCGACCCACAGGGAGCGACAACGATATCCCAGTACGACGCGTCGGCGGCGAACTCAACTATCAAAACGGGCCTTGGACCATAGATTCCGAGGTCATGTGGAGCGCTGGTTACAATACGGCATCCCAGGCGGACACTGAGGGGTGGGGCTACTTTGCTACGGTTGTGTATCGGGCTTCCGACCAATGGGATTTAGTTGCTGGTTACGATTGGTTTAACCCGAACATCAAGGCCGTAGATCTTAGTCGCCCTAGCAACGAAGCCAATGCTCGCGACCGAAAGTTGATTGGAGTCAACTACTACATCTCCCGCAATCCGATCCATCGAGTGATGCTGAACCTGGAAACCAAGCAATCTCTGGAAGGTCCTTACTCCAACCGCGCAGGAGTCCGCCTTCGCTATCAGATCTCTTGGTGACGGCTTCGCTCGCGGTACGTCGAATGTCCACAGACCCGAACTCGGAGGCAGCAGAGGAGGTTCAAGGACGAAGAGCGCAGCGTAATCGAAACCGATCGCCACTTTGCAGGTCTGACCGTAGCCAGAGAAAGATGGAGTCCAAGAAGGAGAACTATGCCCAGAAAGCCGACCACCGGTGCCAACTTCCGCACAGATAGTAAGCGAATCCTAACCAAGCTGTTTATGATCCTGTGCCTGTCCCTATTGCTGCCAGCATCGAGTCTCGCACAGAACTTGCCTATAGATCCCAGGCTCATGGTGACTGCGGACCAAGAGCGCTACCCGAATGCCGACGCCGTTCTTCTCCTCGACGACATCCGATTTGAAGTCCTTCCAGACCGAACTCACAGCTTTGAAGAGCACGACGGAGTTAAGATCTTGACCCCGGAAGGCATAGAAGAGCACGCAAATTTCGTGAGAGTCCTGGACACCGAAACCAGCACCATAGAAATCTTTTCAGCCCGAACGGTGAAGCCGGATGGGACCGTGCTCGAAGCCGAAGACCCACAATGGACCCCGATCGCTCCAGAGTCCCCTCTCTACAGTTCCATTCAGCGATTGGAGATTCAGTTTCCCCAAGTTCAAGTGGGAGACGTGGTAGAGTTTCATCTGAAGACCACTCACAAACCCCGCCCAGGCGGCCATTTCTGGGCCACCACCTATGTAGAAAATCCCATGCCCATTGCGGATTCCACCTTCACAGTGACCATCCCTGAAGGGGTGTACTTCCAAACAGCAACCCCTGGAATGGAGAACCTAAAGCCGAAAAGCGAAGTAGTGGACCTCGACGGAGTTAAGTATCGTCGACTCTTCTGGCATGTCACCGATCAGGAGATGTTCTATTTTGAACCCCTCGCCCCCCCACCCCTCAGCCTGCTGAATAGAATTGAGGTCAGTTCTTTTCGAGACTGGAAAGAGGTCGCCCAATATATCGGAGATCAATGGACATCCAAGAGTCGACTGCCAGAGGGCTTGTCGTTGAGAATCGCTGGATGGCTGCCTGCCTCAACCGATGCCGTTGAACGAAGTAAAGCCCTGCTCAAAGCACTCGGCGAGGATCGAAGTGTAGCCGGCGTGCTGGCCCAGGACCTCAACTTTCACTTGCCGAGCGAAGTCTACCAAGAAAAGGTCGCAAGCCCCAACGACATCGCTCTCTTGACCTCGGTAGCACTCACCAAAGCTGGCATTCCCAATGTTCCTGTGGCCAGCCTTGGCGTCAGCGAAGACAGTCTGACCGATCAACTCCCCACCCCGGAGAAGGTGCAAAAGATTGCGCTTTGGCTCCCCTTACGGGAGGATGTCTCTCATTGGGTCGATCCCGATCACCCCACCTTTCTGCTGGATGGGCCTCCCAGCGGTATCGGAGGTGTGGCAGCTCTCAGTTGGGATCATCGATTTGAGGGCGGACCGTATGCCGTTAGCACGGTGCCTCAACCTTCAGCCCTAGTTCATCGAGAAGAACTAGCCTTGGAAGGGAGAGTGGAGAGCAGCGGACGGGCTGAATTGACGGTGCAATTCGATCGCTATGGCACAGCAGCCCTCAGCGCTCGTCAAGCTGCCCGAGACGTCACCGAAGGCGGGCGCGAATTTCGAGAACGAGCTTTAGAGGGCTTTTTTAATAGCCTCGCGCGTACCTACAGCCAGAGAGCCCGGATCCTGAGTAGATTTTTCGAGCTTGAAGCCGACAGCGACGATCCTTTTGGCCTCTCGTTCACCCTAGCCGTACCCAACTACGGAGAGAGCCAAGACGGGACCCTGCTGGTCCCTCTGCCGAGATATCTCTCTTCGTCTTTGAGAGTCGCCGCCAGAGACCTCAAGAGAACGACTCCACTTCTGCTAGAGCAACCCTACCAACAGGATGTAAGGGTCCACCTCATTCTCCCAGAGGGAAGCCGCATTACCAAGTTTCCTGAGTCCGTGAGCCTTCGAACACCCGAAATTGAGTTTGAGTCGGCGACCAGAACGGCGGAAAACCAATTGTGGTACGTCGGACGCTTGACCGTTCATAAGGCCTACGTTGAGGGTGATCACATTGCCAGGGTTCTCTCACTCGTTCAGCAGGCTATAAACAATGAAAGCACTATCGTTCAAGCCGAACTGCCGTCTGAACGAGAGACCTCTACAGACCTTGAGAGCAACGATGACGAGGACGATTCCGAAGAGACCGAAGACACCGAAGAGGATCTAGACGACGAGTGACCATAGAGGCTCCTGCGAAAATCAATCTCACCTTAGAAGTGACCGGTGTGGAGGACTCCGGCTACCACACTCTCGACACCATCTTCGCCTGGCTCGATTTGCACGACACCGTTACGGTGGAGAAAGCAGAAGAGTCCACCCTCAAAGTAGAATGGGAGGAGTCTAGCCTTAGCCCTGCAAACGGGCTCGGTCCTCAAGACAAGAACTTGGCATGGCGGGCTTTGAAGGCCTTAGAGCAGTACGTCGACCGCTCTTTGCCTTCCGCTATCTCTCTGGTCAAGCGTATTCCAGTAGGTGGGGGACTCGGGGGGGGAAGCGCAGATGCTGCAGCGGTGCTGTGGTGCTTGAACCGGGTCCACGGCTTAGGCTTGAGTCGAGCAGCCCTAATGAGCATCGCAGCCACTTTAGGCGCTGACGTGGCCTTCGGACTTCTTGGAGGTATGGCGCGTGGTCGGAGATACGGAGACCTCTTGGAGTCGGTGCCGTTTCCCAGCAGCCTGGCTGAAACTCAAGTCGTCTTAGCATTTCCGCCTTTTGGATGCTCTACTCCCGAGGTCTATGCCGAATGGGATCGAGACCCTGATCACAGAGCGGCCGGAGCCAGCGAAGGCTTCTTGGGAGCGGAAAGCGCTCCAGAATGTCTAAGCTATGTCCTCAATGATCTTCAACAGCCGGCTTGCCGTCTCTTCCCAAGTCTGACAGACTTGAGCGATCGTTTAGTCCAGGCCGGTTTGACCTCAGTTTGCCTCTCGGGGAGCGGATCGACTTTTTTCGGTTTCCTCCCTAAAGAAGGCTCCACTCATCAACTCGACAAATGGGTGTCCCCGGTGGCCAAATGGATGGTTACCGGTTTCCGACTGGAGGCTCGCAGTGAGTGATTTTCCAAAATCAGTAGAAGCCGTTCTCCTTGCTGGTGGCCGCTTCGAAGACCTCCCAGAGGGCGAAAGCATACCCCAAGGCAAGGGCTTGCTCCCAGTGGGCGGCCTGCCCATGGCTGCCCGTGCTTTGCGGGCCCTAGCCCGGTCCAAAGCTGTCTCCCGGATTATCATGGTCAGTCCTGTGCCTCGGGAAGAGCTCAGCGATCCTTGCTGGGACGCCGTCGATGAAGTCGTTCCTGCCGGCGATCGGCTGATCGATTCCTTTAAGGTTGGCCTGGAGGCAGTGCTCGACCCTACCGCCCCAGCCCTGGTCGCAGCCGGAGATCTTCCCCTCTTGACCGATGAAGCCGTCACAGACTTTGTGGAGTGCTGCCGCAATCGTCCAAGCGCCTCGGTTTGGTACGGCTATTTGCGCAAGGAGAATAACGAGATCGCCTTCCCTGGCATCCCTCGGACCTATGCCAGGTTCGCCGAAGGGACCCTATGTGGAGCGGGGCTATTCATGAGCCGACCGAAGGCTCTGGCGTCCCTGTACCAGGCTCTGACCGACCTAACTTATGCAAGAAAGAAGCCCTGGCAGTTGGCTAGCCTGGTCAGTTGGAAAACCGTTTCCCTGCTGCTCCTAGGAAGACTGACAATTCCCCAGGCGGAAAAAGGAATGGAGCGACTGCTCCGTGGAACTCCATGCGCCGGGGTAGAGTCTCGATATCCGGAAACGGCATTCAATGTCGACGATCCCGAGTCACTCCGAGAAGCAAGAAGGTACCTAGAATCGTTATGATCGTATCAACCGAACAAGCACCAGCCGCAATCGGCCCCTACAGTCAAGCCGTTATAGCCCAAGGGTTTGTCTTTTGTTCAGGGCAAATCTCTTTGACCCCGGATGGAGAAGGTCCCGTTGGGGAAACCGCGGCAGAGCAGACCGAACAGATCATGAAGAACATTGAGGCCGTACTCGAAGCTGCAGGCTCAAATCTTGAGAGAGTCGTGAAGACCACCATTTTTCTCTTGGACATGCAAGATTTCCAAGCAGTCAACGAGGTCTACGCCAGCCGATTTCCGCAAAATCCTCCGGCCCGCTCCACCGTGGCCGTCAGCGCACTACCTCGAAAGGCGAGAGTCGAGATTGAAGTGATCGCAACGGCGTGAACCCCACCACCTCCCTTCCTCTTCGGGTAGAATTCACTACTCTGACTCCCGAACTTTTTCGCGCGGATTTGCTCTTGGGTCCGGACCCCTTGGGCCTACTTGGAAACTGCTTGACCTTTAAGGATGCGATCGCTCCGCCATTTCCTAGCGACGGCAAGAACGGGATCTCTATTTTTGTGGGGAATTCAGCAAGCTTTGCCGACCCTAGCTTGAGGCTTCTTTGGAAACTTGAGAAGAAGCGAGGCCGACCCGCCTTCGCGGTGGTGGTAGGCCTGAAGGGCAAAACTTTCATGCCTACTCTGAGAAATTTAGAGGGACAACTGGGAGAGCCTACCTTATGCCCGGTGTCGTTTCTCAGACGGCGAAAAACCGGTTGGGACTCTCTGGACTTTTTGACTCCAGGGTCGGCTCCATCAATGTCCCAAGCTAAGCCGCGCCTGAGACGCCTGAGACAGGCGGGCTGGGAGCACTTAGTCGACCGGGTCAGCCTCAACGACCGAGTTCTTCAAATGCAATATTTTGAAGACCTCTCAATCTCCCGGGATGCGCTCTATCAGAGCATGCTCAAAAGCCTGAAGCAGTGCCAACTTGCTTGCTTGTTCGGAATCGCCGGAAATTGCCTCAATTCAGAGCACCTGTTTGGACTCTTGCAAGAGCCCCTCATCAGACAAATCATCGAAGATTGCCGGGAGACACAATCGAACCTTGAGCCCGGCGGCCAAGAAAATTGGCAACTTCTAAGCCTGCGCGAAGGGGGAGAGGTCCTTCTCCTGCAGGGGCCGTCTGACCGTTCTTTGAAGGTTGGCGACATCCTGACCGGACAAACCGAAACCGATTCACCTCAGAACCGTCAAGCCATAGACACGGTGAAACAATTCGCTATCTCGGAGATCGTCGCGCAGGTACCCGAGCCGCCCTCAGAATCTTGCCCTTGGAGGGTCTTGCTAGCTAGGGTTCAGTGGCGCTATCCTCCTGAGCGATTGATCCCGAGTCGCTGGCAACAAATTTCAACTGGCCAAGCAGGCTAATAGGCAGGTCATGGATAAGTGGCCGCACCGAGGAAAATCAGGAGTCTGCCTGGCAGACTCCTCGAGGAGGACCCGTGAAATATAACTTTTTAGGGACGATTCTAGGTCTAGCCTTATCTGCGACCTTGGTCTTTAGCGGATGTGGCGGCTCAAGTGGCGATACCTTTGTCGAAGCTACCGGAGGGGGCAGCGGAGTTGCCTCGAGCAGTGGTGGGACCAGCACAGGAACCACTAGTGTTGGTCTGACCGGCAGTACCTCCACCGGAGGGACTACGACGACTACGGGAACGGGAACGGGAACCACCGGCACCGGCACCGGAACGACCGATGGCGGAACCGATACAGGCACCACTGACGGGGGAACCACGGGAGGTGGTTTCACTGCAAACGTTATCCCGCGGACCCTCTACCCTGGCAGTGGAATCCAGCAAGGCCAAGACTTGAACTTTGCCACCCAGTTCGTTCGATTGGGTAATCGTGTTTACTTCATTGACGGATTCAATGCCGGCGCTGCTCGAAGACTGCGAAGCTTCAATATTCAAGACGCCCTCAACAACCCCCAAGGCCAGCCTGCGCTTACAGTGGTCGCAGCGGGAGCAGCATCCGATACCGGAGCCGAAGACCTCTTCAATGCTTTCGGCCTAGCCACAGATGGGACGAACCTTTTCATCAGCACCGGCTTTGAGGCCGTCGGCCGTATCATCAGAGTCAGCAATCTGAATTCCGAAGGGTCTCAAGGCACCTATACCATCATTGCCCAAGGCCTCGATGCTCTGAATCCGACTTTCTTGACGGTCGTCGGGTCAGGCCCTAATCAATTCGTCTACTGGAGCACCTACGCTTCTCAAGCCCAAGGGCGCGTTCAGAGAGTTCGGTCCAGCGGAGTGGGTCTGGTGGAAACTTTTGTCACCGGCTTGAACTTCCCCGCCGGACTGGCCCATAACGGCAGCGAGTTGATCATTTGCGAGAACGGCGGAGGCACCACAGGTCTCGTTTGGAGAGTACCGCTGAACGCCGATATCAGCGGCGGTCCTCTCACTACGGCCAGCCCTCAAGTTCAGGCTATCTCCGCTGGCGCCACACCGTTCATTCGCCCATTTTCCGTGACGCACGTGCCGGGCAGCGGTTTCTTTTTCACCGAAGGAGAAGTGATCGCCAGCTTCAGCTCTCCTCCTCTTTCTACCCCCGGTAGTGGAGGCGTTAGATTCCTTGAAAACAGCGGCACTTCGGCGGTAGTTGTGGCTCAAGGCCTGACAAACTGTGCCGGCATCGCCGCAGCTTCGCTCGGAGGCGGACAGGTTGGCGTGCTCTTCACCGAAAGCGTAGCTTTGCCGAACGGTCGAGTGCTGAGATTGGTTGTGAATACGGCTAATCCGGGCATCGTCACGCCCACACAAGTGGACACCGGGCTGTCCTTCCCGCTGTCAGTGGGAATCGACAACACCACGACCCCGAGATTCTTCTCACTGACGGGCTACCGGGGACCTGCTCAAAGCAGTTTCTTCAAGGCCTACAGCCCCTAGGATAGAGGGTTGAACTCACGATGATTGAGGGCGCTGTCAGACAGCGCCCTCAATCATTGTTTCACATTTTGTTCACATCCGAGTTTTTTATAAAACCATCCTTTCAGGCCGAAAAAGCCCGAAAAATCGACAATCACCATGGTCTGCCATGAAGGCCACTTTGCCCGACTTGTCCGTCAGTTTACATCCTGTTAATAATTTTGACTTCATGCGGCAGCCTCCTAGTGCTAAAGTAGTGCCAGAGGGAAGCATCCCAGGAGGAACAAAAAATGGACGCAGGCAAATTTTCAAACTTTAATATCGGGTCGGTCGGGGGACACAAACCGAACGTCAAAAAAAGTGAGGATCTTCCAAAGAAGCTTCCGAACATCGAGGTTGACCCGAAAGAATCGGTACAGCTAGGCGGTCTGGCAGGTCACCAACTCGGACTCGGCGGTTTGCTCGGCAGCTTGAACGAAACCCAGCTTGAATCCATTGGGTTGCCGGTAGATGAGCTGAAGACCAACGCACAGGAAGCTCCCAAATCGGCCCCCAGCTCTATCCCGATGGAGATCGACGGACTGCTTCTGGCAGGAGTGAACAGCACCGGACATGTCAGCAAGCCCAGTTTGGGAGACTTGACTGCGCTCAACAGCATCGGCAGCCCTACTCTCACCACCCTCGACGGAAAGACTTTGGCTTCGGTGAGCCCGCTGCAACCGATCACCGAAACAAAAATGCCCACCACCTCCATCAGTCTATTGAATGGACTCGAAAGTGAATTCTTCGTGACCACTAGCGGTCGCCAAATCGCTCTGTAGCGCCTCCCTAAAACGGACTCTGCAAAAAACGCCCCGACGCAGGGGGCGTTTTTTTATTCTAGGAAGGCGAGAAACCGTTCAAAAGCTGGAGTGAATGGTGCCTCCACCCAAGACTTCATCTCCGCGATAGAACACTGCTGCTTGCCCTGGACTCAGGGCCCGTTGGGGCTGTTCAAAATGAACCTCGATCAGTTCGTCCTCTAGAGTTCCGTGCAACTGTGCCGGAACTCCTCGATGCGTAGAGCGGTACTGAACCACCGACTCTGCGGGAAAACGGTCATCGATCCAGTTCAATTCGTCGACTCTCATTCCGATTCGGTCGAGTTCCTCAGCGTCTCCCACAACCAGAGTATTCTGAGCGACTTTGAGTTCTAGAACGTACCGGGGCTTGCCAGTGGCGATCCCCAAGCCCTTTCGCTGACCTATCGTATACAAACCAACACCGCGGTGCTCACCGAGCACCTTCCCACTAGAGTCTTCAATAAGTCCTGCTCCCTGCTCGGGCAGATGGCTGGCCAGAAAACCAGCGGTGTCCCCATCTGGGATAAAGCAAAGATCCATGCTTTCCTTCTTATGGGCCACTCCAAGCTCAAGCTCGACGGCCATCTGCCGAATTTCAGGCTTCCTGAGACCTCCTAGGGGAAAGAGCACCTTCGAGAGCTGATTCTGAGTCAAAGAGGCGAGCACGTAAGACTGATCTTTATCGAGATCTTCTCCTCTCATCAAGCGATATCGCCCAGTTGCAGAATCCTTCTCGATCCTAGCATAATGCCCGGTGACTACCGCCTCAGCATCGAGGGCCTCGGCTCGACTCAGAAGATGATCGAACTTGATGTGTTGATTACATCGCCTGCAGGGATTAGGGGTTCGTCCCTGTCGGTATTCTTCCACAAAATCGGATATGACATGCCGTTCGAACTCCTCCCTCAGGTTGAAAGCATAGTGGGGAATTTCAAGCTTCCAAGCCACCTTTTCGGCATCGGTCACATCCCAAACAGAGCAGCAGCCACGCCCCTTATGAGCCGAACTCTCATCATTCGGAGCCAGGGTCATGGTCACCCCGATCACTTCGTGTCCAGCCTGCTTCATCAAAGCTGCAGCAACCGAACTGTCTACCCCTCCGCTCATGGCTACTACAACTCTCACCTTTGCACCACTCGCTCTCTCTTTGCCATACTTTCAACCGTGTCCAAGACCATCTTTGCTCCTAATTCTACGTCCTCCTCAGTGGTTCCCCACCCAAAGGAAAAGCGCACCAAGCTTTTTCTTCGAGCTCTTTCCACTCCAAGCTCAGCCAAGACTCTGGAGGGCTCGATGGCGTTCGAGGCACAGGCTGATCCGGATGAGGCACATAAGCCTTTGAGATCCCACTGCACCAACAATGCTTCAGCCGGAAGGTTTCCGAACAACCAAGAGGAGATCTGATGGGCTCTGGAAGCGGGGTCTTCCGGTCCCAGCAAAGTTGCTTGGGGAAGGCCCGCCTTGAGGACCTCTTCAAATCGATTTCTCAACAGCAGCAGGCGGTCTGCCACCTCGGAGAATGTCTCCCTGAGAGCTATCGCCAACGAGGAAGCTCTCAGCACCTCGGAGGTCCCAGCACGTCGACCGTCTTCTTGAGCCCCACCCAGCATCCGTGGGGCCAAGGGAATCCCTTTGCGGACATACAGCAGCCCCCCGGGCAAACCACCCAACTTGTGCCCCGAAAGACTTACCAAATCGACCGCTCCTTCTTGAATCAGTTCCCGAGCCAGGTTTGGGTCCTGAACCGCATCGGTATGCAATACGGCTCCGAACTCCCGACAGATCTCAGCGATTCGAAGGAGAGGTTGTCGAGTCCCAATCTCATTGTTCACCGCCATGATGGAAACCAGAGCCGAAGGATTCTCGCTCAAGCCAAACCTCAAAGCCTGGAGATCGACCAAACCGCTCTGGTCAACCCTAAGCCAATCCACGGGTACACCTCGATGGCCCAATCTTTGAGCAGGAATGAAAATCGCTGCGTGCTCTATGGTGCTGGTGAGTAACCGGTGGCAGCGGGTGTCCGGATGCTCGAGAACCCCGAACAGGGCCAGGTTGTCAGCCTCGGTAGCCCCGCTACAGAAGACCATCTCTTCAACCTCCGCGCCAAGTAGGGTTGCGCACTCCTCCCGGGCAGATTCCAGAAGATGCCTTGCCTTGCGACCTGCTCGGTGCGGAGAGGAAGGATTGCCGAGAAACTCTGAACACAAAGTTGTCACCGTTTCCGAGACGGCTGGACGCAAAGGAGCAGTTGCAGCATAATCAAAGTAGATCATAGATTTTAAGGGGAAAGAGCGACTTGAATGAAGAATTGCTCTTCGCCCGGAAGTATAGACCCCTTGGCCCTTCGCGTCAACGGCGCGCACGGCTCCTGGCTCGACGCCTAAAAGGATTTTTGGTAGTCCGACGGTGATCCGCTTCGCGGTTTTTTGCATAAAGTGTCATGACTGTCACAGATCAATGACCGAAAGATGACTTATAATCAAACTTATGGCCCACTCAACAAACCCTAAAGTGCAAGAAGCAGAACACTCTCAAGAACAGTCGTTCAACGAACTATTCGGAATCTTGAGCTACAATCAAGGTCTGGTCGAATTTGCCGATAGTAAAGCTGGGAGTCTCATTCTTCTGAACTCACTCCTGATTGCAGCGGTGGGAACCCTCTCCTCCGACGGTCACATGGGGACCCTCAAGCTCATCTCCGTCGTCTTGAGTTCTGCAGCAGTGTACTTCTGCTTCCAGGTTATCTCCAGCAAGGGACCAGTCAATGACGGCCCTGGCTCTTCAGACGACCCTCAGATCAAGAAACCTCGCTCGTGCACCGGTTGGCAGGCCAACGATTTTGTCTTCTTCGACTGTATCTCAGGGCACAAGAGTGGACAGTCGTTCGTTCAGGCCTTTTTGAATTCCGACCCGTCGGCCCGGAGCCAGGCGATCTTGCAGAGAACCCACATCATAGCCGGGATCGCCCAGCGCAAATTCACCCAATACCGACAAGCGCAGCAGATGACCTCATTAGCTCTGGGGGTCTGGGTGGTCGTCAATCTGATACCCTTTCTCGGGCATATGTCCTAGATCGTCATAACCTCCCTTGAAGAAACTCCACCTTGAACTCACTCTAACACCTAGCGAGGCCGCCGATCCCGAAAAGATTCGAAGCCTATGCGCACGCAAGCTTAAGATCTCCAACCCCCATTTTGAAGTTTGCCCTACGCGCCGGTCTATCGACGCCCGTCGAGGGTCTCCCAAAGTCCACCTCACCGTGGAGGTTTGGCCGTCTGGCCCGCCTCCCCGAGAACCCCGACTGTTGGATCGTCTGCCGGATCGGTTGCACCGTCGAGTCCTGATCGTCGGGGCCGGGCCGGCTGGTTATTTTTGTGCGCTGGAATTGCTGTTCCACGGAATCAAGCCCATCGTTCTGGAGCGAGGAAAGGACACCAGAGCCCGGCGTTATGATCTTAGAGCGATCATGCAGTTCGATCGGGTGAACCCCGACTCCAACTATTGCTTTGGAGAAGGCGGGGCCGGCACCTATTCCGATGGCAAGCTCTATACCCGGTCGGGGAAACGTGGCGAGATCGGCCGTGTCTTGAAGCTCTTGGTGGAGCACGGAGCTCGTCCCGAAATCCTGGTCGACACTCACCCCCACATAGGCTCAAACAAGCTCCCTTATGTGGTGGAAAATCTGCGCCAAACCATTCTTGATGCGGGAGGCGAAATCCACTTCAATGCTCGAGTCACCGATCTGGTTTTGGCCCGAGATTCCGTTCGTGGGGTGGTCTTGGGCGAAGGTCCAACCGTTGAGACCGGAGATGCAGTGGTGCTCGCCACCGGACACTCGGCCAGAGACATTTTTGAACTCCTCCAACGAAAAGGCCTACAAGTCGAATCCAAACCCTTCGCCCTAGGGCTTAGAGTAGAGCACCCCCAACCTCTGATCGATGAGATCCAATATAGGCAGAATCCCCGAGACGAGTATCTCCCTGCGGCCAGCTACCGGCTCGCTAAAGATGGTGTCTACTCGTTTTGCATGTGTCCCGGAGGATTGATCGTCCCGGCCGCCACCGCGCCAGGGGAGATCGTGGTCAACGGCATGTCCATGTCGAAGCGCAACTCCCGATGGGCTAACTCCGGGATCGTCACCAGCGTGGAGAACGAAGATGTGGCGCCCCTGCTCCACGAATTCGGTCCCCTGGCAGGACTGGAGTTTCAGCGCCGGATCGAGCGCGCGGCCTTCGCTGCCAATCAGGATGACTCACAGAAAGCACCGGCTCAGCTCCTCCTCGATTTCCTGGAAGACCGGCAATCGCAAGACCTACCACGAACTTCCTATATTCCCGGGGTGGTCTCCACTCGCTTGAGTCAGGTCTTACCTGAACGCATTACCACTGCCCTGATGGCTGGATTCCGCAGGTTTGGAGAAACCATGCCCAGGTTTCTCAGTGACGATGCGGTGGTCGTAGGAGTCGAATCAAGGACGAGTTCCCCGGTCAAGATTCCGCGTAAGGGGGACCAACTCAGCCACCCCCAAGTCCCTAACCTGTTCCCATGTGGAGAAGGAGCCGGCTATGCCGGAGGGATTGTCTCGGCAGCTATGGATGGCCAAAGAGTAGCCCAGCAAGTCGCCGTTCACCTAAGTCAAAGCAGTCCAACTTAACGAGTTTCACAAGGGGCGAGGGGCACTTCGACGAAGGCCCGTTTCCATGGAACGTTTGCTTTGCCCCGCCTGCCAAGAGTTGATGCGCCCTATTGAGCTCGGGGAGATCAGCATTGACGAGTGTCGTTTCTGCGACGGCCTCTGGCTGGATAGAGACGAGCCAGAACAACTGGCTAAACTCGACATCATTGGGAAACACTTACTGCAACCTATGACCTTCGACGATTCTAAGCAAAGAAAAGCCGAAGGAGACCGCATCTGTCCCCGATGCCAAATTGCGCTTGAGGTTCACGTTCATCGAACGGTGACCATCGATGTCTGTGGACAGTGCCGAGGGCTATTTCTGGACCGTTGGGAACTCCAAGAATTGCTGAAGTGAATTCAGTGAACTCACCTTTCCAGGGAGATCACTCTAGACGACGAAGGGGTGCAACCAGGGGAGACCGGAGAAATATGGCTCCGGACATTGGGAGGTCGTCTCATAGGGCAAGCGGTGTCAACATTCGAGTGCCGGCATTCTAGATCAAGACCCAAGTGCGCTCGCGAGCCTGCGCGAAGGAGTCAAGCCCAACAGTCTACGCATCGGGCTTGCGTTGCATTTCCACGTGCTTTAACCCAGTGCCGGAGGATCTGCTCGAGTCACCCAGGACTCACCCTAATGGAGGTCATAATAGCCCTGGGTCTCACCGCTATTATCTCCATACTCGTCATGGGTCTTCTCATTCGGCTCCTCACCAGCAGTGGAGCTTCCTCGCATCAAACCGCGGCAGCCATCCTGGCTCACGAAGTTCTAGAGACGGCCACCGCTGCCGGACCTCCCAGTTGGGGGTTTGGCAGCGGTGACCAAACACAATGGACGGGTTCTCGAGATCTCATTCTTCCCGGTGATGAAAAAGAAACCCAGTTTCAGTTCCAATTGGAGGCCGTCACTCTCAGGGACTCACCCGACGATCTCGGGACGGTGCACCAGTTGAAGGTCACCGTGTGGTGGTGGGGAGACGAGCCTGGCTATCGAACCGAGCAAGGACGCACCTCCGTGGATGCTATCAGGACAGTTTATGTTCGCAAGTAGGAGACGAGCAGTACGGGGATTTCAGGCTGCAGAGTTGCTCATTGCGAGCGTCATTTTCTTGCTTATTTCCCTGGTGTGCTTTTTCGCTGCCGCAGCCGGCTTTCGAATTTTCACGCAAACAACCAGCCGACAGATCCTGCAGCGGGACGCCAGAGCTATATTCGCTTGGTTGCAGCGGGATGCCGGAATGACGAATCTGCTGCTTTGTGCCCGCGAGCAAAGAACGAGCATCGACGGCCATCGTATCGACAGTTTGGGGATTGCCGCCATGGACAGTTGGCAAGAGCCGATCGCTCTGGATTTCAATGGCCTTCCAGCTTGGAATAGGGTGATCTCTTATGTGGTGAACTCCCCGGGTTCCGGACCCGGGACCCTGCTTCGGCAGGTGCGCAGTCCAGGTGGAGCGACCATCCCACTCACCGAAACGGATGTGTCCACCATCCTTTCCTCTTCGAGTCCAGCCACGGACCAGCGTCGGCTCTCAGGAGCGATCCGAAGTTTTGCGGTAGAGGTCTCTGTCCACAGAGAGCTTTTGATTTTTGAGATGGTTCTAGAAGAACTGACGGTCAGCGGCGGCAGCGGACGGCAACGTTCCGAAGTCTTGGAACTGCAGACGGTGATCCGTCCTCAGAACACCTGGCCAAGCATCTAGGGTCGTCTTCTTCAGAATATCCGTCTGGAAAACCGGGGAATTTCTTCAATAACTGTGCTAGACTTGAGGGGTGAGTAAAGCTCTTTTCGGCCGAACGATTGTCCGGACTCGAGGCATCGCCCTGGTCACAACCCTAATGATTCTTTTTTTCTTGCTGGTCTTGACCGGAGCACTGGTGCAGACTCAGAGCGGGGTTTTTGCTACCGCACGCACCTCTGATGCTCAGATGAGGTCCAGAGAAGCTTGTCGCAGCATCTACGATTATTGCCTCTATCAAATTGAACATCATCGAGACTGGGGCAAAGGAGGATTCCAAAGCCTGGAAGACCTAGACCCAGTTCGCAGTTCCACCGGGAGCACAGCCCACCTTGGCGACCGTATCGCTCTCAATAAGGCTGACGGGAACCGATTTTATGGCTACCTACCCGAACTCAATGCCAGCTTCAGGGTAGAGGTGATCAACGCCTTGACTTCGCCGGGAACGGTAAGCGGAACCCCTCCAGAACACATCACTCTGTCCATTGCTGCCTGGAGTGGAAAGTCTGAGGCACCAAACCAATCTACTATGCAGTCCGCTAGAGCCACGCTCCGTTTGGCCCCCCTCTACGACGCCTCTATCCTGACCCGGGGAGACCTGAGAATCGACTCCAACCATCTCTTCATCTCAAGCAAGGATGGCCTGAGGAATGAACTCCGAGCTGAAGGGGACGCCTCTCTTCCCGGCTTAACTTCTGGACACACCAAATTCACGGACTACCACCCTGACCTGCTCAGCGCCGCAGTGACTCCCGCTGACGTGGAAGTTACCGGCACAGGACTGCTGTGGTCTGGAGCAGACATCAAAGAAAACAACGTCACTCTAGAGCAAGAAGAATTGGCACTAGCGGCTCGAAGCGCCGGAGCTCGGATGGTCAACGAAGCCACTAACCGCCTGGACGTCTACGACCTTCAGCCCGAAAACATTCCCCAGCCGGAGTCGAGCGAACTGAACGCCGACGTCATCGTTCCTCCAGGAGAATTCCGATTCACCAAAGCCATGATGAAGATTTCTTTCCAGGAGAAAATCGTCAGCTCCGACGGCTTCGGGGGAACCACGGTATCCTGGCACAATCGAGAGGTCCAAAGACCATACGATATTCTTGAGTACCACCCCCCGGATTCAAACGATGAGCCCACCCAGAACGTCGCCGCCCCATTTAGGGGGGACCCGGAAATGTTAGAGGTGAGGAATGTGCAGATGGAACTCATCTCCGAGAGCTCGGAGGAGATGGAGATTCCTACCGACCCCAGCGACCCCCTCGATCCGACTGACCCCGGGGTGACCATCGATCCGGGAATCGACCCCGATCCCTATCCCTACCCTGACCCTGAGTCCGAAACGGAGCCCCCCCCTCTGATGGTTGCCGATCGAGTGGCCTTAAGGGATCCCGGGTCATCGGCCTTGGAATCGGGGATTGCCCGCCTGGACTCGGGGCAATCAAGCCCGGTGTATTTCGACATGAACAGTCAGGCCTTACAGGTTCAAAGCAAGACCAGAATCAGACCAAAAGATCTTGAAGGTGGAGACCCCAGCGGTTTTCATATCACTTCCAAAGCTGGTGTGGGGAATCGAAGACCTAACGAACCAACTTTCAGCCTGGGAGCAGAGGGCAATGATGTGATCATCGAAGCCGAAGGGGACATCACTCTTGGAGCAGGACTCGTATCTGGCTTAGGCACGGTGATCTCCAAGCAAGGGAACGTGAACATCCAGTCCCGATTCAACGAGATCGAGTGGGTCCAAGAGGAACGTCACGGCCGAATGGAATGGGTAGCCCGCAAGCGAGTGGTCAGGGTCGATCCCCACGAGAATTACGAAGGTCTGGTGGTTTACGCCGGTCAAGATGTCAATATTTCAAGTGTGAGCAATGTTGATTGGCAGTTTCGAGGATTCATCTATGCCCGAAGAAACTTCAATTTCGATGTTGGAGGCAATAAGGCACTCTTTTTTGGGTCGGTGATCGCCGGCAAAGACAGCTCCAATGAAGTCGACGCCAGTATGCAAATCACCAATGGGGATCGCCTAGCTTTCGTCTACGATCCCGAGTACCTAAAGCTGATGACCAAGGCTCTCCCGAATAACTGGACTCGAGTAGAGCGACTCATCTGGTCGGAGTCTTGAGGACCTGAGCGCTATCTGACATTCTTCCAGCGTTGGAAGACTTGCTGAGCCTGGAGCGGACCCCGGTGCCCGAACATGGGATTGGTGTCCTCAGCTAATTCGTCGGCAATCTGTACGGCAATGAAATGAGGGCTGACATCTGCTTTCTTGGCTTTGGCCAGAACCTCTCCAGTCAAAGCGTAGACCCCTCCTGACCACTCCTTGCCAAGGTGGCGAAGAATCGCCGGGTCATCGCTGAGCCAACCTGTGGGTTCATCGGCGCAGCCTACGATTCCCATACGGTTGACCAAAAAGTCCGGAGCATAGAGAATATTGCGCCGTACCAGGGCCTGCCCATCGCGTTCCGGATCGGCCAATTGATTATTGGCCGCACCGCAGATGGCCTTAGTGCGCAGACGGGGAATGCTCTTTTCATTCAAGATTCCACCGAGGGCACAGGGTACCAGGATGTCACAAGCTTCTTCCAAGACAGTCTCCGCACCACTGCAAGAGACTTCAACTCCAGGAAACTCTCGAGAAACCTTCAAGCAACGCTCATCCTTGATGTCGAAGGCCTTGACCTTAGCCCCTGTCTCTACCAATTGTCGAAGCAGGTGAAACCCGACTTCACCGAGGCCCTGAAGCACGAAGGTTAAGGATTCCCAAGGGGGTGAGTCCAAATGCTCACGCACCGCTTCAATACCCCGAAACACTCCAATGGAAGTCATCCGAGAAGGGTCGCCACTGCCTCCGTATTCGGGGGGGATGCAGGTGATAAATCGCGTGGTTCGATACATTTCAGCGATATCCTCAGGATGAATCCCGACATCCTTAGCGGTGAAATAGTATCCTTGAAGATTGGAAACGAACCGACCATACTGTCGGAAGAGACGTCCCCGGTGAAACAGACTCAAGCGCCCTATATCGTGCACCAGACCTTTGCCTCCGCCCCACCAAAGCTGTGCTAAGGCGTTCTTCTGGGTCATACCCCGTGATAAACGAAGCCCGTCTCGGAAAAAACTCTCCAGATTGGGATAGCTCCAAGCCCTAGTGCCCCCGGCGGCCGGTCCACGGCAAGTCTTGTGCACGAAAGCGGCCATGAGCTTGCCGGAACTCGGAGCCACCTGCAAGAAAATGGCTTCATGGTCAGCGAAGTCTGAGAGGGCCTCCACTTCTCGGCAGAGCTCCTCGAAGCCCGACAGGGATGCTTTCAGCCTTCCGCCATCGCGCACCAGAGCCAATCGACCTCCACGGTAGATCAGCAGTTGGGTAAAAAGGTTGACGTCTAGGTTTAATCTTGGAGCCTGTGTACTAACAATCATCTCAAAAGAGTGTATTCCCCAGAGGCTGTGCGTCGAATCGCCCCGAGTCCAAACGACGCAATTTTTTCGTCAGAGGAATTGCAAATTCGAAGGATCTGGTCCGGAATAACTTTCTATTTTCGGTTGTCGAGGCGCCCCCCTGGCAAGGCGGTTCGAGCGACTAGTATCGAGAATACTTAAGCGAGAACCAACGCTGCCAGGG
>JBJHCR010000083.1:18212-20614 GCA_050486105.1 Vulcanimicrobiota bacterium
GACCATATCCTAAGCTCATTGTGTACCTTTTTGTATGATTTTTCGGTTCCCCTGGCGGAAAAAGGGCGAGTTTGGCGATGTGGGTTGATTCGACGCACAGCCTCTAGCCAGACTTCTTTGAACCTTTGGCAGCACGAAGCGGTCTTAGGGCACTAAGGATGTCTTCCATGTCTTCGGCCTGACGCAAAGCATCGAAAGCCTCCACCAGTCGCCCATCAAGGAGGATGGTCTTGGAGTTCGGCCCCCTCACCAATTCAGCCACTTGGCGCAGAGCGGGAACTACTCTAGCCGACCAATCTGGTTGTTGGGGAACCTCCGGAGGGGGGGCGGACGGAGGAGCCGGTGGCGGGAAAGTTGGTGCATCCAAGAGGGGATTCCCAGTGGCCCCCGGCGGCATGGACAGGGAGCCTGCAGAAATAGGGATTGGAGGGCCCGCAGGAGGTGCTGGTGCTGCCGTTACGGTAACCGGGCGTTCAGCAAGTTTTCCCAAGGCCTCCTGCAGGCCTTCCAGATACTGTCCAAATTCTGCCCCGAAAGCAGGTTGAGTGGGCATTGCTGGAGCCTGAACCTCGACTCGAGAGGTCTCACTGGCCTTGACAATGGACTTTTGAATCTCCTCGAGACGCTCGGTGATCACCGCTAATACGTTGGTGACCCTGACGGTGGGATCACTCTCGTCCCCGGTCATCAAGTTTCTGGCAAAGCCCCGCTTGATGTCATCCCAGCGGGCCTTCTGGGTGTCAGTCATGGTCCCACGAATCTCGGCCAGCTTCAACAAGTTCTGCTCTGCTCCGGAGGTTAAAGTCTGAGACTCCCCTTGGTAGTGATCAACGATCAGGTTCTCCAACTCCTGATCATTCATGACCGGGACCACCTTCTCGGCTAGCTTACACATGTTTCGATAACTTCCCTGAAGCTTGAAGGGAGGTTCGGTGCGGTACTTGTCATCGGTGCTGGCACTCCGAATGTATTCTTGGTTGACCCGAAGCACGGTCTTCCGCACGGTGAAGAGTTTCTTTAGAACTGTTACGATCTCGTCCCCTTCGGCGGCACTATAGTTATGCTTCATCTCGCTGAGGGGAATAGGTGTACCTTCAGCCATCTGAAAGAACTTATAGAGGTCAGATTGCTCACGTCCAGCCAACGGGGCAAGGGTGGGATTGCTGGTGAGTGCGTTCTCGATGTAGGACTGCTCGAAGACCTCTTCTTTGCCTGAAAGGATGTCGCCCAGGTTGTAAGTATCGGCTCGGTTCGCCAACATGTCAGGAATCTGAAATCGGCTCCCCGTCTCGGTGTAGGGATTTCCAGCCATGATAATGCAGAACCGCTTGCCTTTGAGGTCGTAGGTCTTGGTCCGCCCTCGCCAGACCCCTTCGATCCGCCTCTGCCCATCGCAGAGCGAGATGAACTTCTGCAGAAACTCAGGGTCGCAGTGCTGAATATCGTCGAGATAGAGCATGACGTTGTTCCCCATCTCAAGTCCAAAGTTCACCTTCTCCACTTCTTGGGCTGCGGTGGCATTGTTCGCTTCGGCCGGGTCCAAGGAAGTCACCGTATGCCCGAGTGCCGGTCCATTCACCTTAACGAAGATGAGCCCCAGGCGACTGGCTACGTACTCCATGAGAGTAGTCTTACCGTAACCGGGAGGGGAAATCAAAAGCAGCATTCCGCTCTGGTCGGTGCGCTTATTTTCACCGACGCTCCCCATCTGTTTGGCCAAATTGTCCCCGATCAGCGGCAAGTACATCTCGTTGATCAAGCGATTGCGAACAAACGAACTCATGACCTTGGGAGCAAACTCATCCAAGCGAAGGCGATAGCGCTCTTCTTCCAAGACCTCGTGCCGAGATTTTTGGTACTCGCGGTAGGCCGGAACATGGTAGTGACGAAAAGCCGTCAAGCGACCCAAGAATTCGTCAAGCCGAATCTCTAAATTGCCGTTTGCCACTTTCGCGTGCTGCCCCAAGAGCCCCTCGGCCTTACCAGTGGTGACGCTGCTGGAAACTTCTCGGTCCAGAATCCCGTCGGTCATCAACATGATGGCAGCTTCTTCTTGAACTAATAAGGCGCGCGCCAGGGACGTCTCTTTGCCTTTGCTGAGACTCTCGACGAAACTCCGAATCCAGGTTCGGCACAAGTCGTACTGGCGCTCTACCTGGCCCTTTAGACCCTCAAGGTGAGAGCGAAAAACATCCCCGTGCTGATTGCGGTCCAGAGATCCTAGGAACCCATTCTTGACCCGAGCTGCGTCACCGCTGGTGATAATCCTCAAGGGAGCGGTGCCCAGTTCGGCGATGAGATACTCGGCAGCCTGATCCGCCTCGGGCTCTGTCAAAGCGAAATTTTTGCTCTGACAAAACTCAAAGATTCGACCGGCCACCTCCTTGCGAAAGACCTCGGAG